>NZ_JBIYDB010000006.1:0-186749 GCF_044908325.1 Arthrobacter sp. GAS37
CTATCGGGCTCTTGCACGACTTGAGCGTGCCAGAGCCCGATACAACCCCGACGAGCGCTCAGAACGGTTCGTAGCGGCCGAGAACAACCTGGTCCAGGAGCTGCGTGTGATCATCGGCTCCCAGCGGACAGCGCTCGAGCTGGCGGGCGTGTCGCGCGGGACCTGGCATTACCGGTCCAATCCCCGTCCGGCGGTGCAGGACCCGATCCACCAGGCCGACCGGGCCTACGAATGCCGGATCAGCACCGCGCATCACGACCGGATCCTGGGGCTCATCCTGGCCGGTTGGGAGAAGGGCAACTCCGTCGACCATGCCTTCGCCACCGCCTGGGACAACGGCGTGCTGCTCGCCTCCAACCGCACGTGGTGGCGGATCGCGGCAGGGCACGAGGATCAGCAGGCCCGCCCCATCATCCCGCGCAAGCGTGGGGTCAAGCGCGGCTCCTCTGAGATGCCGGTGGTCAAGGCCACCGGACCCTGCCAGGTCTGGTCCTGGGACATCACGGACATCTATTCAAAGTGGCAGGGGAAGGTTTTCAAGGTGTACTCCATCATGGACATCTTCTCCCGGGAGATCGTCGGCTGGCGGGCGGAGGAACGCGAGTCCGACCACCTCGCCGCGGAGATGTTCACGACAGCCATCGCCCGGCACGGCGCCCCGCTCATCGTGCATGCCGATTCAGGCCCGGCCATGAGATCAAACCTGCTCCGTGACACCCTCACCGTCCACGGCGTGGAACTCAGCCATAACCGCCCCTACGTCTCCCTCTTAACCGGCTAATGCCGTTGTCTCTGCAGGCCAACGACACGCCACGCCACGGGACCTGCCTTGTGATCTGGATCACTGCTGGTACACCTGTTCTTCATGAACAGCGATTGCGGTCTTTCGCTTGAGAAGCGTGACGGCGGCTGGGCGTTGGCCGGTCAGGACGCACCCCAGTTCAAGCTCGTGGATGAGTACCTTGGGTATCTGGCGGACAGGAACTACTCGCCGAAGACGGTGCGTTCCTACGGGTATGACCTGCTGGCGTTTTGCCGGTGGCTTCTGATTGCCGGGCATCCGCTGGCGGAGGTGAGCACGGAGGTGCTGCTTCGGTTCCTGCGTGCCTGCCGCGATGCCCGGGTTCCGGGCAGGGCGGGACCGAACGTGATCAGGCTGTCGGGGCGCCGGTTGGATCAGTACGCCGCGACGACGATCAACCGTCGGCTGGCCGCGATCTCAGGTTTGTTCGCCTTCGCCGCGATGCGGGACCCGGAGATGAAGAACCCGGTTCCCAAGGGCCGGGAAGCGCGTTGGGTCGCGTCCGGTGAGCGGAGCGGGATGCTGGCGCATACGGTCCGGCGGCCAAAGAACCGTTCCTCGCTTCGGCTGCGCGAACCACGTCGGCTGCCCAAGGCGTTGTCTCAGCCTGATGCGGCCGAGCTGCTGGCCAGTTTTCACACCTGGCGGGACCGGGCGATCGCGGGTTTGATGCTTTATTGCGGGTTGCGTTCGGCCGAGGTGCTGGCCCTGGACGTCACGGACGTCGATATCGGCGGCCGGTGGCTGCAGGTGCTCGGCAAGGGACAGCGGGAGCGACGGGTGCCCCTTGACGCGGACGTGGCTTCCGTCATCCAGGTGTATCTGCTGGCCGAGCGGCCCGAATCAGTCAGCGCACCCCTGTTTCTCGTGGCCAAGGGGCCGAACCGGGGCCAGCCGTTGACCGCGGCCGGGCTGCGCACGGTGTTCCGTTATCACCGCGGCGTGACCGGAATCGTTGGCGGTCACCCGCACGCCTTGCGGCACACGTTCGGGACAGCACTGGCCGAGGCGGGCGTCGATCTGGCGGTGATGCAGGCTTTGCTCGGCCATGCGCACGTCGATACCACTGCCCGCTACATCCATCTGGCTCCGGCCCACGTGAAAGCAGAGTTCGATGCCGCTCGCGATCGCATCCGTTCCCAGCAGTGACCCGCACACCGCGTATCTGGACTACCTGAGGCGGACCGGCCGGGGAAACACCGCGTACTCATCAGCGGCCACGACGTTCTTCCAGCGGTGGCCGGAACCGCAGCAATGGGCAGCCGAGCCGCTGCAGGTGCGCTTGTCCGCCGGGTCAGCTACCCGGCCGATCATCACCTTCCTGATGCTGCACCAAGGCCTGCGGCCAGGCTATGACTACCTGCTGGAACGCAAGCTCTCCACCATCTGGCGCGAGATCCAAGACTCCCCGCTGGCAACGGACCTGGACCGGTTCATGACCGCAGCCGCCGACCTGGGATTCACCGAACGGGTCCGGTTCGCCACCGGCTCCCAGGTGCCGGTCAGGCTCCTCATCCAAACCGGACGACGCCTGGAACAGCTCACCCTGACCGATCTGGCCGAGTTCACCGAGGCCTGCCGGGACAGGCAGGGGCGCACCGGCAAGGGCCACAGCCACTACCTGGCGGCGGCAAGCAACGCCCAACGGGTACTGTTCCACCTCGGAGTCCTTGATGAACTTCCCCGCGCCGGCGGCCCGGTCCCGTTCGCCGAACGGCTGGCCCAGGTGCGTCCGCCGATCCGGACAGCGATGATCGCCTATCTGGACCGCAAGCGCGCGACCTGCCGGCCGAAGACCGTGTCAACGATCGCGACCCGGCTCAAGCACTTCGGTGAGTTCCTGGCCGGTATCGACCCGGATCTGGACTCCGTCGCTGCCCTCAACCGACGCAAGCACATCGAGCCTTACCTGAGCAGCATGGTCGATGCCGTCAACACCAAGAACGGTGAGGTGATCACCGTCGCTGACCGGTCCCGGCGGGTGCTCGCGCTGATGGGGTTCCTGACCGACATCACCGAGTGGGACTGGCCCGAAGCGCCGCCGCGCAGGCTGTTGTTCCGTGACGACATTCCCAAGCTCCCGCAAACACTGCCGCGTTATTTGCCCGTCGATATCGACCGGCGCCTCACCCAGGTCCTGACCGAGTCCCCGGGAAATGAGCTGGCCGCTGCCGCCCTGCGGCTCCAACGCGCCTGCGGGTTGCGGATCGGGGAACTGCTCGATCTTGAACTGGACTGCGTCCACGAAGTCCCCGGCCACGGCAGCTGGCTGAAGGTCCCCCTCGGTAAGCTGGACACCGAGCGGATGATCCCTCTCGATGGAGAGATCCTGGAGTTGATCGACCACATAACCAGCACCAGATCGCACGGCCGGCCGCTGCCACACCCTCGTTACCGACGCCCGGCCCAGTTCCTGTTCACCCACCACGGACGCCGGCTCGGGCAACAAGCGGTCCGCGCCGAACTCGACCGCGCCGCCGGGCTCGCCGGGCTCGAACACATCACCCCGCACCAGCTACGGCATACCTACGCCACCGCCCTGGTCAACGCCGGTGTCTCGCTGCAGGCCCTGATGGCGCTGCTGGGCCACATGTCCGCAGAGATGAGCCTGCGCTACGGACGGCTGTTCGACGCCACCGTGCGCACCGAGTACGAACGGGCCCTTGATCTGGCCAAACAACAGGCACTCACACCTCACAGCGGCAGGACCAGCCTGCCGCTCAGAGACATCACCGGCGGAAAAGACTGGAAGGACACCCCTTTGCTGAAGTCCCGCATGGCCGGAGGGTTCTGCCTGCGGGCCCCCGCCCAGGGGGCATGCGCTTACGCAAATATTTGTGAGCACTGCCCCAGCTTCCACGCCGAGCCCAGCTCACTGCCGATCCTCGCCGCGCAACGCGTTGACGCGGACGCACTCGCCCGCGACGCCGAACAACGAGGCTGGATCGCCGAGGCCGACCGTCACAAACAGCTCATCACACGACTCGACAGGCTGAACAGCGAGGCCACCACAGGATGACCAACACGAGCACCCTCAACACCGTCGAGCGCGCCTGCGCCGATCTCCTTCGGAACGGACAGGCAGTCACCTTCACCGCCGTTGCCGCCCACACCGGCCTGGGCCGGACCACCCTCTATCGGGACCCAATGATCCGGGCCATCATCGAGGAAAACCGTCACCGCGCCGCCGCCAGCGGCACCCTCACCGGCCTCACCGACGAGATCGCCACCCTCCGCGCCGCACTCGATACCCTCGCCACGAGCGTGCGGCGCCACGAAGAACAACTCCGGAAACTGACCACCCGAAAAAGCTGAATCCTTAACCGGCCAATCCCCGGCATACAGGGCTATTAGCCGGATAATCCAACGACAATCCCTTCTCGGAGTCAGGCTTTTGCACGATGAAATACCGGCCCCGCTACCCCCGGATCTTTGACGATCTCGATACCGCCAGGGAATACCTCACCGGCTATGTGCACTGGTACAGCACCGATCACAAACACTCCGGTATCGCACTGTTCTCACCATCACAAGTCCACGACGGCTCGTGGAAAGAGCTCTGGGACAAACGCGACAAAGTCCACCAGGACTACTACGAACGACACCCAGGAAGGTTCCGCCAACGACCCACCACACCGGCCCCCGCCACATACGTCGGGATCAACCTCCCCCAGACCAAACACCCCAAAAAATAGCCCAGTGACTCCACACAGCTTGACAATTCTCGGGCGTTCCGAAAAACGCCCACATAAGTGAGCGAGCGTCTCAAGGACCCAACCCTCGCTCACAAACAAGCCCTTCCGGCCGCACCCTCGCTCACATGATGTGAGCGGGCGTTTCCAAAAAACCCGACATAAGTGAGCGAGCGTCGGAAGGGGGTGAGGCTATCCCGTGTTGCGGAGGCCGGCGGCCACGCCGTTGACGGTGATGAGCATGGCCCGCTGGAGGCGTTCGTCGATCTCGGCGCCGGAAATGGAAGCTTCGCGGACGCGGCGCAACAACTCCACCTGCAGGTAACTGATGGGATCGAGGTATTGGTCGCGGATTTCGAGGGAACGCTTGAGCGTCGGCTGCGCTTCCAGGAGCTCGGTTTCCCCGCTCAGGAGTTCCACTTCGGCAACCGTGAGATCGTACTCAGTGCGGATGGCCTTGAACAGGTGGTGCAGCTCTTCCGGAACCAGCGAAGACACGTAGTGCCCGGCGATGTCCATGTCCGTCTTGGCGAGGGTCATCTCGACGTTGGAAATCACGGACTGGAAGAAGTGCCAGCGTTCCATCATCTCCGCAAGCTCGGCGGTGTTGCCTGCCTCGCGGGCAGCCTTCAAACCTGAGCCCACGCCGAACCAGCCTGGAACGATCTGCCGCGACTGGGTCCATCCGAACACCCACGGGATGGCACGAAGACCGCCCAGTCCGGCGCCGGAATCGGGGCGCTTGGAGGGTCGTGAGCCGATGTTCAGGGATCCGAGCTGCTCCACCGGAGTCGAGGCCAGGAAGTACGCGGGCAGGTCAGGATCGTCGATCAGGGTGCGGTATTGGGCGAACGCGGCGTCGGAAATGATCTCCATGACCTGGCCGTAACGTTCGCGCTCGTCGTCTGAAGTGCGCGGGGCGCGGTGCAGCGCGGAACCCTGCATCACGGCGGCCAGCGAGAGCTCCAGGTTTTCGCGGGCGAGCTCCGGCAGGGAGTACTTGTCCGAGATGACTTCGCCTTGTTCCGTGAACTTAATCGCGCCTTCGAGCACGCCGTTCGGCTGGGCCATGATGGCGTCGTAGGTCGGTCCGCCGCCACGGCCCACAGAACCGCCGCGGCCATGGAACAACCGGACGTTCACGCCGTGCTTGGCGGCGACGTCGCGCAACTTCCGCTGAGTCTTGTGGATCTCCCACTGGCTGGTCATGACGCCGGATTCCTTGTTCGAATCCGAGTATCCCAGCATGATCTCCTGGACATCCCCACGCAGCCGAACCAGCGAGCGATAGGACGGATCGGAGAGCAGTAGGTCCACGATTTCGGCCGAGGCACGCAGCTCCTCCACGGTCTCCAGGAGCGGGGCGAAGCCGATCTTGGCATACGGAGCCGCGCCGAACAGGTCGATCAGTCCGGCTTCGCGGGCCAGCACCGCGGCGGCCAGGACGTCGTCCGCGCCGCGCGTCATGGAGATGATGTAGGTTTCGACGACGTCGGGCCCGTACGTCTGGAGGGCGTGCCGGATGCTGCGGAAGACGTCGTAGGTGCGGTCGCCGTCGCCGTCGAGCTTGATGGGGTGGCCGGACAGCGGACGGCGCGAAGCCAGCTCCGCGCTCAGCCGCTCGAAGCGCTCGGCGCGGCTCAACTCGCCGTAGGGAGTTCCGACGCCGATCCGATCCATCAGCTGCCCGACAGCGTCGTGGTGGTAGTCGGCATGCTCGCGGATGTCGAGGGTCGCCAAGTGCAGCCCGAAGGAGGCGATCGCACGGCGGACGCGGGCCAGCGCGCCGTCGGCCACGAGCACGGCAGAGTGCTTGCGCAGCGAAGTTTCCACCAGCTCGAGCTCTGCCAGGAGTTCCGAGGTGCAGGCGTAGTCACGGCCGGGTTCGTGGTGGCTGGATGCAGACACGCGGCGGCCCGTGTTGATGAGCTTGGCTTTGATGCAGGTCAGTTTGAGGCGGTAGGGCTCCTGCGCGTTCAGCTCCAGGATGCGCTTGTCGAGGCCAGGCAGGTTCTTGAGGTCGACGGCGATCGAGTCCAGGAGGTCCTCTTCCGCGTCCACCAGGGCCGTCGAGTTGGAGAGGATGGAGATCAGTTCGTCGATCATCGAGATACTGATCCGCACGGCGTGCTGGTTCTGCAGTTGCAGGATCTCGCGCGTGACGGAAGCGGTGACGTTCGGGTTGCCGTCGCGGTCTCCGCCGATCCAGGAACCGAAGCGGATGGGGGCGTTGTGCGCCGGCAGCACCACGCCGTGCTCGCCCAGCAGCTCGGAAAGGTCCGTGAGCATTTCCGGCATGGCATCGGTCAGGATGCTGCTCAGGTAGTAGATGGCGTTGCGGGCCTCATCTACCGGTGTGGGGCGGACTTGGCGCAGTTCGTCGGTCTGCCACATTTGGTCGATGATCTCGGCGAGCTGGCGGTCCTGTCGACGACGGGCGGCCGTGCCCTCAACAGTGGATTCTGCCAGCACGTCCGAGAGCTTTCGGATCTTGTCCAGTACCGAACGGCGGGAGGCTTCGGTGGGGTGCGCGGTGAAAATAGGACGAACGTCCAGCTCATTGACGACGTCCTGCAGGGCCTGGGTTCCGGCTTCATCGGCGATCTCGGCCACGGCTTTGGCCAACCAGCCGTCCTTTTCCTGGCGGGTGCGCAGTCCGCGGACTCGGTGCACTTGCTCGGCGGCGTTGGCGAGGTGGAAATAGAAGGCGAAGGCGCGGACCAGCTCGGTGGCTTCCTCAAGGGGCAATGAGGCGAGCAACTCCCGGACCTGGGCGACGACGTCGTGCGCGCTCCACGGACCTGTGGCGTCGGCGCCGCCGCGGGCGGCTTCTTTGGATTCCTTGGTGAGCAGGCGCACCTGCTCGACGAGCCGAAGCAACTCGGGCCCGTGCTGGCGGACCAACGACTCTCCGAGAAGCGTGGAGACGCGGCGGACATCGGCCCGCAGTTCCGCGGCAAGGTCGGTGCTGAGATGTGCAGTGTCAACCATGAAAAATACCTTCTGGCGTTGGGTGTGGCCCGTACACTGCGCTGGATACTGTGAGCCGGATTACTAATATTCCTACGGAATCTTACCCGCAGCTCTTGCGGGGGTGGCAATCCGTCTCAAATGTTGTCATGCTCACTCTGCACGTCCGCCCTGCCTGCCCCAACTGACTCGCAGTAGATGTCGTTTTCAGCGCTCAAAACGGCATCTAATGCGTGGGCCCACGCCGCCAGGGTTCCCTGGCCGTGGGGCCCCACCGGCGAGGGTCCCTGACTGAGCTTGCGAAGGCTGGGAGCCGGTGGGGACTTGCGAGGCGAGGGTGGCGGTGGGGACTACTTGGGTTCAGGGAATGGTGGTGACGGGTGCATGGTTAAGCCAACGAACACCGCCCAAGCCGCTGGAGGAACCATGAGCGCAACAGCCCCCGCAAGCAACGCCCAGCTGGAACGCTGGCAGCGTTTCCGCAACGGCCGCAACGCCGCCCTCGCAGCGGACCACGGCTGGCTGACCCTCACCTCCTTCCAGTGGCTCGAATCCGCACCCGCCGCCGTCGAGCTCGTCCCGGGGCTCTGGTCAACGGACGGCACGACGGCGACACTCACCGCGAGCGCGGCGGACGGACTCACGGTCGTGGAGACGGGAGCTCCGGTGGACGGCACGATTTCGGCTACCCTCCAGGACGAGGAATCGCTCATGTGGGTGCAGTTCGGCGGCGCGGATGGCACGGAGGTGGTGGTCGAACTGGCCATGCGCGCGGACAAGTACGCCATCCGCACCAGGGACGACTCCTCGCCGGTGTTGACGGAGTTCGACGCCGTTCCCACCTATGAATACAACCCGGACTGGGTGCTTGAAGGCCATTTCGAGGCCTACCCGGAGCCTGTGGATGTTCCGATCGGGACAGCCAACCCCTTGGTGGACGGGGTCCATCGATCCGTAGGCGAGGTCGTATTCCGGGCGCCCGGCCTTCCCCACGAGATCCGCCTGCACGCCGAGGCTGAGAAGCTCGGAGCCCTCACCGTCACCTTCCATGACGAAACGAACGGCAACACCACGGACGAATGGCGCAAGCTGGCCGTCTCGCGCCCCCGGCACGATGGCTCAGTCGTGCTGGACTTCAACCGCGCCATCAACTACCCCAGTGCCTTCACTCCGTACGGAACGTGCCCTATGCCCGTGGCGGGAAATTCGATCGACGTGGCGGTAGAAGCTGGGGAAAAGCTGCCGGCAGGCCGGATCGTCTGAAACCAAAGGGCGTTACATCTCCCATAAGGCACGGTACACTCTTCTTGGAAAGCGCTTACCAAGAGCTTTGGAACGACACCGACGTCAGCACCCCGATCCCCGGGGATAGATGAGGAGAGCTATGGGCACCCTGTCCACGCCCGTCCCGGCAGAACGCAAACAGCCCAGCCATGAGGCGAGCAGAGTGGCCCTCGTGGGGGTCCACGGCTTCGGCGCGCACCACCTGCAGAACCTCGAAAGGCTCCAGGCCAACGGCGTCGTGCGCCTTGTTGCCGTAGCCGACCCGAATCCGCCTACCCCCGGGGCGCTCCCGCCCGGAACTGCTGTCTTCAGCAACTTGGACGAACTCCTGGCGGGAACCCCCGCGCTGGACCTGGTCATTGTGGCCACACCTATCCAAACGCACGCACAGCTCGCCCTCACAACGCTTCCCCATGCCGATCTGTACCTCGAGAAGCCTCCGGTCGCTTCGCTCGCCGACTTCAATCGTTTGCAGGAAGCCGCCGCTGCGGCCGGCAGGAGCGTCCAGGTCGGCTTCCAGAGCCTCGGATCCCGCGGCCTCCAGGCCATTGAAGAACTGCTTGCGGGGGGAGAAATCGGCACGCTTCTGGGCATCTCGGCCACCGGGCGTTGGGTGCGTGACCGCGCCTATTACAAGCGCTCCCGCTGGGCGGGCAAACGCAGCCTGGACGGCATCGACGTTGTTGACGGGGTGGCGACCAACCCGTTGGCACACGCCATCGCCACCGCGCTGAGGATCGCCGGGGCGCGGACAGTGGACGATCTTGCCTCCGTGGAAACAGACCTGTACCGCGCCAATGACATCGAATCCGACGACACCTCCGTGATCCGGATCGGCACAGCCACGGGCCTGCCCATCACGTGCGCACTCACGCTCTGCGCCTCCGAATCGTTGGAACCGTACATCACCCTGCAGGGCAGCGAAGGCATGGCGGTGTTCCACTACACCGAAGACCGCCTCACTGTCAGCTCTGCCGCCGGGAAGCGCGAAACCGTGTACAGCCGGGTGGACCTCACCGAGGACCTGCTGGAGCATCGTCGCCTGGAGCGCTCGACGCCGGGTCCCGCAACCGGCGCGCCGCTCATCAGCCCGCTCGCGGACAGCGGCGCCTTCATGCAGGTCCTGGAGGCCATCCGCACCGCAGAATCTCCCGCACTGATCCCGGAGCAGTACGTCACCTGGGAGGGCGAGGGTGATGCAGCCCGCGCGGTGATCGACGGAATCGAAGACGCTCTGGAACGCGCGACGGCGGCGCACGCCACCTTCAGCGAACTTGGCTTGCCTTGGGCGCGGCCAGCCGTCGACGCCGGAAGGCCGCTCTTGAGCCTGCCCGACGGCGGTGAGCCCGGCGCCCCTGCGATAAAAACCGGCCAGGCCTCTGTCGTCTTGGCAACCCTGCAGAGCGGTGCCGGCCTGGCCGCCCGGCTCTCCCCGCGGCCCTATCTGCACCCGGTCCGAACACTCGCCGGAGTCAAGGTCACCGACCATCTGCCCGCCGACCACCCCTGGCATCTTGGCGCGGGATTCGCCTTGCAGGATGTGAACGGCAGCAATTTCTGGGGCGGCAAGACGTACACCCGCGCTGCCGGCCGTTACGAAGAACGGCAAGACCACGGCCGCATCATCGAACGCTCCACAATGTACGCGGCAGGCCTGCTGGAGCAGGAATTGAGCTGGCAGGCACCGGACGGCGCCGAACTTCTCCGCGAACGCCGCACCACCCGGTCCAGGCTGCTTGACCACCGCACGTGGCAACTGGAGCTACGAACAGAACTGACCGCCGTCGTCGACTCCTCGCTCGGCAGCCCCGGCTCCAACGGCGCCCTCGGAAGCGGCTACGGCGGCTTCTTCTGGCGCTTGCCTGCGTGCGCCGCGGCAGAAGTCTTCACAGCGGAGAGGGCCGGTGAACCCCAAGTCCACGGCTCGGTGGCGCCGTGGCTGGCCTGGGCCGCGGACTTCCCTGAAGGCCCCGCCACTCTGGTGTTCGCCGCCCCGGCTGAGGTGCAGGATCCTTGGTTCGTCCGGATGGCGGATTACCCGGCAGTGGGTTCGGCCGTGGCCTGGGACCGGCCAGTGGAGCTCGGCGCAGGTGAATCCTTGGTCCGCACGTTCATCGTGTGGATCGTCGACGCCAAGTTGTCTCCGGCCAAGGTCGCCGAGCTGACGGCAGGTAGGGCTTCCGCTGCAGGATAGGCACGCGGAAAGGCGGGGCACGCAATGTGCCCCGCCTTTCCCAAATCGCGCCGCGCCGTTAGGCGTACGGCAGCACGAGCTCCGCGTAGCGCTGTTTCATGGCTGCCAGGACCGCGTCGCCGTCGGCGTCCCAGATGTCCTGGTTGAAGATTTCCACTTCGATGTCGCCAGCGTAGCCGGCGTCGCGCACCCAGCTGCCGATCGTCGCGAAGTCGATCACGCCGTCTCCCATCATGCCGCGCGAGAGCAGCGCGTCGGCGGCGATGGGGAGGTTGAAGTCGCACACTTGGTAGGACGCGATCCGGTTCTCCCGGCCGGCCCGCTGGATCTGCTGCTTCAGTTCGGGGTCCCACCAGACGTGGAAGGTGTCGACGGCGACGCCGACCGCCTTCGCGTCGTAGGGCGCAGCGAGGTCGAGTGCCTGGCCCAGGGTCGAGATGAGGGCTCGGTCCGCCGCGTACATCGGGTGCAGGGGTTCAAGCACCAGCCGGACCCCGTGCTCGACGGCGAAGGGCACCAGGTCCTCTAGGCGATCGGCCACGTGCTGGCGGGCTGCGACGACGTCTTTCTCGCCCGGCGCGAGCCCGCCGACCACCAGGAACAGCTCCTGCGTATCCAGCGCCACGGCTTCCAGGATGGCCGCCCGGTTGTCCGCCAGCGCGGCCGCCTGCCCTTCGGCGTCGGCCGCTGTGAGGAAACCGCCCCGGCAGAGGGACGAGACGCGAAGTCCGGCGTCCTTGATCAGCTTGGCGGCCTTGTCCAAGCCGGTGTCGGCGACGATGTCCCGCCACGGTCCGATCGCCGGAATTCCGGCCCGGACGCAACCGTCCACGGCTTCGGCGAGCGTCCATTTCTTGGTGGTGGCGCTGTTCAGTGACAATCTTGAAAAGTCCGACAGTCGCGAAAAGTCGCTCATGCGCCCACTCCGTTGATGCGAAGGTAATCGGACATCCGGAAGGCGGCCAGCGCTGGATCGCGCAGGAGCCCGGCCTGGTCGGCGAGTTCGAAGGTGCGCGCCAGGTGGACCACCGAGCGGCCGGAATGCAGTCCGCCGACCATCTGGAATCCGGGCTGCTTGCCGTTGAGCCAGGACATGAACGCGATCCCGGTCTTGTAGTAAAACGTGGGGGCGCTGAAGATGTGCTTGCCCAGTTCGCGGGTGGAGTCCAGGATGGCGCGCGCGTCCGCAGCGTCGCCGGCGTCGTACTTCTGCAGCGCCACCGAAGCGGCAGGGTAGATCGCGGCGAAGATGCCCAGCAGCGCGTCCGAGTGGTGGGCGCCGTCGCCGTCGATCAGTTCCGGGTAGTTGAAATCGTCGCCGGTGTAGAGGCGGACGCCCGCCGGAAGGGCTGAGCGCAGGGCAACTTCATGCGAAGCGTCCAGCAGCGAGACCTTCACGCCGTCCACCTTGTCCGCGTGATCGCGGATCAGGCCAAGGAAGGTTTCAGTTGCTTCGGCGACGTCGTTAGAGCCCCAATAGCCGGCCAGCGCGGGGTCGAACATGGTCCCGAGCCAGTGCAGGATGACCGGCTGGTCCACTTCGCTGAGGAGCGTGGAGTAAACGTGCAGGTAGTCCCCGGGGCTTGCAGCCACTTTGGCCAGCGCCCGGGACGCCATGATGATGACTTTCGGTCCGGCTTCGCTCACGACGGCGATCTGCTCGCGGTACGCGTCCAACACCGCTTTGATACCGGAGGGACCCTCGGGAACAGAGTCCGGGTCCAGCTGGTCCGTTCCGGCGCCGCAGGAGACGAGATCCCGGACGCTCTTGCCAGCAGTGGCGGCGTTGCCGGACGCCACCACGGAGGCCGCTTCGACGCCGGTTCGCTTGATGAGCTGCTGCGTCGCGGCCCAGTCCAGGCCCATGCCGCGCTGGGCGGTGTCCATGGCATCAGCAACGCCCAGGCCGTAGGACCACAGCTCGTGCCGGTACGCCATCGTGGCGTCCCAGTCCAAGTGCGCCGGGGCGCCCGGGGTATTGTCGGCTGTCGCTTCCGGAATCACGTGCGCAGCGGCATAGGCGCGCCGGGACGTCAGCGGCGCCGTCGGCCTGGCCCACGACGTGGCCGGCTGCAACCTGTAGAGGCGGGTCCCGCCGTCGTGGTTTGGGAGGAGAAGGGAAGTCATCAGAGCTCGATCTCCGGGATGTCGATGGTGCGGCGCTCGTCGTTGGACCGCAGGCCGAGCTCGGCGAGCTGCACGCCGCGGGCAGCAGAAAGCAGGCCGAAGCGGTGCTCGCGGCCGGCAACGACGTCGCGCAGGAATTCTTCCCACTGCAGCTTGAAGCCGTTGTCCAGATCGGCGTTGGCGGGGACTTCCTGCCACTGGCTGCGGAAGGACTCCGTGACGGGCAAGTCCGGATTCCAGACGGGCTTGGGGGTGTGGGCGCGCTGCTGCGCGACGCACTTGTTCAAGCCCGCGACGGCGGAGCCGTGCGTGCCGTCGATCTGGAACTCCACGAGTTCGTCGCGGTAGACGCGGACGGCCCAGGAAGAGTTGATCTGGCCGACGACGTCGTCTCCGCCAGGGGTCTCGAGCTCGAAGATGCCGTAGGACGCGTCGTCGGCCGTGGCCTTGTATTCCTTGCCCTGTTCATCCCAGCGGGTCGGGATGTGGGTGGCGGTCTTGGCGCTGACGCTCTTGACCTTGCCGATGATGCCTTCCAGGACGTAGTTCCAGTGGCAGAACATGTCCGTTGTCATTCCGCCGCCGTCTTCCTTGCGGTAGTTCCAGGACGGGCGCTGCGCTGCCTGGATGTCGCCTTCGAAGACCCAGTAGCCGAACTCGCCGCGGATGGAGAGGATGCGGCCGAAGAAACCCTCATCCACGAGGCGGCGCAGCTTGACCAGGCCCGGCAGGTAAAGCTTGTCATGCACCACGCCGGCCGTGACGCCGGATTCCTTGCCGATCCGGGCCAGTTCGATGGCTTCTTCCAGCGTCTCGGCCGTCGGCTTCTCGGTGAAAATGTGTTTCCCGGCGCGCATTGCCTTTTTCAGGGTCGCCGCGCGGAGGCTGGTCATCGACGCATCGAAAACGACGTCGACCGTGGGGTCGTTGATGACTGCGTCGAGGTCGGTGGACCACTCGGAGACTTTGTGGAGTTCGGCGAGTTCGCGGATTTTCGCTTCGTTGCGGCCCACCAGGATCGGTTCAACCTGGACGCGGGTGCCGTCCGCCAAGGTAAAGCCCCCGGCGTCCCGGATGGGGAGGATGGAACGCAGCAGGTGCTGGCGGTAGCCCATCCGGCCGGTGATGCCGTTCATGGCGATGCGGATCGTCTTTGTTTCGTAGCCCATGAGTCCTCTTCAATGGAAAGTGAATGAAGTGGGAAAGCGCATTCCCACTGCATTCATGATGACACGCGGCTCCGGGTCTGGCAATCGCTTTCCCGAGGCTGGTCAGGACTGCAATAATCGGATGTTGCTGAAAGTGCCCGAGACCGAGGCTTTTGAAGAGGAGTTGTCCGTGACTGCAAGCACGCTGTCCGAAGTGGCCAAACTGGCCGGCGTCTCCCCCGCCACGGCCTCCCGGGTGCTCAATGGCTCCGCCAGGACGCCCGCACCGGAGATCGCCGAGCGCGTCCGGCAGGCGGCCGACGCCCTCGGCTACATCGCGAATGCCCAGGCCCAGGGCCTCGCAAAAGCGCGCTCCGGGCTGATCGGGCTGATTGTGCACGACATCGCCGATCCCTACTTCTCGGCCATAGCCCGCGGCGTCCAGGCTGCCGCACGGGAACAACACAAGATGGTTCTCCTGGCCACCACCGAGGGCACACCCAC
The DNA here is from genome assembly GCF_044908325.1 of Arthrobacter sp. GAS37. Lineage (NCBI taxonomy): Bacteria > Bacillati > Actinomycetota > Actinomycetes > Micrococcales > Micrococcaceae > Arthrobacter > Arthrobacter sp. GAS37. The sequence continues at coordinate 14,722 of NZ_JBIYDB010000006.1, forward strand.
TGACGAACGGGCCGCCGTCGCCGCCTTCGCCGCGCGCAGGGCGGACTCCATCGTGATAGCGGGATCGCGATCGACCCAGCCTGGCGACAAGGGCAGTAATGCCGAATTGGCCGCTGAACTCGACCGGTACTGCCGCAATGGCGGCAAGGTCGGCGTCGTGGGCCACGGCATCATCGGAGCCTCCCAAACGGACGGCTACCACGTCGTTTCCGTTCCGAACGAAGAACTGGCTGCGGAGCTCGCCGCCAAACTCGCCGCCGGCAACCACGGCGGCTTCGTCATCATCGGCGGCCCGGAAGGACGGCTGACATCAGATGACCGCATCCGCGGATTCCAGCGAGGTCTGGCTGACGCCGGACGGCCGAAGGCCGAGGTGATCCGCAGCCGATTCGACCGCGAGGGCGGCTATGAAGCCGGACTCCAGCTCGCTGCCCGGATCAAAGCCGGACAAACAGCGGGGGCTGAGCGATCGACCGGCAGCGCCGGGGCCCGGCTCTGCATTTTTGCCGCGAACGACGTGATGGCCATCGGCGCAGTGGCCGCGCTTCGCTCCCAGGGCTTGAGGATCCCCCGCGACGCACTGATTGCAGGATTCGATGACATTGAAACCTTGCGCGACTTCCGCCCGGCCCTCACCACCGTGAGCCTGCCGCTTGAAGAGATCGGCAAGCTCGCCACCCTCGGAAGCTCCAACGAGCGTGAGGCGGGCGAAGAGCTCAGCACCCATTCCGCCGTCACGGGCGCGGTTGTGCTGCGACGCAGCACCGAAACGTCACCCTCGGCGTAAGGACAATTCCCGAGGGCTGAGTGTGACCGGCACAACAATTTCCCCTTGACAGCGGGGCCGCGCGGGTGTCTCATGGAAAGCGCTTACCAGTGGGAAAGCGCATACCAAGCGGAGATTCAGACCGATTCTTGCGATGGCGCCGCCCTCCTGCTGGAAACCAGACCCAAAGACGGGAAGCCCCTTCCAGTGGCCCAAAACGACTTGTCCAAAGGAGGACAATATGAAGATCGACGCGAGCAGGCAGCGAAGTTCAACCGGACCGCGACCGTCCAGCACCACGAGGAAAGCGGCAGCCAGCGGCTGGATCGGCAGCGCCCTTGAGTACTACGACTGGTTCATCTACGCGCAGGCCGCTGCGCTCGTCTTCCCGGGCGTCTTCTTCCCTGCGGGAAACCCGACCGTTGCGCTGATCGCTTCGCTCGGCACATACGCCGTGGGCTATGTGGCTCGCCCGATTGGTGCCTTCGTCCTCGGACAATGGGGCGACAAGCACGGCCGGAAGAACGTCCTGGTCCTCGCCATGTTGATGATGGGCGCGTCGACCTTCGCCGTCGCATTGTTGCCGACTTATGGCCAGGTCGGGCTTCTGGCACCCGTCCTCCTGGTTGCCGTCCGGCTCATCCAGGGCTTCGCGGTGGCCGGCGAGCTGAGCGGCGCCAGCGCCATGATCGTGGAGCACGCGCCGTTCGGTCGTCGGGGCTTCTACGCAAGCTTCGCGCTCCAAGGCACCCAGGCCGGACAGATCATTGCCGCGGCTGTCTTCCTCCCGCTCTCCGCCGTACTCTCCAATGAAGCGTTCAAATCCTGGGGCTGGCGCATTCCGTTCCTCCTCAGCGCCCTCGTGGTGTTCGCCGGGTACATGATCCGCCGCCGGGTCGAAGAAACACCCATCTTTACTGAGGAAAAGGCGCACCAGGAGATCCCGAAGATGCCGATCGTCCGCGTTCTGCGGGAAAGCGGCCTGGACGTGGTCCGGGCAATCTGCATGACCTTGGTCAACGTCGTCGGCGTCACCGTCGCGGTCTTCGGTGCGGCGTACGCCACCCAGCCGGGTTACGGCGTCGGGATGAGTACTACTGTCTACCTCTGGATCCCGGTCCTGGCCAACGTCGTCGCACTCGCCCTTATCCCCTTGTTCGGAGATCTGTCGGATCGGTTCGGCCGCCGGCCGTTGATGATCTTCGGCTCGTTGAGCTCCGGCGTGCTGGCCTACGCCTACCTGTACGCGGTGAGCCAGAACAACGTACTGCTCACGATCGTCCTCTCGATCATCATGTGGGGCACGCTGTACCAGGTCTGGAATGCAACCTTCGCCAGCTTCTTCCAGGAGCTCTTCCCCGCCCGCACCCGCGTCACGGGATTCGCCATCTCGCAGAACATCGGCCTCGTCATCACCGCGTTCCTTCCGAGCATCTTCGCGGCAATCGCCCCGCCGGGATCGGCGAATGTCCCGCTCATCATCGGGTCCATCTGTTTCGGAATCTGTGTCATCGGCGCCGTGGCTGCCTGGTCGGCCCGTGAAACCTACCGTATCCCGCTCAACCAACTGGGGACGGCGAACGCGACGCCCGTTGCCAGCGAGGAGTACCGCCAGCTTCGGAGCGGCGCCCGGTAACCCAAGCGATTACGAGGGCGAATCGCAGCCTTTGAATGAAACGATTCACAGAAGAGGAGAATCCATATGCGCATCTGCTTTCGTTCCTCGGTCAAACCCAGCCAGATTCCCGAATATCGACGCCGGCACGCGGCCGTGTGGCCGGAGATGCTCCGTGAACTCAAGGCGGCCGGCTGGAACAACTATTCGTTGTTCCTCGCCGACGACGGGCTGCTGGTGGGATACGTGGAATGCGACGATTTCGACGCGGCACGTGCCCGCATGGCCTTGACTGATGTGAATGCCCGCTGGCAGACGGAAATGGCACTGCTGTTCGAAGACGACCAACGGACGCCGGACCAAGGCTTCGTCCAACTCACGGAAATCTTCAATCTCGAGGACCAATTGTCCGGAGGTTGAGGCGTCGGCCTCAAACCGGGGCTTGTTTCCCATCGCCGCGCTTCAAGCTCCTGCCTGGGAAACAAGCCCCGGTTTTGCGACCCCGGCGCCGGAATCGAGCCCCACCGCGAGCCCGCCCCGCCAAAAAAGCCCTCAAACGATCGCGGAAACCCCTGTCACGGCCCGGCCCACGATGAGCGAGTTGATCTCGAACGATCCTTCGTAGGTGTAGATCGCCTCGGCATCGGCAAAGATCTTGGCCATCCGGTAATCGGTCACGATGCCGTTCCCGCCCAGGATGGACCGGCCCATCGCCACGGTTTCGCGCATCCGGGCGCTGCAGTACGCCTTGGCCAGGGCCACCTGTGCCATTTGGGCTCCGCCGTGCCGCACTCCCTTGCTGTCCGTGTAGATGTCCTCCTGCAGCTGGGCGATCCGCACCATCATGCCCATGCTGGCCACGGCATTTCCGAGCATGTCCACCAATTGCTGCTGGATGAGCTGGAACTTCGCCAGCGGTCGGCCGAACTGCCGGCGTTCAAGCGCGTACTTCCGGGCGACGTCGAACGCAGCCAACTGCTGGCCCACGGCCTGCCAGGCCACCATGAGCCTGGATCCGCGCAGCAGGTGGTTCGTGTCGGCGAAGCTGTTGATACCGGCGAAACGATCCGCCTCGGCAATCCGGACGTCTTTGAGGATAATGTCGGCGTTTTGCACGGTGCGCAGGGCGATCTTGTTCTCGATCTTGGTGCGCGTCACCCCGGGCAGCGTGGCGTCCACGATGAAGCCTCGGACGGCGCCGTCAGCTTCGTCCCGAGCCCAGACCAGCATGTGATCGCAGAACGTCCCGTTGCCGATCCAGCGCTTGGCGCCGTTCAGCACCCAGTAGTCGCCGCCGTCGTCGGCTCCCCCGGCGACTCGGCGGGCCACCGTCTGCAGGCCGCCGGCCACGTCGGAACCGTGATCCGGTTCCGTGAGCGCAAACGCTCCGGTGGTCCGGAGGTTTGAGGCGTCGTCGAGGTACCGGTCCTGCTGGTCCTTGGAGCCGAACTCGTAGAGCGCCTCGATGAAGAGGTCGTGGTGGACCATGAAGAACGTGGCAATAGAGGTGTCCACGCGGGTCATTTCCGCGATCACGAGCCCGGCGAACAGGTTGCTGTAGCCTCGGTGCGTGGGGGTGCTTAGGCGAAGGGCCGCGAGCTTGGGCAGGATGTGCGCCGGGAACTCGGCCTTGTCCCACCAATCCTTGGCATACGGCGCGATTTCGGTGGCGAGGAATTCCCGGAGCTCATTGAGTTTGCGCTGTTCCTGGACGCTGAGCAGCGATTCGAAATCGAAAAAGTCCGCCCCAGGCAAGGAGGGCAAAGAACCAGCCGAGTGTTCCACGGCGGCCGCCAGCTTGTGCGCCTGGCTCATTTCGGTGCCATCCGGATGGCGCCGTCGAGGCGGATGGTTTCGCCGTTGAGCATGGCGTTTTCCACGATGTGCGCCACGAGGTTGGCGTACTCGGCGGGACGGCCAAGACGTGCGGGGTGCGGTACCTGCTGGCCCAGGGAGAGCTGGGCGTCCTGTGGCAGGCCGGCCAACATGGGGGTTTCGAAGATGCCGGGCGCGATGGCCATGACCCGTACCAGCGAGCGCGCAAATTCACGGGCCAGGGGCAACGTCATCGCGGCCACGGCTCCCTTGGACGCGGCATACGCAGGCTGCCCGATCTGTCCATCGAAAGCCGCCACGGAGGCTGTGTTGATGATGACGCCGCGTTCCTCGCCACCGAGCTCGGTGGACGCAGGCTCGTTTTGGACCATTGCGGCGGCGGCCAGGCGGATCACGTTGAAGGTGCCCACGAGGTTGATCTGGATGACCCTGTTGAAGTTCTCGAGCGGCAGCACGCCGTCCTTGCCGAGCACCTTGCCCGGGGTTGCTACGCCGGCGCAGTTGACTAGGATCCGGAGCGCACCCCGCGCGACGGCAGCGTCGACGGCGGCTTGCACTTGCTCCTCATTGGTGACGTCGGCGGGGACGAACAAGGCCCTGCCCTCGGCCCCCGAGGCATTGAGTTCGGCAGCGAGAGCCTCTCCGGGAGAGGAATGGAGGTCAAGCAGCACTACCGATGCTCCGGCGTCGAGCAATCGCCTTGCGGTTGCGGCCCCCAGTCCCGAAGCCCCGCCGGTTATCAACGCAACTGCGCCCTTGATGTCCATCCATCCTCCTTGATGCAGAACCAAAATCCGTTAATGAATGTTAACTGAATCACTTTGATTGTGCACTGCGGAGGGGCCTGCGGCCAAGCGCGCGGCGTTAGGCTGTCACCATGTCCGCCCCCGACGCCCCGCAGGGCACCACCGGAACACCGGATTGGGCCGCGCGAGCCGACCACGGCGCACGTTCGGTCACCCGGCATTTCGGGCGGCGCCTCCTTTCCCTTCCCGGAACGCACCTTGCGGCGTCGGTCCGGCCGTCCACGCGTTTTCCGGGTCAGCCGTGGAACTACTGGTGGCAGGCGCACTACGTCGACTGCCTCGTGGACGCCGGGTTGCGCGAAATGGCCTCGGGATCAAGGTTCGACGGCGGTGATCGCCCTAGCGCTGGCCGGCTCGCTTCACGCCTGGTCACCACTGTCCGCTTGCGCAATTTCCTTCGCTACGTCAACAGCTACTTCGACGACATGGCATGGCTCGCCCTCGCCGTGCTGCGCTTGGACGCTCTGGCCGAAAAGGCGCACCAGCCCGGCCGTCGACGCAACGCCCGCTTGCAGAAAAGTCTCTCTCCGCAGTTCGAGTCGGCCTCCACAGACGACATGGGCGGCGGCACCTTCTGGAGCACCAAACGCGACTTCAAGAACACCCCGGCGACGGCGCCGGTGGCGCTGCACTTCGCCCGGACCGGCAAGCCGGAGCGGGCCCAAGGGCTCCTGGACTGGCTCGACGCGACGCTCTTCGAACCCACCCGCGGCCTGTACCTCGACGGGGCTTGGATCAAGAAAGGCAAGCTCGTCCTCGCGGAAGAGGTCTACACCTACAACCAGGGCCCGGTGCTCGGCGCCTTGTTGGAGCTGGGTGGGGATGCGAACCTGGCACGCGCGGCCGCCTTGGTGGGCTCGGTGGCCGAACATCTGACCGTCCCCGGTCCGCCTGGCACTCAGGGGAAACTCGTTCTTCGCGGTGAAGGCGCCGGCGACGGCGGACTCTTCACCGGAATCCTCGTGCGCTACCTGGCCCTCGCCGCCGGGGACGTGCGGTTGCCCGCGCCCACCCGCGCTACCGCCGGGCGACTCGTGCTCGACACCGCGGAGGCGCTGTGGGCGGGGCGGACTACCCGCGCCGACGCTGCCAACGGGAATTCCGGAAAGTACGACGACGACGGCTGGCTCATCTTCTCGGCGGAACCACAGCGTCCGGCCGCCGAGACGTATCCGGCGGGCACCGCCGTCGAGCTTTCCACCCAACTGCAGGCGTGGATGGTGCTGGAAGCCGCCGCGCGCGTCCAGTTATTGTCAGTGCCGGGGCCTAGTCTGGAGCTGTGAACCCGTCCCCGAGTCCGTTGCCTGTCACCGTGGTCGCTCCGTCGGCGGAATGGTGGCAGATCCTTGGAGCGCTCAGTCCGCTCGCTGTCCTTGTCGCGGCGATCGTTGCCGCAATCGTGGGCCTCCTGTCCCTGCGGCAGAAGGCGCGGGCGGATAACAGGTCCGAGTGGTGGCGCCGTGCTCAATGGGCGCTGGATGCGTCCCTGTCCCGCAGCCGCTCCGAGGCCGAAATGGGCCAGAAGGCCATCGAGATTCTGGGCCAAAGCGAACTCGCCTCGCGGGAGGAACTCGCGCTCCTCAAAGTCGGCACGGAGGATGAGCTCCTGGCGGCCGCCAAGGCATCCGAAACCCGAGCCCTCGCCCCCTCGCAGCGTCCCGCCTCGGTGAGCGCTGAAGACCGCAAAGTCCAGGTCGCCGCCGCCAAGGCGAGGGTCTTGCTGGACCGGCGACTCGGGGAAGACACCCCAGGCTGGATCGCCGCCCTGTCCCGGGAGAAGCCCGAGTAGCCCGGGAAGCCCGAGTAAGTCCCCGCCGCTACTCTGCCACCGCGGGCTTTTTCTTCTGCGGATACAGAGTCTCCTGTCGCGCCAACATCTCGACAAAACCAGCGATCTTCCTGGCCCGAGTTTCCGCCTTCTTCACCGAGTTGGTGCGGTAGATCAGGGAATAGCGGTTGACCGCGGTCAGCACATCGAACATCGCCTGGGCTTCGGGAACTGCGGCGATGGCGGCAGCGAGGTCCTCCGGGACTTCCGCGTCCGCTTGGCCCACGTAGGCCGCTTCCCAACGCCCGTCCGCCTTTGCGCTGTCGACGGCGGCCCATCCGGCCGGGGTCATCTTGCCTTCAGCTTCCAAACGGGCAATGTGCCCGACGTTCCGTTTGGACCATGGGCTTTTGGGGCCGCGACGGGTCATGCGCTGGAAGACGCTTTCGTCGTCGCGCCTTCTGCCTTGGCCGTCGATCCAACCGAAACAAAGGGCCTCATCCAAGGCAGCGGCGTAATCGAGTTCCGTCACGTTGCCGCCCTTCTTGTGCAGCACGAGCCACACGCCGGGGCTATCGCCGCCGTTCTCTTCGAGCCAGGACCGCCATTCGGCAGCGTCTTTGACGATCAATTCTTCAAGTTCAACAGCCATGGCCCCATTCTGGTGCCAGCTAGGCTGTGGCGAAAGCCCACTGACTTCTGCGGAGGATCCATGCTGCGTGTCCGACCCGTCCAGTTCACGTCCGACGTCGCCGGCTGGAAGCACCTCCTTGTGGCGCTGGGCCTCGTGTGCGTCGAGGACCACGGCGATTGGGTGGAGTTCGACGCCGGCTCCGGCCGGGTGGCCTTGCACCGTGTTTCCCCTGGCTCGCCCGACGACGGCACAACCGTATTCGGCGTTGAGGTCGGAGATCTGGCCGAGTTCGCCCGACGCACCGCTGCGGACGGAACCCGCGCCGAACTGTTCGACGCCGATCGCGGGCAGGCCGTCCGCGTCACCGCCCGGGACGGCTTCACGTTCTTTGCCGATAAGGCAACCAGCCGCACGACCAGCCCGGAAGCGGATCCGGGGCTCGCCGTCGTCGGGACTTGGCTCACGCCTGATCTGCCGGGGCCTGCGCAGGAGTTGCGCAACATCGGCGCACGGCCGCGGCGGGCGGCTGCGGACTTCGCGGATTTCAGCACGAAGAATGGCGGCGTCCTTTTGGTCCGGGAGTCTTCGGCGACGGCTGCGGGAAGCCTGGCTTTCGAGTACGACGGCGACCTCGCAGCTCTGGAAGCCCGGCTCACCGCCGCCGGACTCAGGGCAGCCTTCGCCCTGGCCGGCTCGCTTCTCACGATCCAGGCCCCGCGCGGCGGAACGATCAGCGTGGCCGGGTCCCTCTAACCCGACGCTCGCTCACCAATATCGGTCTTTTCCCCGACGCTCGCTCACCTATACCGGTATTTCCCCCAACGCTCGCTCAGATCATCTGCAGAAGGGACACCGATTTTGGCCACATAAGTGAGCGAGCGTTCCCGGTTTGGGCTCGACGCAATCCTTGCTCTCTGATTCGTGCGGCATGGAACGGCATGGGATGGGGTAGAACTTAACCATGAGTGTTCGTACCCCTGACCCGTACTCCGGCTGGCTTTCCGATGAAGACCTCTTCGAAGCCCGCGGCCGCCTCCCCATGGTTTACGTGGAGGCGGTTCCCGTGCGTCTGGATCCACTCGGATTCGTCAACGAGGTAGGTACCCTGCTGCAGGGCGACGCCGACGGCGCCATGGTCCGTTCGTTCGTGTCCGGCCGCGTGCTATACCGCGAAACCATCCGGGCCGCGCTGTTGCGGCACATGGAAAAGGACCTCGGGCCGCTGGCCTTCCCCCAGTTGCCCGTCAGTCCCGTGCCATTCACGGTGGCCGAGTACTTCCCTGCGCCGTCGCAAACCGGCTTCACGGACGACCGCCAACACGCCGTGTCCCTCGTCTACGTCATCCCCGTGACCGGCGAGTGCGAACCGCGCCAGGACGCCCTTGAGCTGACGTGGATGACTCCGCAGGAAATCCTCAGCGACGACGTCCAGCAGGAATTCAGCGGCGGCCGAGGCAATCTGGTCCGCCAGGCTTTGGCTTTCGCCGGCGTCGGACAGTAGCGGCAGCGCGGGTAGTAGCCACCTCCCCGATTTGCTGGGTGCGTTTTATAGACTGTTGGGCGGACCCCAAGAGAACCAAAGGACTTCCGATGACTCACAGCCCGGCCGACCAGCAGTACCGTGAAAAGCAGGCTGGGGCCCTGCAAATCGGGGACTACTTGTTCCTCCCTGGGGATGGTCCCGCGGAGGAAATCACGCACATCGAGCTCGAACACGACGACTTTGGCGCGCCCGCGCTCATCCTGGTGACCACGCTCGACGGCGGGAAAGTGCGGATCGCGATCGGGTCCAGCGTCCCGGTAGGCGAAGCGGCCGTTTCCGACGACGACGCGCTGCCCACGGAAGATCAGGCCTCGCCGGCGGAGCCGGTTCCCGGCGACGCGCCCGAAGGCGGTACGCCCGACGCCGAGCCCGACGGCGGTACGCCCGGCGACGCGCCCGAAGGCGGTACACCCGACGACGCGCCCGACGGCGGTACGCCCGACGCCGGTGACTCGCCCGCGGAAGCCGTTCCCGCCGTCGTCGTACCTCCTTTGCCTGCGGTGGAACCGACTGTCAGCGGGTCCCTTATGCCCTCGACGGCGCCGGATCCCGCGCAGCTCGCCCTGATCCCTGAACCGACCGACTCCCCCGAGGACGTCGTGGCCGCCGCCGCCGAAGCGCACCCCGGCAGGAACGGCGTCTCGGTACTGAGCGAACGCCTCGTGAAGGGCATCAATACGAAGTCGGGGAGCTGCCTGCGGGATCTGAGCGACCTGGCCCACGATCTTTTCATCGAACTGCGGGATCCGGACCACGCCCTCGCGGTGGCCGATATTCTCAACGTGCTCCCCTACGACGGAAACCGCGACCGGTGGATGTCCGTTGAACGTTCCCTCGCACTTTCCAGCTTCATTTGCCGCGAGCTCGGCCAAACGGAACGCGCGGAAGTCTACGATCAACTCCTTCAAGCGCCGGACACCATCGAGACAGACCCATTCAAGGCCCGGATCGCCGCCAAAGTCCGGCAGCGCGGGCTCAACGAACCGAACCTGTACGACAAGGAAATCTTCCGTTCCATCGACAACGGCAACCGCGATGCCGAGCGCGAATGGCGGCTGCTCCGGCTCGAAACCCTGCTGTTCCTGCGCTCGCACGGCGGCTCGAACACCCTCGGCGTAGGTGAACTCGATCACCGGATCGCGAACGAACTCGAGGCCGTGCGGGCTTAGGCGCTATCGGAGGATTTCGCAAGACCTGTCGCGTTCGCTCCAACGGCGGTAGATTCGGGCCATGACGAACAATCTGAGCGTTGTTGTTAATGCCGACGCGCAGCAAGTTTGGACTTCGCTGCGCGAACCGTCGCTCGTGGCTCAATGGCACGGCTGGGAGGCCGATGAGCTTGGCGACGAAATCAACCAAATCTACTTCAGCACCGCCGTGGTCGAGAATCCCGACCACACAAGCCTCACCGTGAACGGCGGGGATGTTTTCGACCTCACCCCCGTCAGCGGAGGCACCGAGGTCCGCGTAACTCGGGCCGCATTGGACCACGATTCCGAATGGGCCGCGTGGGACGAGGACATCACCCAAGGCTGGCTGACGTTCCTGCACCAGCTCCGATTCGCCCTGGAACGCCATCCACACGGGCACCGGCGTACGCATTTCGTCTCCCTGCCAGGCGGTAGCGGCTCCGGCATCCAGAAACTCGGCCTGGCCGACGTCCCGGCTCCTGGGGAGGAGTACTCGCTCACGCTTCCCACAGGCGAGGCCATTTCCGGCAAGGTCTGGTTCCGGAGCAACCACCAGGTGGGACTCACCGTGCGCAGTTATGCGGAACACGGTGACGGGCTCCTGATTGTGGCTGACCAGCCGGTGATTCCGGAGAAAAGGCCCGACGGCGGCACTATCGTGATCGCTGCGACCTACGACCTGGGTGCCGCCAGCCTGGACTCGATCCGCTCCCACTGGGACGGCTGGAAGGCTGAGAACTACCCCACAGAGGTGCATTCGCACTGACGATTCACGCTCCGGGGCTGGCAGACTGTAACGGTGCCAGCCGATTCTTCCCTACCTCGTTCCGGGTCCAGCTCCGAGTCCGATCCGTCCGTCCTCGCAGCTGCCCGGCAGTCCGCGTTTTCCTTCGAGGTGGGTGCGCGGCTCAGCGAAACGCGCCCGCCGTCGTCGAGCCTTTTGAACGCCGACGGCGACAGCCGCCGGGACGGCGGCAAGCGCGGAGAGTTCCTGGGCCGCACCGGCACCATCACCACACCGCATGGCCAGATCCAGACGCCCGCGTTCATCGCCGTCGGGACCAAAGCCACGGTCAAAGCAGTGCTGCCCGAATCCATGAAGGAGCTCGGCGCGCAGGCTTTGCTGGCCAACGCCTACCACCTTTATCTGCAGCCGGGACCGGAGATTCTGGACGCGGCCGGAGGGCTCGGCGCGTTCATGAACTGGGACGGGCCCACGTTCACGGACTCGGGTGGATTCCAAGTGATGAGCCTCGGTTCGGGGTTCAAGAAGGTCATCGACATGACCTCCGTGGATGCGTCCGGGCCTGACGACGCCGTGGCCCCGGGCAAGGAGCGGCTGGCCCATGTTGACGAGGACGGCGTCTGGTTCAAGTCGCACCTGAACGGGGACCGGCACCGTTTCTCCCCGGAGATCTCCATGCGGGTGCAGCACCAGATCGGCGCCGACATCATGTTCGCCTTCGACGAGCTGACCACCCTGCAGAACTCCCGTGGCTACCAAGAGGAATCCTTGGAGCGCACGCGTCGCTGGGCCGAGCGCTGCGTCGTCGAGCATGAGCGGTTGACAGCTTCCCGGGTGGGCAAACCCTACCAAGCCCTGTTCGGCGTCATCCAGGGGGCGCAGTACGAGGACCTTCGCCGCAAGGCCTGCCGGGACCTTGGCGGCATGCCGTTTGACGGTTTCGGCCTCGGCGGCGCCTTGGAGAAGGAGAACCTCGGCACCATCGTGCGTTGGTGCAACGAGGAACTTCCCGAGAACAAGCCACGCCACCTCCTGGGCATCTCCGAGCCGGACGACATCTTCACAGCCATCGAGAACGGCGCCGACACCTTCGATTGCGTCTCCCCCACCCGAGTGGCCCGCAACTCGGCCTTTTACACTCCGTCCGGTCGGTACAACCTCTCCGGGGCACGCTACAAATCGGATTTCGGACCCCTGCAGGATGGTTGCGATTGCTACACGTGCGCCAACTATTCGCGGGCGTACATCCACCACCTGTACAAGGCCCACGAGATGGTTTCGGCCACGCTCATCTCCATCCACAACGAACGCTTCGTGGTGAAGATGGTGGACGACGCCCGCTTGGCCATCGAATCCGGGGACTTCTTCGAGTTCAAGGCCGAGACCTTGGGCCGGTACTACTCGTAGGTCTCCCGCCGTCTCCCGTCGAGATCGCCGGGCTCGCCGGAACGGTGCCGGGTCGCCGGAGCGGTCGGGCGAACCGGCACCGTTCCGGCGACCCGGCGTTTTCCACATAGCCGACCAAGCGGCTTCCGTGCGCCCAGACGGCCAGCGAGGCTGGATCAATGACGCCTTCTCAGCCGCCTTTGCTCCCGGAAAGGGGGAACCTTTGGCGCACCGATCAACTCCACGCACATGGGTTTAATTCCCGCGCAATCCAGGTCCTGGTGCGTCACGGCAAGCTTGTCCGGCTACGGTACGGATGCTACATCCGGGCCGCGCTCTGGCAGAAGCAATCCGCTTGGCTCCGAAGCACGCAACTGATCTACGCGCATGCGCATGGAACGCTCACGACGTCGGCGGGAGACTTCGTATATAGCCACACTTCGGCGGCGCGACTGCACCGCCTCTTCCTTTGGAATGTCGACGACCTCATCCACATCCTGCTGAGGGTCCGGCCGTCCAGCGAGCGCCTTGGCAAGGACGTCCGCGGTCACACCCGGCCTTTCGACGAGACGGACGTTGTGACAATCGGGAACTTGCGAGTCACGTCTTTGGAGCGGACAGTGGTGGATTGCGCCATGCTACTTAGCTACAAGCAGGCGCTGGTGATCATGGACCATGCACTCAGGCTCGGCGCAGATCGTGCCCAATTGCAGGCAATGGCCGATCCGTTGGATGGCCGACGCGGGGTCAGGAACCTTCGAAAGGCCCTGCTCAACGCTGATCCACGATCCGAGTCGGCGGGCGAAACGTTGTGCCGCGAACTGATCTCGCGGCTGAAGTTGCCGATGCCCGAACCGCAGGTTGAGGTGCAGAGCCGGGCAGGGCGGCATCGGCTCGACTTTGCCTGGCGGGAGGACAAGGTCGCATTGGAATTCGATGGCGAGGTCAAGTACTTCGATTTCAAGCCAACAGCCGAGGTGATTTTCCAAGAGCGGCGCCGGGAGAAGGCCCTTAGCGAAGACGGCTGGCGTTTCGTCCGCGTGGAATGGAAGCACCTGTTTCGCGAGCAGGAATTCAAGAACCGGATACTGAGCGCCCTCCGTCGTTAGCCCCCGCCAAACCAACCCGCCGCCGTCGAGGTCGCCGGAACTCTCCCGCGAGCCGGCACCGTTCCGGCGAGCTCACGCCGCGGAGCCTCCTCAGGGGCGGTCCGCCGTCGTCACGCCGATCACAAGGAGAACCACATTGAGCACGACGGCGGGCACCACCAGCACTTCTGGGGCGTTGAACAGCATGCCCAAAGCCAAAGGCACCAGGGCGAAGAGGCACAGTACGTAGCCCCGGATCCTGGTTCCCAGCATGGCGGGTCCGCTACGTCCAAGCTGCATCAGGTACACCAATTTGGTCAGGTCTTCCTGCTGGCGGAAGGCTCGCCGCAGCATCCCCGCGCCCAAACCGCCGCCCGCCGCCGCGCCCAGGACGAGGAGCTCCACCCGGAAACCGCCCGCCAGCACGAAGAATCCGGCAGCCGCCGTCGTCCACAACCCCATCAGCATGACCGGCAGCGCGACGTGGACCCAACGCGAGGCCGTCCTGGAAATCGGGAGGAGGGCGTCGAGGCTGGGAGCCATGCGTAATTGCCAAAGAGGCCCGGCAGCCGCTGTGGAAGAGAAGATCGCGGCGGCCAGCAGGACGGGAAGCAGGATGATCGGTGAATCGAACGTCCGGACCAGCCCGGTCAAGGGGACGACGGCGAGACCCAGCCCCCAGCGCCACAGCCGGCCGGGTTGTCGGGCGAGCACGGTTGCTTCCGCGTGGAAGAGCGCGCCCGCTGCGGTGCGGGGCGTGCCCGGGAGCTTGATCCGGCTCCGCTTGCCGCCGCTGGAAAGCGAGGCACTGAGCTCCCCGGTGTCCATGAGCGTCAGCGCAGCCTGGACATGTCCCCTCGCGGACCCCGCCTTGAGCAGCGATGTCGTGCGGACGCTGGAGAGCTTGTTGCGCATGCCAAGCGCCGCGGCAACCACGGCGAAAGCAGGGGCGACGGCGAAGATCCAGTTGCCTTGCAGCGTCCCGAACAGCATCGCGCCGAGTGCCGCCGATGCAGTCGCCAACAGCCAGGAGGTTGCCCGGCCTTGCTGCCGGGCGGGCGTCTGCGGCAGGCCCGGCGCTGCCAAGCGCGTCTGGGCGAACGCGGCCAGCACGAGGATAGCCGCGCCGGTCAAGGCCCCTGCCAGGACCCGCCCCGCAAACACCACCGCGTTCGAGCCGCTGATGACTGCCACAGGAATGGTGGTGAGGGCCCCGACGACGGCGGCAGCCCAGACTGCGCGCCGCAAGCCTCGGGCTAGGAGCGGTTCGCGGTCGATAGCAAGCGAGTACCACCAGTGCCGCTGATTCGCTGTGATAGCCAGTGGCCCGAGCCTGCCCGACACCCAATAGGCCGCGAGGCCCAGGAGCCCGAACCCGGCCACCAGACCGTATTCAACCGGGACGACACCGTAGCCGGCCGAAATCAGGTGGCCGCCGAAGCCATGCTCCGCTGCGGCTGTGAGCCCGTTGAGGAGGCCCGTCGCGTAGATCAGGCCGACGCCGAACGTCAGGAACTGGATGTACAGCTCGTTGAGCCTGGAGAGCAAGGACTGGCCGCGCGGGCGAATGACCCTGCGTGTGGCACGCTCGGGGTCGAAGTCCACGAACTCCGGATGCACTACGGCAGCAGTGGACATGCTCACCGGCGAATCCTCGCCACGGCCTCGTCGGTACTAACCACGCGCGCACCGCCGTCGTCGACTATTACCGCCCGCGTACACGCTGCTTGGGCGACGTCCGCGTCGTGCGTGACCATGACGACGGCGGCACTCTTCTTGGCAGTCCGGGCGATCCGCTGCGCGAGCAGGCCGCGCATGCGGGTATCGAGCCGCTGCTCGGGTTCGTCGAGGACCAGCAATTCGAAGGGTCGGATGAACGCCGAGGCCAGGAGGAGCTTGCGGCGCTGTCCCGAGGAAAGCTGATCGGGAAAGGCATCGGCCACCGTTTGGAGTTCGAAGAAATCGATCTCTCCCTCCACAGCAGCCTCGGGGTTGGCGAGGCCATGCCCCCGGGCCACCAAGGAAAGGTGCTCGCGGACCGTGAGTGAATCGAAGTAGGCATCCTCATCCAGCAGCACCGAAACCTTGCTGCGAAAGAGTGCCGAGCGGTCGTCCGGCATCAAGCCAAGAACGTGGGCATCCCCCTCAATGGCGGCCTGGGCGCCAATCATGGTGCGCAGCAGAGTGGATTTGCCGGCACCGTTTTCGCCCACCATCCCGAGCACCTGCCCGGAGAAAACGTCGACGTCGAGCGGCCCGCACACTGCATGGTCGCCATAGCCTGCAACAAGATTCTCGGCCGTGAGCACGGCATTTCCCAGCTTCATCCTCTGAAACTACCGGACTTCCCGGCGGTTCCCCTGAGCCGACAACGCGCGCTCACTTATATGGCATCTCGGGCCGACGCCCGCTCACTTATATGGCGTTTCGGCGCGACGCCCGCTCACATATATGGCATCCCGGGCCGACGCCCGCTCACTTATATGGCATCCCGGGCCGACGCCCGCTCACACCCAGTAGCTAGGCTCGCGCTTCTTGATCCAGCCAATGACCAAGGACGTTACGGGCACGAGGATGTATTGGACACCGACCTTGTACACAAAGCCAACGAGCACGTAATTGACGAAGCTGCCGAAGTCCGTGATGCCAATGACCGAGGCCGCGATGCTGCAGAAGATGAGCGTGTCCACGAATTCGCCCACCCCGGATGAACCCATGAGCCGAGCCCAGAGGGTTCTCTCACCCGAACGGGCTTTCATCTTGACCAGGATCAGGGAGTTGATGGTCTGGCCGGCCAGGAAAGCAAGGAGTGAAGCAAGGACGATTTGGGGAACTGGCCCCAGCGCTCCCTCAATGGCTGCCTGCTTGGCAGTACCGTAGTCGTCATTGAAGCCGGGAAGCGCGATGATGATCCAGTAGCAGAGCGATGCGAATGCTGACAATGCGAACGAGGTGATGATCGCTTTGCGGGCAACCTTGAATCCATAGATCTCGCTCATCACATCGCCAAGAATGTAGGCAAGCGGGAAGAGGAAGAATCCGCCATCAGTGATGATCGGACCGAAGACGACCCCTTTGGCAGCGCCGATGTTGGACAGGATCAGCACGACAGCCATGCATGCCAGCATGATGCCAAAGTACGGGGAGCCTATTGACGCGAAGCGCGGCGCGGGTTTACTCAGGGTCTGGGATTCTGATGCTGACGTCATCGCTTGTCCGTTCGTAGTGGTTCGCGCAGGCGGCCGGAGTTAGCACGGCGCCCCGCTGTATTAGCACTGGTGGTGGACCCGCTTGCAAAACCGCGGAGCCTCCCCCATTCTCGCATCGAGGAATCCAGAATTGTCCGGAAACTCGCCACGGCCTACAACGCTCCATCACGTCAAGTGAGCGGGCGTCCCGCCAAAACCCTACATAAGTGAGCGGGCGTCGGAGTCGCCCCGAACCCGCTCGACCCCCTCTGGCAAGGCGGCGCGGGCTAAGGCAAGCTTGGTCCAGGACCGGCTGCGCGGCGGGACACGGAACGGAGTGAGGAGAGCGCATGGTGGGGCACTTTGACACGGTGGACGAGTACATCGCGTCGCAGCCAGACGAGGTGCAACCCATTCTTCAGGAGATCCGACGGCGGGCACTGGCAGCGGTGCCCGGAGCCGAGGACCGGATCAGTTACGGCATCCCCACGATCACTCTCAACGGCCACTACGTGGTGTACTTCGCGGCCTGGAAGCACCATATTTCCGTCTACCCAGTGCCCGACGGCGACGAGGACTTCGAGCGGGAAATCGCTCCTTTCCGGGCGGCCAAGGGCACGTTGAAATTCCCTCTGGGGAAGCCGATGCCTTACGAACTCATCGAAAAAGTGACGACGCTGCTGGCCGAACGCGAGCGGGAAAGGGGCCGGTACTGACAATCGGGCTGCTCGGGGGTACGGTACAGCCATGCGCCGCGATGAGCTTGAGCACGCCATCCGGGCCGCTACGGATATCATTCACGGCGACCGGGTGATCGTGATCGGCAGCCAGTCAATTCTGGGATCCTTCACGGAGGACCAGCTACCTGCGGCGATCACCATGTCGGATGCCGTCGACATAGCCCCTTTTTCCGACGACGACGCCGGCACGCTTGCGGACAGCATCGATTCCGCGCTTGGTGAGTGGTCGCCGTTCCACAAGGAGTTCGGGTTCTTTGTCCAGGCGGCCGAAAGGGAGACTGCGGTGCTCCCGGAGGACTGGGAGTACCGCCTTATCGGTGTGCGCAATGAGCGGACCCGGAACAGCACCGGGCTTTGCCTGGATCCCTACGATCTCTGCGCGGCGAAGCTCATTGCGGCACGCCCCAAGGACCATGCGTTCGTTCTGGCACTCATCGAGTCATCCCTCATCGACCGCGTCCGGCTCGTGGACAGAATCCGGCTGATCGACCCATCCGAGCCTCGCCGGGATGCGGCTTTGTCCTGGGCCATGTCCGTTTGACGCGAAGGAGCAAGGTAATGACCAAGGTAGTGGCGTTCATGTCGATGTCCCTGGACGGATACGTGGCGGATTTCGCGGACGGAGTCGACGAAGTCTTCGACTGGTACTTCGCGGGCGACGTCGACGTCCCGACCTTCAACCCGGGCTTCACATTCCATGTTTCCCAAGCCAGCGCCGAACATCTACGTGCCTTGATGGGCGAGGTAGGTGCGATGCTCACCGGGCGACGGACCTCAGACCGCGCCGACGCTTGGGGCGGCCAGCACCCGTTCGGCGTGCCCGCGTACGTCGTGACGCATCGGATGCCCGAGGGGTGGCCCCGCTCCGACTCCGCGGTGCATTTCGTCACCGACGGGCTGGAAAGCGCTGTGGCGCAGGCAAAGGCAGCGGCCGGCAACAAGATCGTCGGCATGCACCGGCCGGACACCATTCGGCAGTGCCTCGACGCCGGCCTGCTCGACGAGATCCGCGTCGACCTGGTTCCGCTGCTGCTCGGATCCGGTATCCGGCTGTTCGATCGCGTTGAGAACGCGCCGGTCACTTTGGGCAACCCGACCGTCGTCGAGGGCGTGGGCGTCACTCACTTGAGCTATCCGGTCCTCAACTCTTAGCCACCTGGCGATGTCGGCGTCACGCTGGACAGGTTTTTGGGTCCGCATCATTAGCCAAGCCGCGGAATTCCGGGGTGGTTCACCCTCCGGGAATCCAAAAAGTTGCGTGGCGTGGCGCGCCCACCAAGCCCCCGCGCAAAAATTACCCCGAGTGCGCCTCCAGGAACGCGTACACCTCGGTCTCGTCGACGCCGGGGAAGGCACCTGGCGGCATGGCGGCCAGCAGGTGCGAGTGGGCGCGGGCGGACGGCCAGGCGTTGCCTGCCCAGGATGAAGCCAACGACGCCGGCGGCCGCTTGCAGCAGTTCGGGTCCGGACACGTCGAAGTAGCCCGCGCCGTCGTCTCCCTCCCGCGGAACCACTTCACGTGCTGGTACGGCACGCCGATACTCAGCGAAAACTCCCCCGCCGCCGAGCGCTCGGTTCGGGCCGTGCACCAATAGGTACCGGAGACGGTGTCGGTGTATTGGCTGTAGGCGCTGAACTTGTCCGGAACATCGAACACGGCCCGCGAAGTCCACGCCTTGCACGCCGGTTGGCCCTCGATGGCGCCGGTATGGTCCTGAGGGAAGGCCACGCCGTCGTTCTCGTAAGCCTTGTAGATGATGCCGCTCTGGTGGGTCTTCTGGAAGTGGGTGGTGATGCCCAGGTGCTTCGTGGCCAGGTTGGTAAAGCGGTGAGCCGCGGTTTCGTAAGAGACGGCAAAGGCGTCCCGGATATCCTCGACCGCGATCTCCTTGGCGGCCTTCGCCTTCTGCAGGAACTCCAGGGTGGCGTGTTCGGGCAGGAGGAGCGCCGCGGCGAAGTAGTTGGTGGCGACGCGCTGCGCCAGGAAATCGCCGTAGTTCTTGGGAGTCTCGTGGCCCAGGACGTAGTGGCCCAGGGCCTGCAGGAGGACCGAGCGGGGATCGTGGTCCTGCCGTTGGCTCTGCGTGAGATAAATTCGGTGATTCTTAAGATCGGTCACCGAACGGGTGGAATGGGGCAGGTCGCCCACGTGGTGAAGCGTGAAACCGAGGTGGTCCGCGATGTCCGCAATGACGTGCTGGCTCAAGGGACCGGAGGTGTACCCGACGCCTTTGAGCACCTTCTGCGCCTCGGCCTCGTACTCCGGAAAATAGTTGCCGCGCTCGCGCATCATGGCACGTAGTTCACCGTTCGCGCGGCGGGCCTCTTCCGGCGTCGCGATTTGCTCATTGAGCCTGCGCTCAAGCTCCTGCAGGAGACCTATCTGCGACTCCAGAACATCGAGCGGAAGCCGCGCGCTGACGCGGATTTTCGGCAAGTTCAGCGACTCGTAGAGGGGCCCTCGCTGGTACCGTTCCAGCTCGATTTCCAGGGCGGCCCGTCGGCTGGGCGGTTCCGCTCCGAGCAACTGGTCGATGCCGACATTCAGGGCCGCAGCGAGCTGCTTCAGCAAGCCCAGTTTGGGTTCCCGCTTGCCGTTCTCAATGAGGCTCAGCTGGCTGGGGGCGGTCCCGACGGCGGCGCTCACGTCGTCGAGGGTCAGCCCGGCCTGCTTGCGCAGATACCGCACGCGGCGGCCGAGGCTGATGACGTCCAGTTCGGCGTCAGGGGCGGGCGACGACGACGGCGGTACTTCGCGGTTCCAGCTCACAGGTGACATTTCTTGAGCATACGCGAAGAAGTGCATTTCTTTCCATGCTTTTTATCTAGCAAGTCCCTTGGAAGTACTGAAAAGTAAGAACTACGGAAACCCCGGCCGACCGGAACTGCAAAGGCGCAGCGAAGATCGGCCGGGGCTACATACACAGCAACACGCCAAAGTAGCGTCAAAGGAGACAGACAATGACCGCAGCATTTGAACCAGAGCAGCCCACCTCCGCTCAGCAGGCCGCCGCACTGGAGCTCGAATGGGCTGCCAACCCGCGTTGGGAAGGCGTCACCCGCGATTACTCGGCCACCGACGTCGTCCGCCTCCGTGGCCGCGTCTCCGAAGAACACACCCTGGCCAGGCGCGGCTCCGAGAAGCTGTGGAAGCAGCTCAGCGAGGAGCACAAGGAAGGCAAGTACACCAACGCCCTCGGTGCGCTGACCGGCAACCAGGCCGTGCAGCAGGTCAAGGCCGGCCTGCGGGCCATCTACCTGTCCGGCTGGCAGGTCGCCGCCGATGCCAACAACTCGGGCCACACCTACCCGGACCAGTCGCTCTACCCGGCCAACTCGGTCCCCACCGTGGTCCGCCGCATCAACAACGCCCTGCTCCGCGCCGACCAGATCGAATTCTCCGAAGGCATCCAGACCGTCGAGGACTGGCTCGTCCCGATCGTCGCCGACGCCGAAGCCGGTTTCGGCGGCCCGCTGAACGCCTACGAACTCATGAAATCCATGATCCAGGCCGGCGCCTCGGGCGTGCACTGGGAGGACCAGCTCGCCTCCGAAAAGAAATGCGGTCACCTCGGCGGAAAGGTGCTCATCCCCACCCAGCAGCACGTCCGGACCCTGAACGCCGCCCGTCTCGCGGCCGACGTCGCGGGCACCCCTTCGGTGATCATCGCCCGCACCGACGCCGAGGCAGCCACCCTGATCACCTCCGACGTCGACGAGCGCGACCAGGAATTCGTCACAGGCGAACGTACCCCGGAGGGCTTCTACAAGGTCCGCAACGGCATCGAACCCTGCATCGCCCGCGCCAAGGCCTACGCCCCGTATTCGGACCTCATCTGGATGGAAACGGGCACCCCGGACCTCGAGCTGGCCCGCAAGTTCGCCGAGTCCGTCAAGGCCGAGTTCCCGGACCAGATGCTCTCCTACAACTGCTCGCCGTCGTTCAACTGGCGCAAGCACCTGGACGACGCCACGATCGCCAAGTTCCAGCGTGAACTCGGTGCCATGGGCTTCACGTTCCAGTTCATCACCCTGGCCGGCTTCCACGCCCTGAACTACTCGATGTTCGACCTCGCCCACGGCTACGCCCGTGAAGGCATGAGCGCCTACGTCGAACTCCAGGAAAAGGAATTCGCCTCCGAGTCCCGCGGCTACACCGCAACCAAGCACCAGCGCGAAGTCGGCACCGGCTACTTCGACGACATTGCAACCGCGCTCAACCCGAACGCATCCACCCTGGCCCTGGTGGGATCCACCGAAGAAGGCCAGTTCCACTAGCCCATTCCGACGGCGGGCGGGCATTCGTTACGAACCGTCCGGCTCACGGACCGGCACCCGCGCAGCCAGCGGTTGGGGGCCGAAAAAGGCAATCCTCCGCGTGCTATTCCCCGTCCCCGTCCTATGGCCTCGCAAAGCTCGGCCGAGGACGGAGACAGGGCCCCTTTTACGCACGCTTCCGGATCACCTTTCCCGGCCGTTCTGCGCTCGGCGACTGGCGTACCAGGCCGGAGGAGCCGGTATCGCGGCAGCCTGCGTAAAAGGGGCCCTGCGTCCCGGTCCGTCCTCGCTCAGCGAGGTCGAAACGGGGACGTGGGGAATAGCAGGCAGAGCGGTGCCGGTCCGAAGGGCCGGACGCAACCACCGCAAGCACCCAGCCAAAGCCACGCACCGAACCCAGCCAAAGCCACGCACCGAACCCAGCACCCGCCGTCGAACATTTGCTTCTCTGAGGAGAGATTGAAATGAACAGCTTCACTGACAATTACACGATCAACGGCATCACGCTGACCGCCCAGCCCATCCACCGGCAGAACGAGGTTCTTACCCCGGATGCCCTCGAGTTCGTGGCAACCCTGCACCGCGCGACGGCGGAGCGCCGCCAGGAGCTGATGCAGGCGCGGCACACCCGCCGCGGCCAGATCGCCAGCGGACAGGATCCGCGGTTCCTTCCGGAGACAGCAGAAATCCGCAACGATCCGAACTGGCGCGTCGCTCCCCCGGCACCCGGCCTGGAAGACCGCCGCGTGGAAATCACCGGACCGGTTGACCGGAAGATGACCATCAATGCGCTGAACTCCGGCGCCAAGGTGTGGCTGGCCGACATGGAAGACTCCTCCACCCCCACCTGGCGCAACGTCATCCAAGGCCAGTTGAACCTCACCGATGCCCTGGAACGCCGGATCGACTTCACCTCCCCGGAGGGCAAAGAGTACAAGCTCCGTGCCGCCGAGGATCTGCCGACCATCGTGGTCCGGCCCCGCGGCTGGCACCTTCCGGAGAAGCACATGCTCATCGACGGGAAGCCCGTTGCCGGCGGCGTGGTTGACTTCGGCTTGTTCTTCTTCCACAACGCACGCCGCCTGCTCGCCCAGGGCAAGGGCCCGTACTTCTACCTGCCCAAGATCGAGAACCGCCTCGAGGCCCGGCTCTGGAACGACATCTTCATCCTCGCCCAGGACCTGCTCGGCATCCCGCAGGGCACCATCCGCGCCACGGTGCTGATCGAGACCATCACCGCGGCGTTCGAGATGGAGGAGATCCTGTACGAGCTGCGCGATCACGCCTCGGGCCTGAACGCCGGCCGCTGGGACTACATCTTCTCCGTGATCAAGAACTTCCGCACCCGCGGCCCCCGCTTCGTGTTGCCGGACCGCGCCCAGGTCTCCATGACCCAGCCGTTCATGCGCTCCTACACCGAGCAGCTGGTCCGGGCCTGCCACCGCCGCGGCGCCATGGCGATCGGCGGCATGGCCGCTGCCGTTCCCAACCGCAAGGACGAGGCCGCCAACACGGCAGCGTTCGAGAAGGTCCGCGCCGACAAGACCCGCGAGGCCGGCGACGGCTTCGACGGTTCCTGGGTCGCGCACCCGGACCTGGTTCCGGTGTGCCGTGAAGTGTTCGACGGCGTACTCGGCGACCGTCCGAACCAACTGGACCGCTCGCGCGAGGATGTCACCCCGGACGACCGTGCCCTGATCGACATCGCCTCCACCGAGGGCACCATCACCGAGACCGGCATCCGAAACAACATCGAGGTGGGCATCCGCTACATCGAGTCCTGGCTGCGCGGCAACGGCGCTGTGGCCATCCACAACCTGATGGAAGACGCGGCAACGGCGGAGATCTCCCGTTCACAGCTGTGGCAATGGATCTACTCCCACGCCATCACCGACACCGGCGAGCTCATCAGCCGCGAATGGGTCACCGAGTTGCTGGACGAAGAGTTCGCACGCCTGGAACGGTTCGACGACGACCGCTTCAACGATGCCCGCAGCATCTTCGAGGAAGTCACCCTCGCCGAGGAGTTCCCCACCTTCCTGACCATCCCGGCCTACGCCCGCTACCTCACCGAAGCCCGCGAAGAAGCGACCAAGGAAGAACTCGTAGCCGCTTAGTCCCCACCGGCTCCCGAACCTCGCTCCGCTCGGCTCGGGTCCCTCGCCGGCGTGGGCCCACCCACCGGCTCGTCGCTGGGCTGTCTGCACTCTTCGCAACAAGTGACCCCGATGGCCGGGGAGGCAGCCCAGCGACGGATCCCCTCCCCACCCAACTGACTCGCAGTTGTTGTCGTTTTGAAGCCTCGTAACGACAACAACTGCGAGTCAGTTGGGTGTGCGACGACGGCGGCGCGCACCTAGCGTTGCCGGGCCACCCAGCGCACCGAGAGGGTGGTGCAGACGCAGAACGCGGCGACTGAGCCGAGGATCACCAGGAGCGGCACGGTCCAACTGCCGGAGATGCTGTGCACGTAGCCGATGATGGTGGGAGCCAAGGCCGCGAAGCAGTAACCCACCCCTTGCACGACGGCGGACATCTTGCCTGCCGAAGCTTGGTCGCGGGCGAACTTGATGATGGCGATGAAGATGACCGTGATGCCACCACCCTGTGCGACTCCGCCCAGGGACGACCAGAGCCACCACCAGCCCGGGGCCAGCAACAAACCCAGGGGCACAGTGAGCCACAAGGCACCCAAGGTGGCCGCCACCGCCGTCGTACTGGCGAAACGGGCGAGAAGCGGCACCCCGAGGCCACCCACAATCGCGAAAATCTGGAAGAGCGACGATCCCGCGCCGGCTTGTGCGGTGCCCATGCCCAGCTCGTCGGCCAGGAAGCTCGGGAGCCACGCGGTCACGCCGTAGTACGAAAACGCCTGACCGGCGAAGCCGAGCGTCAGGCCAACGGTCAGCCAGCCAACACCGGAAGCCTTGCCGCCCCGCGACCCCTCGACGGCCGGCACCGCAGCCGGAACGAACGCGCTGCGGGCGCCGACGGTGGGAATCCAGAACAGGATGGCCGCCAGGGCCAGGAGGGCACTTGCCGCGAGGGCAAGCCGCCAGCCCACGAGTTCGGCGAGCGGGGCAGTGGCCACCGAAGTCAGGAAGGACCCGATATTCAGTGCCGCCGTGTACACACCCATCGCGGTTGCCTGGCGTCGCGGCGCGAAGTCCCGGCGGATGATGAGCGGCACTGCGATGTTGCCGATAGTGATGGCGAGGCCGATGAGGACGGTGCCCACCATGACCGGAACACCGCCGCCGCTGGAGCGGATCACGACGCCGGCCAGCACACCCACAAGCGTGAGCATCACCGCGAATTCGGCGCCGAACCTGCGTCCGGCCATTGAGGCCAGCGGCGCGGCGAGGGAGAAGCAGAGCACGGGAATGCCCGTCAGCAGCCCGAGTTCCACGGGCGAGAATCCAAGATCCCGTTTCAGGGAATCCACCACTGGCGCCACCGCGACGAAGGGTCCCCGCATGTTGAGGGCGATGAGGCCGATGCACGCGAGGATCAGCCAGCCGCGTGGGACCTTGGCGAGGAATTGGCCGGTCATGTGGCGCACTGAAGGGCGGGGAAAGTAGGCATCACCTTCATTGCTATCACGGCATGCCGCGCCGGAACGCCAAAAGTCCCCCGTCAGCCCGTGGCTTGGAGCGTGGCTTCAATCACGGCCGGAGACAAAACGTGCTGGGTGACCATCTGGCTCGCACCGAGGATCGCGGCCTGGTCGCCAGCCATCGAGATGCCGATGCGCAGGTGCGAGGTGGCCAAGGGAAGGGAGCGCCGGTAGACAACTTCGCGGATTCCGGCCACGAGGTGCTCGCCGGCCTCCCCCACGCTGCCGCCGATGACGATTATCGAAGGGTTAAGCAGATTCACTACCGTTGCCAGGACGTCGCCGACGTCGCGTCCGGCCTGCCTAAGCGCCTGGATAGCCTGGAGGTTTCCCTGGGCTACGAGTCGCAGCACGTCGCCGCCGTTGGTAGCCGCCAGGCCTTGGGCTTGCAGCTGGCGCGCGATGGCGGGTCCGGAGGCGAGTGCTTCAAGGCAGCCATAGTTCCCGCAACGGCACAGGACGTCGTCGCCGCGGGGAACCCGGACATGGCCGAGGTCCCCGGCCGTGCCGTTGGCGCCGCGCTGCAGCTCACCGCTGCTGATGATGCCGGCGCCGATGCCCGTGGCGATTTTGATGAAGAGCAGATTGTCGTGGTCCGGCCAATACGCCGTGCGTTCGCCCAGGGCCATGATGTTGACGTCGTTGTCCACCAGGACCGGGACCGGCAGCGAGCGCTGCATGTAACGGACCACGTCGAATCCGTCCCAGCCGGGCATGATCGGCGGTTTGACGGGCCTGCCGGTGTCGTGTTCCACGGGGCCGGGCAGTCCGATGCCGATCCCGGCAAGGTCCTCAAGGTTGCGGCCGGCTTCGGCGAGAAGCTCCCGCCCTGCCGCCACCACCCTGCCGAGCACCACATCGGGACCGTCAGCGACTTCCTGCGCGAGGCGGCGCTCGGCCAGGACTGTTCCACCGAGATCGGTGACCGCGACGATCACGTGCGTCGCTCCGACGTCGACCGCCAAGACAACGCGGGCCGCAGGGTTGAAGGCAAAGCGCGACGGCGGCCTGCCGCCACTGGAGCTCGCCTCACCGGCAGGGCCCACGAGTCCGGAGTTCATGAGGGCGTCGATGCGCGAGGCGACCGTGGAGCGGGCCAGCCCGGTGGTGAGGGCGAGTTCGGCCCGGGTTCGTGCCTGGCCGTCGCGAAGAAGCTGAAACAGATCTCCCGCACGCGAAAGGCTTCCGGCGTCCTGTACGGAGCCGTCCTTGCCGGGCTCTTTTCCGGGTGCTGAGGTCATGCATCAGTGATAGCACGATTGCTTATGCGTGTCACGCAGCAAAAGATTGTCGACTGATTTTCAACTTTTGCTTGCTCATCGTCAAAAGTCGTCGTAGGTTGTTTGTGAGAAGGGTCACGTAGCCCGCAAAGCCACGCTGACACTCAGAGACTCCGTTTACGAAGAGGTAACTGATCTTGTCCAGCCAGTCACAGGCAGCACCTTTAGGATCACCACAGCCCCTCGGCGTCGGCATCCTTGGCGCCGGCCCGGTCACCCAAGCAATCCACCTTCCTTCCCTCGCCCGGCTCCGGAACATCCTGGAAGTCCGCCACATCATGGACGTCGACGCAGCGGTTGCCGAATCGGTCGCAGCCCGCGTTGGCGCCAACTACAGCACCAGCATGGACGCGCTCCTGGGCGATCCCGACGTCGACATTGTGGCCATCTGCAGCCCCCACCAATTCCACGCGGACCAGGTCATCGCCGCATGCCGTGCAGGAAAGAAAGCCGTCCTCTGCGAAAAGCCCTTCGCCATGAGCGGCGAGGAAGCGGCCCGGATTTCCGCGGTCAGCGAGGAAACCGGCGTGCCGATCATCGTAGGCGCCATGCACACGTTCGATCCCGGCTGGCTCGCAGCCGAAGCCAACTGGGGCGATCTCCCCGAGAACGTCCACACCATCCGCTCTTCCATCGTCCTTCCGCCCAATGCCCGCTTCGAAGACTTCGCCACCGAAATCATCACCCGGCCCGCAGGCGGCACCACTGACTACAGCGACGTCGAGGTCATCAAGAACGCCCTCCGCGGCGGAATCATGGGACTCGCCATCCACGACCTTCCGCTCGTGCGCCGCTTTACCCCGGATTTCGAAGACCTGGAAGTGCTGCAGGCACGCCACGTGCGCCCCTTCGGTTACGTGATTTCCCTTCGTTCCGGAAAACAGGGTGCAGGTGACCGGATTATCGAGCTCAGGGCAGCCATGAACAAGACGTGGAAGCCCGAATGGGCCTTCGAAGCGATCTCTGACGACGCGGCCCTTCGCGTGGACTTCACCCCTTCCTACGTGCAGGCGGGTTCCGCCGTCGCAACCATCACCCGCGGCACCACGAGCACAACGTACGGACCGTTCGAGCACAACGGCTATGAAGGCGAATGGCGCGAACTCGCCCAACTGGCCCTCGGAGCCAAGCAACCGCCGTCCGCCGAAAGCCTCATCAATGACCTCACGTTCGCGATAGCCATTGCCGACGCCACAGTCGATGAGGCGGCAGCCGAGCATACCCAGCACGCAAACAGCCATGCAGGAGCCCGCTCATGAGCCCCCAGTACACGGTCACCGCCACCCCGCAGGCCGAAGAGAGCGGCGCCGTGGCACTCGCGGTCGCTTCGCTTCCGGCGAGCTTCGGCCCCGGAAATGACGAGACGCCGGCAGACGCCGCACGGATTTCCGCCCTCGACGGCGCCCCGGGCTGGACCACCGAGGCAATCAAAGCGATCGACGGCGGAGCGTCGGGCATCGTCGTCGTCAATCCTGTTCCGGAAAACACCGCCGCCCTGCTCAACGCCGCTTCAGCCTCCGGCGTCGCGGTGGTCCTGGACCAGCGCTGGGCGTCGAACCCCGGTCTCGCCGGAGCCGAAGACGCTGTCCGCTCGGTAGCCGGACGTGCCGCCATGCTGGACACCGTTGCGACGGCCGCGGCAGGCACGGATCCGGAACGGCTGCTCACCGAGCATCTCGCCGCCGTCGTGCGCGTCACCGGACAACTGGACGCGCTTCGCCTCCTGCGCCGAGGCACGCACGGCTACACGGCTTCCGGGCGGCTCGCCAACGGCGCTCCGGTTTCACTACAAGGCGTGCTGAGCAACTCCCGGCCCGCCGGCGTCGACTTCCGCCTCTACACCGACGACGGCGGTGTCAGCATTGCGGTCCCGGAACCGCTTGCCGCCTGGCCGGCGGAGGTCCGGGCCACCGGACCCCAAGGAGAAATCCTCCTGCCCACGCTTTACGAATCCGCGCACCGCACCACCTGGCGCCGGCTCAAGGAACACCTCGACGCCGGCACTCTCCCCTCCGACCTCGCCGGCTTTGCGCGGCTGACGGAATCCATCGCGCACCTGACATGAACCCGAGCTCCTCAACTACGCAACCAGCACCATCGAGCAAAACAGAGCACCAAGCAATCATTAGCCTTCTCGACGACGAGCCGGACCGCACCAAAAGCGCAGACCACGCAGCGGTCCCGAAAGGAATCATCATGAATGTTCAGTCCGAAGCCAGCCGCAATTTCTCCCGCAGGGGTTTCCTCGGCCTCACGGCGGCAGCAGCGGCTGTCCCTCTGGTTGCGGCTTGCGGAGGCGGCTCCAGCTCGAGCTCCGCCGGCGGCGCCATCAAGTTCTGGGACATGCCGTGGGCCACCCCGGCCTATAACGATGCCGCGAAGAAGATCACCGAGTCCTACGCCCCGACTGGCAGCAACGGCAAGGCCGGTTACCAGATCATTCAGTGGAACAACTTTTACCAGACCTTCTCCTCGGCCATTGCGTCCAAGACCGGTCCTGCGGTGTCCACTGGTGGCGGTTTCCAGGCGTTCCAGTTCGACCAGCAGGGCCAGATCGCCTACGCGGACAAGGTCATCGACTCGCTGAAGAAGAACGGCCAGTTCGACGACTTCCTGCCCGGCGTACTGGACCCGTTCAAGTCGGACAAGGGCTACGTCGCCGTTCCGTGGCAGCTGGACATGCGCGTCTTCTGGTACCGCAAGTCCCTCTTCGACCAGGCCGGCGTCGCACTGCCCACCGACTGGGCCTCGCTGCTTGACGCAGGCAAGGCGCTGAAGAAGATCGGCGCCTTCGGCTTCGCCACCGGGTCCGGCGCCGGCAACAACATCGGCAACCACTCGATGATCATGATGATGGTCAACAACGGCGGTGGCGTCTTCACCAAGGACGGCCAGTTGGACGTCATGAACGACCGGAACGTCGAAGCCACGGAGTACCTCCTGGAACTGGTCTCCAACGGCATCATCGACCCCGCAGCAGTCAGCTACACCACGGACAACCTCAACGCGCAGTGGAAGGACAAGAAAGCCGCCTTCGGCCCGTACGTGCTGGGCGTGCCGGCTCGCGTCGGCGACACCTCCGGCGACATCATGGTGGCCAGTCCGATTGCAGGCCCGCATGGCGACAAGCACGGATTGGTGTTCCCGAACAACATCATGATGTACAAGAACACCCCGTCCCAGGAATCCTCCGAGGCCTTCCTGGCCTACTACATGGGACAGCTCAAGGAGCTGTGGCGCCAGAAGCTCATGAACGCCCTGCCGGTATTCAAATCCATCACGGAGATGCCCGAATTCACGAGCGACGCCAACAACGTCAAGATCGTCAAGGAATGGCAGCCCATCGCGAAGACCTTCGCCGCGCAGGGAACCTCGCTCAACGCCAACCTCGCTGTCCTCGACGGCGGTCAGGCACTCAACCAGTTCACCCAGACCATCCTGACCGGCAAGACCGACGCCAAGACGGCACTCACGGCCTTCAAGACCGGCCTCGAATCCGTCATCAAGAAGTAAAGCCGTCGCCATGACATCCACCACAACACAGTCCGGCCTCGCCCGGGCCCGTCGGGGGCTTGCTCCCGGCGGGTCCGGCGGCGGGTCCCTGAACCGCAAGAGCAAACTTTCGGGGCAGACCAAGCGGACGTTCTTCTGGCTCCTGCTGCCCTCGGTCATCCTGCTCGTCCTGATCCACGGCTACCCGCTGGTCTACGCCGGCGTCCAGGCCACCCACGACGGCTCCCTGATCGACACGGGCAACTTCGTCGGAGTCGACAACTTCGGCCATGTCCTGACATCCCCGGCTTTCTGGAAGGCCGCCCAGTTCACCCTGTGGTTCACCATCGTCGGCGTCTTCGGCTCCTGGCTGGTTGGCCTGGGCCTGGCCCTGCTGCTGCGCACCAAAATCCCGGCGGGCGGGACCTTCAAGGTCCTCCTCCTCCTGCCCTGGGTGGTTCCGATCGTGGTCTCCTCGACCGCCTGGAACTGGCTCGTCGCCACCCCGGACAGCCTCATCCCCTCCATCTTCCGGAACCTCGGACTGGGCACGCCCCTGTTCCTGGCGGACCCCCATCTGGCCGCGGTCATGGTCATGGTGTTCAAGGTCTGGGTCAGCTTCCCCTTCATGATGATGATGATTTCGGCAGCACTGGCCTCGGTAGACACCACCGTCTATGAAGCCGCCAGCATGGACGGTGCCAGCAAATGGCAGCAGTTCACCCAGATCACCCTCCCGCTGATCGCCCGCTCCACCTACATCAGCTGGATCCTGATGACGATCTTCTGCGTCAACGACTTCCCCACCATCTACCTCCTCACCGGCGGCGGCCCCGTTGACGCCACTACCTCCCTCGTCGTCCTGGCCTACCGCACGGTCTTCCAGGACTTCCAGACCGGTCCCGGCGTTGCCATCGCCTTCCTCATGACCCTCACCCTCGTCGTCGTGTCGGTCTTCCTGTACCGCCAGATCCGAAAGTCGAGCGTCGAATAATGAGCGCAGTACTCCACGCCCACCCCGAATCCGGACCCGCGCTCGGTGTCGCGGGACCCGAAAAATCCCGCCGCGTCCTCTCCGAAGCAGGCATGCGCGGACGCTGGTGGCGGTTCGTCCTGATCCTGGCCATCACCGCCATCGTCCTGGTCCCCATCATGGTCACCGTGGTCCTGGCCCTCACCCCGGGCCCCAACAGCACCGCGACCGGCCTCACCCTGGAGAACCTCAGCAACGTCTTCTCCGAGACCCTGGCCGCCACCTGGCTCAAGAACAGTCTCATCACCACCGTCAGCACCGTGATCGTCGCCGTCGCCGTGGCCGCACCCGCCGGCTATGTCCTCTCCCGCGGCCGATCCAGGGCCGTCTCCGGCTACTCCCTGCTGCTGTTCGTCATGCAGTCCCTGCCGATCATCACCTCCGTGGTGCCGCTGTTCATCCTGTTCGCAGGCCTGGGACTCGTGGACAACCTCATGGGACTGATCATCATCTACGTCGGCTCGACAATGACCGTGGCCACGTGGATGATGGCGGCATACTTCGATTCCATCCCGGTCAGCCTCGAGGAGGCCTCGTGGATCGACGGCTGCTCAGTGTTCGGATCGTTCACGAAGGTAGTGCTGCGCAATTCCCTTCCCGGCATCCTGTCCACGGCCATCTTCGCCTTCCTCCTGGCCTGGAACGACTACCTTGTCGCCATCGTGTTCCTGCGCTCCAACGAAATCTTCACCCTCCCCATGGGCGTCCAGTCGTTCTTCCAGCAAAACCAGACCGACTGGTCCGGCGTCATGGCCCTCGCGGTCATCATGATGCTCCCGCCGATCATCGTCTTCGCCACCCTGAACAAATACTTCAGCGTCGGCGGCATCGGCGGATCCCTCGCCGGCCGCTAACGGCCGCTATATGCCTCGCATCGCACGCAACTGACAACGCAAAGGAAAACCATGTCTTACTCCATCCAGCTGTACACCCTGCGCAATGCCATGCAGGAAGACCTGCCGGGCACCATCAAGAAGGTTGCCGAGATCGGCTACACGCAAGTTGAACCCTACAACTTCGTCGCCACGGCGAAGGAGCTCGGCGCTGCATTGAAGGAGAACGGGCTCAGCGCCCCGTCCGGGCACGCGCCGCTGCTGAGCCAGGACCAGGATGAGATCTTCGCAGCCGCCAAGGAACTGGGCATTGCGACCGTGATCGATCCCTACCTGCCTGCCGAGCACTGGCAGGCAGCCGAGGACATCCAGGCCACGGCGGAAAAGCTCAACGCCGCCGCGAAGAAGGGCGCCGAATACGGCATCCGCGTCGGCTACCACAACCACGCCTGGGAACTCGAGTCCACCATCGAGGGCCAGACAGGCCTGGAGTACTTCGAAGGCCTCCTTGACCCGGAACTCGTCCTGGAAGTCGACACCTACTGGGCCTCGGTCGGTGGCCAGAACCCGGTGGAACTGCTCGCCCGCCTCGGTGACCGGGTGAAGTTCATCCACATCAAGGACGGCCCCGGCACCACGGACACCAAGGCCCAGCTTCCGGCGGGCCAGGGCACCATTCCGGTGCTCGACGTCGTTGCTGCCGCAAAGTCCCTCGAAGTCGGCGTCGTTGAGTTCGACGACTACGCCGGCGACATCTTCGAAGGCATCGCCGAAAGCCTCGCCTTCCTCAACGCAGCACAGGAAGTGAACGCATGAGCGCCGCAACACACCAGACCACCCCTTCCACCCGACGGGGACCCGTGGGCGTCGCGGTGATCGGCGCGGGCAACATCAGCAAGGCCTACCTGGACAACCTGACGGTTTTCCCGGACCTGAAGGTCCACGTCATCGCCGACCTGTTCGAGGACGCCGCGGAAGCGCGGGCCAAGGAATACGGCGTCCCCGGGTGGGGCGGGGTGGACGCGGCGCTGAACCATCCCGACGTCGAGATCATCGTGAACCTGACCATCCCGGCAGCGCACGTCGAGGTGGCCACGGCCGCCGTGAACGCCGGCAAGCACGTCTGGACCGAGAAGCCGTTCTCCCTGGACCGCGAATCCGGGCTGGCCCTGCTCAAGACGGCCGACGCCGCGGGCATCCGGCTGGGCTGCGCACCTGACACCTTCCTGGGCGCGGGGCTGCAGACTGCCCGCCGGATCATCGAACGCGGTGACATCGGCACCCCGCTGACCGCCCTGACCATGTTCCAGACCCCCGGCCCGGAGTCCTGGCACCCGAACCCGGCGTTCCTCTTCGCCCACGGCGCGGGTCCGCTCTTCGACATGGGCCCTTACTACATCACCGCGCTCGTGCAGGCCTTCGGCTCGGTCCGCAGGGTCGCCGCCGTCGGCTCCAAAGCCAAGGACGTCCGCGTGGTCGGTTCCGGGCCCAAGGCCGGGGAGGAATTCCCCGTCGAGGTCCCCACCCATGTCAGTGCGATGCTCCAGTTCGAGGGCGGCGCCTCTTCGCACAGCGTCTTCAGCTTTGAATCCCCCCGCCTGCGGATGGGCTTCGTGGAGATCACCGGCACCGAGGGCACCCTGGAGTTGCCTGATCCGAACTACTTCGACGGCGACCTCAAGCTCTGGCGCGCGGGAGCCGAAGAAGCGGAAATCATTCCCGCCACGGGACCGGCCAACGGCCGTGGCATGGGGGTGCTGGACATGGCCCGGTCCCTGCGCGCCGGTGTCCCGCACCGCGCCCAGGGAGCCCTCGCCTACCACGTGGTCGATACCCTGGTTTCCATTTCCGAGTCCGCCGAAACCGGCACCTTTGTAGGCGTCGACAGCTCCGCCGTGACCTCCCAGGCCCTCCCCGAGGACTGGGACCCGATGGCCGCCACCCTCTAGGAATCACTCATGACCAGCTCCGCCCCCACCCCCACCACCCCGCACCACGGCGCCTCCCCGGAGGGGCCCAGCGCGGGTAAGACAATCCTGGGTGTTGCCGCGATCGGTTACGCGTTCATGGGCAAGGCCCATTCGAACGCGTGGCGGAACGTGGCCGGCTTCTTCGACGTTCCGGCCTTCGAGCAGAAAGTGCTCGTGGGCCGGGATACGGACCAGGTTGCCCGGGCCGCGGCGAAGTACGGGTGGAGCGAGTCCGCCACTGACTGGCGTTCGGTCCTGGAGCGCGATGACATCCATATCGTGGATATCTGCGCCCCGGGCTGGATGCATGCCGAGATCGCCATCGCCGCGCTCGAGGCGGGCAAGCACGTGCTCGTGGAGAAACCCCTCGCGAACACCCTGGCCGAGGCCGAAACCATGACGGATGCCGCGCGTGCCGCCCGGGCGCGCGGCGTCCAGTCCATGATCGGCTTCAACTACCGCCGGGTGCCGGCCCTGGCCCTGGCGAAGGAGCTGATCGCCGAGGGCAGGCTGGGCACGGTCCGGCACGTCCGCGCCGCCTACCTGCAGGACTGGCTCGTGGACCCGGACTCCCCCATGACCTGGCGGCTGAACAAGGAAACCGCCGGATCCGGTGCGCTGGGCGACATCGCCTCGCACGCGATCGACCAGGTCCTCTTCCTGCTCGGGGACACGGTCACCGAGGTCTCCGGCCGGCTGCACACCTTCGTGGACAGCCGTCCCGGGCCGGACGGTCCGGAACAAGTCACGGTCGACGACGCCGCCTGGGCCACGCTGACCCTTGCTTCCGGGGCGGTCGCCTCGGTGGAAGTCTCCCGCATGGCCACGGGCAAGAAGAACTCGCTCACGATGGAAATCTACGGCGACAAGGGCTCGCTCCTGTTCGACCTGGAAACCATCAACGAACTGGGTTTCATGGACGCCACGGTGCCCGTCAGGGAGCAGGGCTTCCGACGAATCCTCGTCAACGAACCCGACCACCCCTACATGCACGCCTGGTGGCCCCAGGGCCACGTGATCGGCTGGGAGCACACCTTCACCCACGAAATCCGCGACTTCCTGACCGCTGTGGCGACCGGAACCCCGCCCACACCCTCCTTCGAGGACGGGCTCGCCGTCCAGCAGGTCCTGGCCGCCATCGAAGAATCCGCCGACGCCAAGTCCGCCATCATCCAGGTCGCCGCCCACCGACCATAACCGGCCACTGAGCACCCCGGCCTTCCGTTTTCCCCTCCCCCCGCAATCTTTCCCAAGGAGAACCAATGCCCCGCCCGTACACCTTGTTCACCGGCCAGTGGGCCGACCTGCCCTTCGAGGAAGTCGCCCGCCTCGCCTCCGGCTGGGGCTATGACGGCCTGGAAATCGCCGTGTCCGGGGACCACCTGGACGCCTGGCGCTGGGACGAACCCGGCTACGTCGAATCCAAACTCGCCATCCTGGACAAATACAACCTCAAGGTCTGGGCCATTTCCAACCACCTCAAGGGCCAGGCCGTCTGCGATGACCCCATCGACTTCCGCCACCAAGCCATCGTCGGGGCCAAGGTCTGGGGCGACGGCGACCCCGAAGGCGTCCGCGCCCGCGCAGCCGAGGAAATGAAACACACCGCCCGCCTCGCCCGCGCGCTCGGCGTGGACACCGTCGTCGGGTTCACCGGCTCCTCCATCTGGCAATACGTCGCCATGTTCCCGCCCGTCCCCGAAAAAGTCATCGAGGCCGGCTACCAGGACTTCGCGGACCGCTGGAACCCCATCCTGGACGTCTTCGACGACTGCGGGGTCCGCTTCGCCCACGAAGTCCACCCCTCCGAAATCGCCTACGACTACTGGACCACCGTCCGGACCCTCGAAGCGATCGGGCACCGCGAAGCGTTCGGGCTGAACTGGGACCCCTCCCACTTCATGTGGCAAGGCATCGACCCCGTCTCCTTCATCTGGGACTTCAAGGACCGGATCTACCACGTGGACTGCAAGGACACCAAGCTGCGCCCCACCGGCCGGAACACCGTCCTGGGCTCCCACCTGCCCTGGGGCGACCCCCGCCGGGGCTGGGACTTCGTCTCCGCCGGACGCGGCGACGTGCCCTGGGAATCGAGTTTCCGCGCACTCACCGCCATCGGCTACAACGGTCCGATCTCCGTGGAATGGGAAGACGCCGGCATGGACCGCCTCCACGGCGCCCCCGAAGCCCTCGCCGCCCTCAAGAAGTTCGACTTCCCGCCCTCCCAAACCTCCTTCGACGCCGCCTTCAGCCAGGACTAACCCTCCGGTTAGCGCGAGTTGGCAACAGATGACCCCAAAATCCGATTTTGCGGGCATCTGCTGCCAACTCGCGCCCCGATTCGCCCACAACGAAAGGTCATCCCGCACTGTGATACGAACCCTTCGGCCAGGCCAGCGCTGCGAAGTCTGGATCGCCTCCGCCACCGGCAGTTCCGAACTGGCCTTCACCACGGACGAGCTGCTGCTGGAGGCACCGAACTGGACGCTCGATGGCCAGGCCCTCATCCTCAACGGGGACGGTGTTCTCTGGCGGCTGGACCTTTCCGGAGGACTCGAAAAGATAGCCATCACCGGCGTCCCGGACCTCAACAACGACCACGTCCTCGCGCCCGACGGCTCCACCATCTACCTCTCGGCGAATGACGGCCACATCTACCGCGCGGATCTTCGGGGCGGCGAGGCGGACCGCCTCACCTCCGACGACGGGTCCTTCCATTTCCTGCACGGCGTCAGTCCGGACGGACTTGAACTCGCCTACGTAGGCATCGACGGCGGCGATTTCAGCAACCCGGGCCAAGTCATGACGATGCCCGCGGCCGGCGGCCCACCGGCGCTCGTGGACACCGGCCCTGGCCACTGCGACGGGCCCGAGTACTCTCCGGACGGGAAATGGCTCTACTTCAATACCGAGTCATTCACCACGCAGGCCGGGCATGCGCAGATTGCCCGGGCACGGGTTGACGGTACGGGCTTTGAACGGCTGCTCCACAGCGAAACCGTCGATTGGTTCCCGCACCTCGCCCCAGACGCACGCCTCGCCAGTTACATCCGCTTTCCGAGCGGAACCGTCGGCCACCCCGCGGACTTGCGGGTCGACGTCGTACTTGTTTCCACCAGCGACTGGGCCACCCCGCTCCACACGTGGCCCCTCTTCGGCGGCCAGGGAACCCTCAACGTCAACAGTTGGTCACCCGACTCCACCCGTTTCGCTTTTGTCGCCTACCCGGAAAACTAAAGTGGCTTTTGCGGAAGCCACGCTGCCCACTTCGATTGGAATGCCATGATCCGTCACACGGTTACATTCTCCCTCTTCCACGAGCCCGGTTCCTCCGGGGAGCGGGAATTCCTGGACGCAGCAGTCGCCGCGTTGACCGCAATACCAGTGGTTCAGGACTTCCGAGTGTCCCGCCAGGTTTCAAAGAAGAGCCCGCTCAATTTTCAGTTTGAAATGAAGTTCGACGGCGCGGAGGCCTTCAATTCCTACAATGACCATCCTGCCCACGTCGGATTCGTGGAGACCCGGTGGGCGAAGGAAGTGTCCGACTTCCAGGAGTTCGATTTCGAACCCTACGGCCAGGAAGGACGGTAGGGGGCTCCATGGCTAACATCGCCGCCCTTGAAGCATTGGAAACGCTTAAACGCCAGGAAGAGGAGCTGATTTTCACCTCCTTCGACCATGGGGACGCCTGGAGGCTCGGCTCACGGTTGACCAGCATGGCCCAGGAGGCCGGTCACGCGATCGGCATCGACATCCGGCGCCCCGGGCTCATTCTTTTCCGCGCTGCGTTGCCGGGAATCACACCGGACCAGGAATCGTGGATCGCGCGGAAATCCGCACTCGTCTTGCGGATGGAAGCAAGCAGCGCACTTGTCGAAGCCCGGCTGTCCTCCGCCGGTATCGATCCAATAGCCACGGGGTGGCTCGGCGCCGACTATGCCGTGACAGGGGGCTCGTTTCCCGTGCGGGTCCGTGGCGTTGGAGTGGTCGCCGCGGTCACGGCATCAGGCCTTTCATCGCAGGAGGATCATGACCTCATTGTCGAAGGGATCCGGCAACATCTCACCACCTAAGCAAGAACCCTCGCCAAAAAATTGTTGAACAATTCCTTCTGTTGATGCATCATTGGGTGTAGGCCCCGATTGAGATCGGGATCACAAAGCCCGCCCAACGTTCCATGGAGGAACCATGTCCGCGACCACTTCGCCAAGTTCAACACGGCGCAGCAAACCCTCGGCAGGCGCCGTCAAAGCCTTCATTGCCAGCGTCACAGGAACCTCCCTGGAGTACTACGACTTCGCCATCTACTCGGTCGCCTCCGCGCTCGTCTTCCCCAAGATCTTCTTCCCCACGAACGACGAAACCACCGGTCTCCTGTTGTCCTTCTCGGCCTTCGCGGTGGGTTACCTCGCCCGGCCTATCGGCGGCGTTGTCTTTGGCCGGCTCGGGGACAAGATCGGACGCAAGAACGTCCTGGTCATCACCCTCATCCTCATCGGCGCGGCCACGGTCCTCATCGGCGCCTTGCCGGATTACCACACCATCGGCATTGGGGCCACGATCATCCTGGTCCTTCTTCGCCTGGCCCAGGGGATCGGCGTAGGCGGCGAATGGGGCGGCGCCGTGTTGCTGTCCAGCGAGTACGCCAATCCCAGCAAGCGCGGATTCTGGTCTTCCGCAGCCCAGATCGGGCCGCCCGCAGGCAACCTGATGGCAAACGGCGCACTGGCCGTCCTCGCCGCCGTCATGAGCAACGATGCCTTCATCGCCTGGGGTTGGCGCGTGGCCTTCCTCAGCTCGGCCATCCTGGTTGCCTTCGGGCTCGTCATCCGGCTCAAGCTCGAGGAAACCCCGGTGTTCAAGGCCATCGAGGCCACCGGCGAACGGCCCAAGGCTCCCATCAAGGAAGTCCTCACCACCCAGTTCCGTCCCCTGCTCGCCGCCGCGTTGTGCCGGATTTGCCCCGACGTCTTGTACGCCTTGTTCACCGTCTTTGTCGCGGTCTACGCCACCAAGGAACTGGGGATGACCACGGGCAACGTCCTGGGTGCAGTCCTGGTGGGCTCGGCCTTCCAGCTGTTCCTGATCCCGGCCGCAGGAGCCGTCACGGACCGGTTCAACCGCCGGCTGGTCTATGGCATCACCGCCGCGGCCACAGCCGTGTACATCCCGCTGTTCTTCCTCATGATCCAGTCCCGCTCCGTCCTGGTGCTGACCGTCGGCGTCGTGATCGGCCTCGGGTTGCACGCCTTCATGTACGGCCCGCAGGCGGCCTTCATCACCGAACAATTCCCGGCCAGGCTCCGTTATGCCGGCAGTTCCCTCGCGTACACGGTGGCGGGCGTCGTGGGTGGAGCGGTGGCACCGTTGATCTTCACGGCCCTCTACGCCGCCACCGGAAGCTGGCTCCTGATCGCCGCATACTTGCTCGCCACGGCCGTCGTCACCATCGTCGGCCTCGCCTTAGGCCGGGATCCCGAGCCGGACGAGGATCTTCGCCTCCTTGCGGAAGCCCGCGCCTAAGCAGCCCGGCGCCCCGGAACCGGAACGCTTCGGCGGGCCACCGCCGTCGTAATCTTTCCTGAAATGCCCCTTAAGATCAGTCTTGAGGGGCATTTCGGTGCCCGATTTCCCGAGAGGACCGCATGAGCCAGACAATCCGTGAAGCAACAGCGGACGACGCCGGACGGCTGGCGGAGCTTGCCGCCGTCACCTTTCCGCTCGCCTGCCCGCCGGACTCCTCGCCCGAGGACATCGCCGCGCACCTGCGCAGGACGCTCAGCGCGGAGAAGTTCACGGAATACCTTGCCGATCCGGACGTCACCATCCTGGCCATCGACGCCGCCGGGGAACTCCGCGGCTACAGCATGCTCGTGGCCCGACCGACGAGCGATTCCGACGTCGCTTCGGCCCTGACGCTCAGCCCCTGCACGGAACTGAGCAAGTGCTATGTGCATCCCGAGCACCACGGCCTGGGTGCTGCCGCGGAGCTCATGAAGGCCACGTTGGACCGCGCTGCGGGCTCGGGTGCTGCCGGGGTGTGGCTTGGCGTCAACAGCCAGAACGCCAAGGCCATCCGCTTCTACGAGAAGAGTGGATTCAGGAAGGTCGGCACCAAGTCGTTCCGCCTGGGCAATGCCGTGGAGCACGATTTCGTGATGGAGCGGGCGGTCTAGGGCGCGCAAACAGTTCCACGACGCCCGGATACGCGTAGCGCCCGCCCGCTTCTGCCTCTCACACCATTTTGCGTGTCGTGAACGCCGGGTTGTGACCAGTCCAACAGGCCATTCCGGGAATGCCGGGCCTCCACTTCCGGTTGTCGCCGTCATGAAGATTGAGATCTGGTCAGACGTCGCTTGCCCGTGGTGCTACATCGGAAAGCGCAGGTTCGAAACGGCCCTCGCCGAATTCCCACACCGCGACTCGGTCGAGATCCAGTGGCGCAGTTACCAGTTGGACCCGGGCATCCCGGAACACTACGACGGAACCGAGCTCGATTACCTGAGCAAGCGCAAGGGCATGAACCCCGCGCAGGTCAGCCAGATGTTCGAGCACGTGGCGTTGCAGGCAAAGGGCGAGGGCCTCAACTACCGTTTCGACGACGTCGTGGTGGCCAACAGCTTCACGGCACACCGCCTCATCCACCTCGCGGCCGCCCACGGCAAGCAGGACGAGGCCAAGGAGTTGCTCCTGAGCGGCCATTTTGAACACGGCAAGGACATCGGGAGCCAGGAATACCTGACCGGGCTCGGCAGCGACTTGGGCCTGCCGGAAGCGGAAATCGCTGAGTTGTTCAGCACCGACAAGTACGCAGAGGACGTCCGCGGCGACATCGCCGAAGCCCGGATGCTCGGCGTCACCGGCGTGCCGTTCTTTGTCATCGACCGCAAGTACGGGCTCTCCGGCGCGCAGCCCTCCGAGGTCTTCACCCAGGCCCTCACACAGGCATGGCAGGAAGCGAATCCGCTGGTCGCCGTCGGCAGCCCCGACGCCGAAGCCTGCGGCCCCGACGGCTGCGCGATCTAGAACCTTTGCGCGAGCTGGCAGCAGATGACCCCGACAGCGCGCTGAGTGGTCATCTGCTGCCAGCTCGCGCCGTACCCAACCAACTTTACTGACAGATCCCTGTAAAGTGTCTGTATGCCTAGGATTACGGCCGCCACCAATGCGGCGCAACGCGCTGAAACCCGACGCCGGGTCCTGACAGCTTTCGGCGAACTGCTCTTCACCCACGGCCTGCCCGGCTTGACCATGACCGACGTCGCGCGGCACGCTGGCGTCGGCCGGACGGCGGTATACAACTACTACGCCGACATGGAACAGCTCCTCATCGCGTACGCCTTGGACGAGACCGAGCGATTCCTGGGCGATCTCCGCGAATCCCTCGCGGCACTGCAGAACCCGGTGGACCGCCTGGCCCTTTATGTGCGCGCCCAGGTCGAAGATCTGAGCCGTCGGCACCTCCCGCCGGGCCCTGCGATGGGGGCTGTCCTCTCCCCTGCTTCCTTTGCGAAATTGGCAGATCACGTCGGCGAACTCAACCTGCTGCTCCAGGACATCCTGCGCGACGGAATCGCAGCCGGCTACCTCCCGCCCACCGACGTCGGCCAGCTCGCGAGGCTTATCCACGGAACTCTTTCCTCCAGCGCGGCACGCGGCAATGCCGCGAACGGGACAGAGCTGGACGAGCTTGAGGAGCGGCTGGTCCAGACCGTGCGGTTCATCCAGTTGGGCGCAGGAGCAAGGTTCGACGACAACGGACGGCCCGCGCGCTTGGCGTGACTCGCCCGCGGGGCTGGCGCTGTCCGCGGAAAGCCAGCGCTAAGGCGTCGGCATCACTGGCAGCTTCGCATTGTCCGCAATCCTCTGGTCCAGGCGGGGACAACTGAGCTTGCCCGGGGTGTTATCCACAAGTTCCGGTGGCACCAGTGCCGAGAAGCCGGGCGCGAGAATGAGGTCCACGGAGGCATCCGTGCGTTGGTCCTGGAAGTAGTCGGTGCCCGCGATGTTCCTCTGGATGTTGAAAGCCGCCGCTTGGCCGCCGGATCCCGAAACAACCATGGCCGGGCCGGCGTAGCTCGTGGTGGAGTTGTCGACGGTGCCGACGTTGTATCCCCGGGCTTTCAACTGGTCTGCCACGTTCTTGGCCAGGCCGGCCCTGCCGGCGGCGTTGTAGATATTTACGCTGATCTTGTTGTTGGGCATGTAGTCGAAAACAGTGGGAGGACACACGGCCGCCGGCGACTGGCTTGCAACGGCGGAGGGGAAACGGATCACGCCATTGATGACTGCCCAGGCGCCCACGAGCCCGGCAACGACCAGTCCGACGAGCAGCGCGAGAACGATCCCATGCAAGAGGCGGCGGCTGAACCACCCTGGATGGCTCTCAGGCGCAGGAGTCTCAGCAAAAGTTGCCCTGAGTTCCGGACCGGTGACAACGCGATGACCGTGCAGACTCGTCGGGTCTTTCTGACGACCGGGACGTTTCCGGCGCTTCCTCGGGTCCGCATTCTCGGGCACTGCGACCTGCTCTTCCGGGATTGTTTCGTTAACCATCTATCACGAGCACCCGGGCGTGGATGGCCGTGCGCTGGTGGAGCGCAGTACGGACTGCACGGTGGAGCCCGTCTTCTAGATACAACAGGCCTTGGTACTGCACCACATGCGGGAAAAGGTCGCCGAAGAACGTTGAATCTTCAGCCAGCAGTGCTTCCAAGTCAAGGGTGCGCTTGGTGGTGACAAGTTCGTCGAGCCGGACAGGACGGGGCGGCAGCGAGGCCCAGTCCTTGGGCGTGGAAAAACCATGGTCAGGGTACGGGCGTCCCTCGCCCACAGCTTTGAATATCACGTTGCAAGCCTAAAGAAGTAAGGCGTCCAAGGGAACTTGTGAGAAGTCGGTCACCAAGGTTGTGGCCAAAAGGTAACCGTTGACGGACGGTGCGCGCTGAAACGTTGCCGCCTGCCGCCGTCGGCCGTCACACCGCTGCCGACATAACGCCGGACTGACAGAATGGGTTCATGACTGCTTCAATGCCAGGCACGCACCCTGCTGCTCCCGCCCTCGCACTCCTCCTCGACGTCGACGGCCCTGTCGCGAGTCCCGTGACGCGCGACGTGAAGCCGGAAATCATCGCGGACCTCGTGGGCTTGGCATCCGCAGGCATCCCCGTCATTTTCAACACCGGCCGTTCAGACGCTTTCATCCGCGAGCAGGTCATGGCACCCATGATCGCAGCCGGAATGCCTGCGGGAACGGTGGTCCACGCGATCTGCGAGAAGGGCGCCGTGTGGTTCAGCTACACCTCGGGCGGCCCGGGACCCATCCATGTGGACCACGACCTTGCTGTTCCGAAGGCCTACGGCGACGACGTCCGCCGCATGGTGGCGGAGGACTATGCGACGCACATGTTTTTCGATGAGACAAAGCGCGCCATGGTGTCGGTGGAGCAGCATCTGGACGTCTCAAGTGACGACTTCCTGGCCGAGCAGAAGCTCTTCGACGCCGATGCCTTGGAGCTCATGGGCAGGCACGGGCTCTCCGCCGCCCTCCTGGATCACCACGCGCCAGAGTCCGACGACGCCGCCGACTACCGCCTGGATCCCACCATCATCTCCACGGACATCGAGTCCATCCGGCTCGGCAAGGATCTCGGCGCCAGCCGCGCTGTGGAACTCCTCGCCGCCCAGGGCATCACCCCGCAGGCCTGGCGGACGGTCGGCGATTCGCGCACGGACTACGCCATGGCGGATTGGCTCCACCACAACGACCACAGCGTCAAGCACGTCGACGTCCGGCCCGCGGACGGCGTGCCCAACAAGCCCTACGATGTTCTTACAGCCACAGACCTCGGCCTGGGCGACGACGTCATTCACGACGACGCCGGAGGCGCATTCCTCCGCAGTTGGCGTGAAGCCTTGGTGGGCTAAGGTCACCAAGCCCGCGCGAACCACAACCTTTCGGAGAAAAGCCATCACAGACATGGACCAGCAAGCAATCTACTTCGGTAGCCCCGCCTCCGACGACGATGCGGTCGTTCCCGAACCGACGTCGCCCGCAGTCGACGCGCGCCTCAAGCACCGTGCCGACGTCGTCCGCCATCGCGGCCGATACAGCTTGCTGAACCAGAACCGCACCCCGCAACAAGTGATGGTCGAAGACCTACTCGTTATCCGCGCTGCACTCGACGCGGCCGGGCTCGACTTCATCCTGGTCCGTGGCAACGATCACAGGCCAGTGATTGCCGTCGATTGGAAGCTCCGGAAGAAACTGCGCCAGGCTTTGGTCTCCGCTTTCCGGAACGAGCCGTTCTACTCCATGACGGTTGATGCGCGGAAGAAGTCCACGTTGCTGGTGGCCGACGGCGAGCTCTCGAGCAACCGGAAGGCCCGGATCTTCCGGCTCTTCCGTCCACGCGTCGAGCCCGGGGGCGGGCTGACTTACGGCCCCTCGCTGGGCGTGCAACTGGAATTGTGGGAGTTCGACGGCGATCAACTCGTGTTGCCGGTGGAAAACTCCCTGAC
The DNA here is from genome assembly GCF_044908325.1 of Arthrobacter sp. GAS37. NCBI lineage: Bacteria > Bacillati > Actinomycetota > Actinomycetes > Micrococcales > Micrococcaceae > Arthrobacter > Arthrobacter sp. GAS37. The sequence goes on from NZ_JBIYDB010000006.1 coordinate 59,050, forward strand.
CCGGCGAACCATGTTGCGCCAGGACGCTGTCCGGGGCACGGTGGAACGCCATGGGCTGAGCTGGCCGACCATCGAGAACATGTTCGCGGACCACGCGAGCGACATCGACTTCGACGTCGACATCGTCTTTTCATGGGTAGACGGCAACGATCCCGCGTACATTGCCGCGCGCCGCGAGCAGATGAAAGACGCAGTCGTGGGCGAGGGCGACGCCCACGAGGCCCGTTTCCGGCAGATCAACGAGCTCAAATATGCCCTGCGCTCCGTGTACATGTATGCGCCCTGGATTCGCCGGATCTACATCGCCACGGACTCCCCCGCGCCGGAGTGGCTGGCAGAGCATCCGAGCGTCAGGATCATGCGCAGCGAGGAGTTCTTCAAGGACCCCACGGTGCTGCCCACCCACAATTCCCAGGCCGTGGAATCCCAGTTGCACCACATTGAGGACCTCTCCGAGCACTTCCTGTATTCCAACGACGACATGTTCTTCGGCCGGCCCGTGGCACCGGACATGTTCTTCACTCCCGGCGGAATCACCAAGTTCATCGAGGCCTCCACCCGGATCGGACTGGGAGAGAACGACGCCGAACGCAGCGGCTTCGAGAACGCGGCCCGCGTCAACAGGAAACTCCTCTGGGAGCGGTTCGGGCGCATCACCACACGCCACTTGGAGCACACCGCCGCGCCCCTTCGCCGCAGCGTGATCGCAGAGATGGAGCGCGAGTTTCCGGCCGAATTCGCCAAGACGGCAGCCAGCAGGTTCCGTGCGGCGGACAACATCTCGGTGACCAACTCGTTCTACCACTACTACTCGTTGCTCACGGGTCGGGCAGTGACGCAGACGGCAGCGAAGGTCAGGTATGTGGACACCACCCTGTGGTCCGGGCTGCACTACTTGCCCACCTTGCTAGCCAAGCGCAACGTGGACTTCTTCTGCCTCAACGATGGCAGCTTCCCCGAGGTGGCTGCCGACGAAAGGGCCGGACTCGTGACGGACTTCATGGAGAAGTACTTCCCGGTCAAGGCGCCGTGGGAGAAGTAGTCCGGGAACGGGCCCGCTCCGGGTTGATTCAGTGAGCTCGCCGACCAGGGTTGCCGCACACGGCACGTCCGCCCACGTAAAGTAGCTGTGAATCTCCGCACCCGATCTACGAACAGACATGTCTATTGAACCCCGTCACCAAACCCCCTTGGTTCCTCCGCTTTCTCGCAATATTCGCCATTCTTGGACTCCTCACCACGATCTGGGCACTGGCAAGCCCCCTCATGTCCGTGCCCGACGAGCCCGCACACACCATCAAGGCCGCGTCCGTTGTTCGAGGGCAGTTGCGAGGGGAACCGGGCGCGAATCAAGGTGATCGTGCCCAGGTGCTCGTCCCCGCATTCGTGGGAACGGTGGACGGACTGCCTATTTGCTTCGCTTGGAAGCCAGCAGTGTCCGCCGGTTGCAGCCCTACGCTGACAGATGACGCCTCAGAGCTGAAGGCATACACGAGCGCGGGGAACTACAACCCGATGTACTACGCGGTGGCCGGGCTTCCGAGCCTCGTCCTTACCGGCGCTAAAGCCATTTACGCCATGCGGATCGTGGGCGGTCTCCTCAGCGTTGCCTTCCTGGCTGTTGCCCTGACTGCTTTGGCCAGCCTTCAACGATGGAAGCTGCCCCTGTTTGTCGGGTCGATTGCTGTGACTCCCATGGTTTTGTTCCTGTCCGGGGGCGTGAACCCCAATTCGTTGGAAATCTCCGCGTCGATGGCTGTGTTCAGCGCGCTCTGTTTGTCGTGGGAGAGAATCGCTTCCGGCGATCATTGGCGGCTACCCCTCGCCGCGGCAGCGATTTCGGCTGCTGTCCTGGCCAACACCCGGGCTGCCTCACTGCTATGGCTTGTGTTGGCTGTGGCGGCGTCGCTCTTGATGTTCGGGCTTCGTCCGCTGGTTTCCGTGTTGCGACTGCGATTTGTGCAGGCGATGGCACTCGTGGTCGCTGTCGGTTGCGGGCTCGCCTTGCTTTGGCTCAAGAGCGCGGATAGCCTGCAAAGCCTCATGGGCGACGGGATCGACGCATCACCGGCCCGGATCGCCGCAATCATGCTCGACAAGACCTTCGATTTCGCGGCCGGTTACGTGTCCTACCTTGGTTGGCTGGATACTTTGGGGCCAAGCGGTGTGCTCACTGTCTGGGCGGCGCTCATCATTGGGGCGATCGTGGCAGCCTTGTCCGTGCCCAGCCGTTCAGCGCGACTGACCATCGCTTTCCTGGTCCTTGCGATCATCGTCCTCCCTCCACTACTGCAGATTCCCCTCGCAAAAGAGGTCGGAATTATCTGGCAGGGCCGGTACATCCTGGCGCTTGTGGCCGTCATGATCACCGCATGCGGAGTTGCAATGCGCTCTTTCAATATCGACTTCCGCCGCACAGCACGACGGGCGCTATCGGTGGTGCTCGCCGTCCTGGTATTCGGCCACTTCTACAGCTTTATCTACGGAATGCGCCGGTACGTCATCGGGCTCCGTGACGAGGCCAACTGGCGGGATATGGTGACGGCACCTCAGTGGCAGCCGCCCTTCGGATGGCTTTCGCTCACTGTGGCCTACCTGGCTGTCTTGCTCGTGGCAGCCGCTCTTCTTTACCGCACGATGACGGCCGCGAATCCGCTAAGCCCGGTGCTAAGCACCACGCCAATGGAAGACGGGGCGTCGAACCCGCAGCCACAAGCGCGCCTCTAGCGTCGGGTCATCTCCGGGCGCTTCGCGTCGGCCCTGGAACCACGTTCGTGCGTAGCTCGCTGGGGAATCCGGATGCCTGCTTCGGCGAGCCGGCGCCTGGTGGCTTCCGGACTGACGTACTCACCGACAGTCGGCGATTTTCCCAACGGCACCACTGAATGCACGATCGTTTGCTCGTAAACGTGCACCAGGTTGAATGCCTGGGCGCCATCACGACCGCGGGTGCCCCCCTGCGGAACGTTGAGGTCCTGCGTGTAGCAGCTCGCGGAAGCTACCGATACCGGGACGCCAGCGAAAGTGGCCGTCGTGGAGTAGTGCAAGTGACCGCCCAGGATGGAGCGGACATCCGAATTGCGTACGACGTCGGCCAACGCCGCTTGGCCGCGCAGCTCCACGAGGATCGAGAGGTCAAGGACGCTCGGAACCGGAGGGTGGTGGAGGGCAAGGATCGTGCCGTCGGGAGCCGGCGTCGCGAGCTCCGATCCCAACCAGTCGAGCTGGCTCTGGCTTAGTTCACCGTGATGGAAGCCGGGCACGGAGGTATCGAGCGTGATGATCCGCAGGCCATTGACGAAGTAGCTGTGATCCACCGGGGCGTCATTGTCGCTCTGGTCGAAGAGGCCCGCGCGGAAATTCGCCCGATCGTCGTGGTTTCCCATCGCCCAGATCACCCGTGCTCCCATCTCTCGACAGGCAGGCTCGACGATCGACCGGAGTTTGGCGTAGGCGCCCGGCTCACCTTGATCGGCGAGGTCACCGGTGAAGATCACGGCGTCGGGACGGACCTTTGACGCGTGCACTTCCGAAAATAGTTGCCTGAGATGGGCTTCGCTATCGACCGTACCGTAAAGGGGTTCCGACCCTCCCAACAAATGGGAGTCGCTAAGGTGCAGAAGTACGTGTCCTGGCCGCGGGTGCTCGGCCTCGATGAGCTCCATTACTACCTTCGGGTCGGTAGGAGGCGGCGCCTCCGGTTTCAGTCCCCAATAGACCCAATCCAACCAGACAAAAGGCTAACGCAGGGTAACTTACGGCCGGAATGTTGGAAAATTACTCGCGTCCCCCCCGCGATCCTCGCTCACTTTTAGGGCAACTTTCGGCGACGCTCGCTCACCTTTGACCGTATTCCACCCGATCCTCGCTCACCTTTAGGGCAACTTTCGACGACGCTCGCTCACCAAAAGTGAGCGAGCGTTCGCCCAAAAGGCGACATAGGTGAGCGAGCGTCGGTGTTTGCGTGGGTCCGGGAACAAGCCCCGGAACAGACCCTCTTGACTCAAACATGTGCCGCCCCTCACAATAAGTGAATGGCTTTCACTAAAGAATCAGCGGCAATGGCGCCGCCCGCAACTTCCAGCCCTGAAGTTGGATTGAAGAAGAACGCAATCGGCACTCGCGACATTGTGTTCATGTTGGTGTCAGCGGCCGCTCCGCTGACCATCGTGGTCGGCATCGCCCCGCTCGCCCTCGCTGTGGGCGGCGTCGGCGCTCCCTCCATCTACATCGCCGCGGCTATCGGCCTAGGCCTGTTCGCCATCGGTTTCATGGCGCTCACCCGCCACGTCCGGTCCTACAGCGGCTTCTACGGCTACATCTCGAAAACCCTCGGCCGCATGGTCGGCCTCGGTTCCGGCCTCACGGCCTGGATGAGCTACAACGGCCTGCAGATCGGCCTCTACGGGCTGCTGGGTATCCAGGCCAACCTCGCCGTGAAGTCCTTCACCGGCGTGGAACTTCCCTGGTGGCTCTACGCGATCGTGTCGATCGGGGCCGTCTGGTACCTGGGCTGGCGCGGGATCGACGTCGGCGCCAAGGTCCTCGCCGTCCTGCTCACCCTCGAAACCCTGATCGTCGCCATCGTCGCCGCGTTCGTCCTGGCCCAAGGCGGCGCACACGGCATCAGCTTCGAATCGTTCAGCCCGCAGGCCATCTTCTCCCCGCAGTTCGCCGCCGTCCTTGGCCTTGGTTTCTCTGCCTTCATGGGATTTGAATCCGGAGCCCTGTACCGGGAAGAGGCCCGGGACCCGGACCGCAGCGTCCCGCGTGCCACCTACATCTCCATCGCCTTCATCGGCGCGTTCTACGCCTTCGCCGTCTGGATCATCGTCCAGGCCTTCGGAGCGGACGCCGTCCAAGCGTTCGCCGCGGGCCACCTCGACGCCGGGGACACCGCTTACATCGCAGCGGGTAACTTCGCGGGCGGCTGGTGCGTGAACCTCATGAGCGTCCTGATCGTCACCAGCATCTTCGCCGCCCAGCTCTCCTTCCACAACACCATCAATCGCTACACCCTGTCCCTGAGCCGCGAGGGCATCTTCCCGAAACGCTCCGGCCGCATCAGCCCGCGATACCGCACCCCCTCCGTGGCCGGCTTCGACCAGACCCTCCTCGCGCTCGCCCTCGTGATCGGCGCGGCCCTATTCCATTTGGACCCCTTCACGCAGTTCCTGATCTGGACGAACACCCCCGGCGTGATCGGCATCCTCCTCCTGCAGGCCCTCACTGGAGTCGGCGTCGTGGTCTTCTTCACCCGACTCAAGGACCACGGCCTTCGCTGGTATGTCGTCCCTTCCGCCGTGGTCGCCACCATCATCATGTGCGTAGTGACTTACCTGATGGCCAACAATGCCCAACTGATCACAGGCCTTCCGGCCGGAGACCCCGTCAACACCACGCTCCTCGTGTTCGCACCGATCCTGTTTGCCGCCGGAACCGTACTGGCCCTCGTGCTGCGCAAGGTCAACCCGGCCGCCTACCAGCGGATCGGCCACGCCGAGTGATCCCGGAGCCTAGTCTTGAGGGATGCAGACTCCCAGCAAAACCAGCCAGCTAGGACGGCCCCGGACACCGAGGCTCTCGCGGAAGGCGATCGGTCGCGCGGCGCTCGAGATGTTCCAAGAGGAAGAGAGCCTCTCCATCCCGCGGCTCGCGGAACGTCTGGGCGTCAGGCAGTCATCCTTCTACAAGCACGTCACCGGTCGCCAGGAGATCATCGAACTGGCCCGTGGCGCGCTCGTAGAAAAAGCTCCGATGCCCGAGTTGCCGGCCGGCAGCCTTGACGACGTCATCCGCGAGATCTTCGACTCCCTCCGCAAGGCGTACAGCATGGTGCCGGCGCTCCTTCCCCTCCTGCTCACGCAGCCGGTGTCACACCCGGCAGCCCTGGAGCGTTACGACCAGTTTGTCGAAGCGTTTGAGATCGCTGGGACGCCGCGGCACCTCATCATTCCCGCGTTGGAAACCCTCGACAGCGCAGCGATCGGCGCGAGCCTCGACGCAATGACGATGGAATCCGCATGGAGCATCAACCAAGAGGAGGAAGGCACTTATCCCCATCTGTTCGCGGCAAAGAAAGCCGTGGCAGAGCACCCTGTGGACCGCTTCGCGTTCCTGGCCGATGTCCTCTCGGCAGGATTGATGGCAGCCATCGACGACGACTGATCCTCACCGGGCCGGCGTCGGAAACCCGAACACAACAAGGAGTTACATTTTGACCACGCCCGAGCCCATCGATCTCGTCATCTTCTCGTCCAGCATCCTCCACGGCGGGGCGCTCACAGAGACCGCCGGTTTCGTCGCCATCTCAAATGGCCGCATTGCGCACGTCGGCCGCGCCGACGGCGAGCAGACAGCCGCCGACGCCGACACCAACCCCGCCGCCGAATGGACCGCGCGGGCCAAACAGGTGATCGACGTCGGCGACGCAACAGTCTGCCCCGGCCTGATTGACGCCCACATCCACCCGATCCACGGGTCGGAAATCGCCCGTGGCCTTGACCTGGGCGGAGTCACCGAGCTCGACGCCGTCCGCGCCGCCCTTGCGCGGCACGCCGCTTCCACGCCGCACGCCGTCGGCTCTGATTGGTTGTTCGCTTGGGGCCTCGACCCTGTCATCTTCGGGGATGCGGTCTTCGACAACTCCCTCTTCGACGGCATCCTCGACGGCGAACTCGTGTTCATCACCCTGTTCGACGGCCACGCCTCACTTGTCTCCGACGCCGCCCTCAAGCTCGCCGGAGTCACCGGAACGGAAGAACTGCCCAGCACCGGCTATGTCGGCGTCGACCAGGACGGCAAGCCCAACGGCATGCTCTACGAAATGGCCGCCCAGGAGCTCGTTCGCCGCTTCCTCCCCCAGCCCTCCTTCGATCAGCGGGTCGACGAACTAGGGAAACTCCTGCGTTCCATGGCCGAAGCCGGGCTCGTAGCCGGCCAGATGCTGGACTTCGGCGCACCGGACACCCTGGAAGTGCTGGAGGCCTTGGAGCGCCGAGGCGAGCTTGCCATCCGGCTGCGGATCTCCCCGTGGGTCATGCCCGGCGCCACGGAGGAGGACCTGAAGGCCATGCTGGCGATGCAGGGCCGGCACGGCAGGCGCTGGCACGTTCACGGCATCAAGCTCATGATGGATGGAACCATCGACAACGGCACGGCATGGCTCTTTGAACCCGACACCCACGGAGAGTCGCTCCACCCGCTCTGGCACGATCCCGAGGCCCTCGCCGCAGCCATGAAGTTCTTCCACGAACACCGGATCCCCACCACCACGCACGCCATCGGCGACAAAGCGGTCTCCTTCGTCGCGCGGACCATCGAGGCCCTTCCCAAGAACGGCACGGTTCACCGGATCGAGCACATCGAGTCCATCCCGGATTCGGTCTTGGCGGAAATCATCAGCGCTGGGGCTGCAACGAGCTTGCAGCCGACGCATTGCGCCCTCTACAGCCGCGCCGACCACACCGACAACTGGTCCCGCAGGCTTGGCAGCGAACGGGCCAACCACGCGTGGCGGACCCGCGATCTCCGCGACGCCGGAGCCATCGTCGCCCTCGGATCGGACTGGCCCATCGCTCCCTTCGACCCGCGGGCGATCATCGCCTCGGCCCAGACGCGCCGCCCGGCCGGCCGGCCCGACGTCGAGCCCGTCCGGCCCCAGCAGGCGCTGTCCGCGCGTGCCGCGCTCGAAGGCTACACGAGCCAATACTGGCGGTCGGTTGGTGAAGAGGGCGGAATCGTAGAGAGCGGAGCCCGCGCCGATCTGACGATTGTTGGACACAATCCTCTGACCACCGCGCCGGACGAATTCGCGCAGACGCCGGTGATCCTGACTGTTGTTGACGGAGACGTGGTTGTCGATAACCGCCAGGCCCTCACCGAAGGGGTCAACCGGGGCTCATTCCAGCCTGCTTAAGCGAGAGCCTCTTCGAGTGCCTCGATGAGCTTTTCGGAATCGGGCTCGACGGCGGACGGGAAGCGGGCGAGCACCTCGCCTTCGCGGCTCACGAGGAACTTTTCGAAGTTCCACTTCACCTTCTGCGGTTTGGAGCCGTCGGCCGTCCGGGTCAGCTCGGCATACAGGGGGTGCTGTTCCTTGCCCCGGACCTTGGATTTGCTCGCGAGCGGGAACGAGACTCCGAAATTGCGCTGGCAGAAGTCCGCGATCTCGGCGTCGGAACCCTGTTCCTGGCCGGCGAACTGGTTGCACGGCACACCCAGAATCTCGAATCCACGGTCGCGGTATTTGCCGTAGAGCTCCTCAAGTCCCGAGTACTGGCGCGTGAAACCACACTTCGAAGCCACATTGACGACCAGTACGGCTTTACCCTCGAAACGCCCAAAGTCGGCCTGGGAGCCGTCGTTGAAAGTCAGGGGGATGCTATAGAGCGGGGACATTGAATCGCTTCCGTACGACGTGGACCTTGGCAAACTGCCGCATTCGAGTCTACGCGCGGCAAGGCGCTTGGGCGGGCTCCAGGAAAGCGATGTCTTCTACGGCTGAGGGGCCGTAGGGGTCGTTTTGGTGGTCGCGGTAGCCGACGGCGTGGGGCTCGTGGGCGCCGACGGCGTGGGCTTGCTGGGTGCCGGCGTCGCGGGCGGAGGCGGGGCTGACTGGGTGTGCGTCACGGTCGGTACCGGAGCGGGGAGGCTCGACGTCGGCGCCACCGTGGGCGGTACGGTCACCGGAGGCGGGACTGTTGCTGTGGGCGTCGGTGTCACCACTGGCGCTTGCGTCCCAGTAGGAGCCTGCGTCGCGGTCGGGCTCGGCGTTCCGGTCGGGCTCGGCGTTCCGGTCGGGGTCGGCGTCGCGCTCGGGGTGCCAGTCGGCGAGTGCGTTGGCGTCGCGCTCGGGGTGCCAGTCGGCGAGTGCGTTGGCGTCGCGCTCGGGGTGCCAGTCGGCGAGTGCGTTGGCGTCCCGGTCGGGCTCGGCGTCGGCGTCGCGGTGGGTGACGCCGTCGGACTACCGGTGGGTGACGCCGTCGGCGTCTGCGTGGCCGTAGCAGACGGGCTCGGCGGCACAACCTTCGCTTCCTGTACCCCGCCGGTCACCGCCTCCCTGGAGGGCACGGCTCCCGGGTCAGTCGGCACGGCCCCGGGCATGGACCAGACGGACCCGGCCGAGGTCGCGGTGGCGGAACCTGGCTGGTAGCTGACCATCGGGATATCGCCGAGGGGATCCACCTGCTTGGTTGGCAGGAACGTCCAGTTCATCGGGTTGGTATAGACGCCGTTGAGGATCGTCTCGAAGTGCAGGTGGCAACCAGTCGAGGAACCCGTGGTTCCCACTCTGGCAATGACCTCGCCCACCCGGACCGATTGCCCCTTGGTCACCGCGATCCCCTGCAGGTGGTTGTACGTGGTGACGAGGCCGTTGCCATGATCAATTTCCACGCGGTTGCCGCCACCCCACGGATGCCAGCCCACGGCCCGGACCACGCCGGAGTCGGCTGCGTAGACGAGCGTGCCGCAGGCCGCGGCGAAATCCTGGCCCCAGTGGAACTCCCCCGGCAATCCGGTGAAGGGATCGATCCTCAATCCGAAGGGGGAGCTCGGAAGCAGCACTTCAAGCGGAGCGTAGAGTTTCCCGGCAGGGGGCCGGTCGAGGGAACTTGACGAGACGTTGAGATTGCCTACGCCGTTCTTGTCGAGGGTTTGGACCGGGGAACGTTCAAAAGACACCGTGGCTTTGTCACCTGCCTGGACCGGGGCCGATGACGGGCTTTGTGGCAGGGTATCCTGCGCACTCGACGTGGCACCATCCGTGGGTAGCATGCCGGGTTCAACTTGGCCCGTGGCCAAGGATCCATCGCTTACCGGCCCGCCCAGGCGGGGGCCCTGAAAACCAAAAGCGAGGATCACCACGACAGCGAGGAAACAGGCCGAAAGGACCCGGCCAAACTTTCTTGTGAGCACCAGATCGACAATCCGGCCAGACTCATGATGCTTTCCCACAGCGGCTCCTGAGACAGGCGCTCATCCCCAGTACGGGCGCGCTTGTCCCATTGTGGCCGCTATGAAATCGAATGGGAACACTCGACTTCATACTTGGCCGGTCCGCGAAACACTCGCCGGACGGTGCCGGGCTACTCGCCGAGGTTCTCCTTCAGCAGCGCGCGGTGCTCGACGGCGGCATCCGAATGCAGCGCGCGGCCGGCGTCGGTCAGCTCGAGGTACAGCGAGCGGCGGTCATCCGTGCAGGTTACGCGGGAGACGAGTCCGGCTTTCTCCAAGCGGTCAACAACCTTGGATACGGCGCTCTGGGTCATGGGAGTCCGCTCCCCGAGTGCCTTCATGCGGCAGGCAGAGTCGACGCTTTCGGCAACAAGATCGAGGATTTCGAATTCGTTCAGGCCGATGTCGAACTTGGCTTCGAGGGCGCGGTCTATCGCGGCCGCGGTGCGGAAGTACGAGTTCTGGATGCTGCGCCATTGCTCAACCAGCTGGCGATCCTGCGTTGTTGCCATGGCCCGATTCTAGTCGAAACCCCAGATAAAGTCCACGTCATAAGATTCCGGGTCATATTCCTTGTCATTGAATGACGTGTCATATAGATTGATTTCCATGACTTCACCAAGCACCCTCACTAGATCTGCCGAGCAGCTCCATACAGCCGTCCGCTGGACCCGGGCCCAGTGGCTGCTGCTAATGGTGGTGTGCACAGTCCTGGCCCTCGACGGCCTGGACGTTTCCATGGTGGGCGTAGCCCTTCCCTCCATCGGCCACGAACTCCACCTCGGAACCGATTCGCTGCAGTGGATCGTTTCCGCGTACGTCCTGGGTTACGGGAGCCTGTTGCTCCTGGGCGGGCGGCTCGCCGACCTGCTGGGCCGGCGTCGGATCTTCCTGATCGCCTTGACCGTGTTCGCCGCGGCATCGCTCCTCGGCGGCCTCGTGAATGATCCGACCCTCTTGATCGCCACGCGCTTCGTCAAAGGCCTGGCCGCGGCATTCACCGCCCCTACCGGGTTCTCCATCATCACTACCAACTTCGCTGAAGGCCGCGAGCGCAACAAGGCTCTGTCCATCTTCACCACTTTCGGCGCGAGCGGCTTTTCGCTCGGGCTGGTGGTTGGCGGGCTCATGACCAGCTTGAGCTGGCGCTGGACCTTCCTGGTATCGGTACCGATCGCAGTCGCCGTCGTGCTTCTTGGCATGTTGTTCATTCCCCGGGACAAGCCGTCCACGGAAGAGAGCGGCCATGATGTCTGGGGCGCAGTCACCCTCGCGCTCGGCATGCTTGGCCTCGTGTACACCTTGGTTTCAGCTCCGGAGAAGGGCTGGGGATCTGTGGCAACAATCGCCGGATTCGCCGTCTCTGCTGCCGTGCTGGCAACCTTCGCCGTCATCGAAAACCGCGTCAAGCACCCGCTCATCCGCTTCGGCATCCTTCGCGAAGGATGGGTGGCCCGCGCAAACCTGAGTGCGGTTGGACTGTTCGGTTCCTACCTGAGCTTCCAGTTCATCCTCACGATGTACCTGCAGTCGGTGCTCGGCTGGTCTCCCTTGGGCATGGCGCTTGCCTTGCTTCCCACCGGGCTCCTGGTGGCAACGAGCGCACCCTTCGCGGACAGGTTCATTGAGAAATTCGGGGCCCCGAAGCTCATCCTCACCGGTCTGACCGCAATGGGACTGGGCTACGTCTTGTTCCTCCGCGTTGGAACCTCACCCAACTACGTCCTGGACATCCTGCCCTCGGTCATCCTGCTGGGAATCGGTTTTGCTTTGGCTTTCCCGTCCATCAACGTCCAAGCCACCGCTGGCATCCGGGATTCGGAGCAGGGGCTGGCCGCTGGACTGATCCAGACCAGCACCCAGGTTGGCGCCGCCCTGGTCCTTGCCGTGACGACAGCCCTCGTCAGCGGCCACGGGACCGCCGACGGCACAAGCAGCACACTCGGCGCAGCGGCCATGCTCGATCAATACCGTCCCGGTTTGGTCCTGAGCGCTGCCGTGGCAATCGCGGCCCTGCTGGTGGCAGCGTCCCCGGCGCGCCGCCGTCGGGCACTCGCTGAGCAACCCGCAGCCTAAGCGGACTCGCGTGAAAGGTGCCGGTCCGCTGTTTCCACAGCGGGCCGGCACCTCTGCGTAAACAAAACGGCACCTTGCGCCAACAGAATGCTGCGCAACAATGGACCATGGTCAACTTCCTGAAGAAGTGGCAAGCGGAGCTGCGGATGACTTTTACGGGTCACCCGCAGTCCACGCCTGACTGGGTGCTGCGGCTTGCGGAGGGAAACGACCCCGGATACCACCTTCCCGGCTCGGCCGTCTGGGCTGTCCACAGGTCCATGTCCACGATCGTCGCGGGAATCCGGGTGCTGCTCATGCAGTCCCTGCACCCCGGCGCCTTGGCGGGAGTGTACGACCATTCAGGCTTCAAAAGAGATCCCCTCGGCCGGCTGGCAAATACCATCCGTTGGATATTCACCGTGAGCTACGGCTCCATGGACGCGGCTCACACGGCAACCAATTTCGTGCGACGGGTCCATGACTCCGTCAAGGGCAGCTACGTTGACGCCCAGGGACAAACCCGCGAGTATTCAGCCAACGATCCCGAGCTTCTACGCTGGGTCCACGTTGCCTACGCGGATTCCTTTGTGGCGGCGCACCGTATCTGGGGTGGCGCGGTCCCCGGCGGCGCCGACGCCTACATCCGCGAGTGGGCCCAGGCCGGCCGCCTGATGGGAGTCGAGGACCCTCCCCTGAGCCTCGCGGAAGTGACGGCGGAAATGGACCGCTGGTACGCCTCCGGACATCTCCGCGCGGACGAGCGGCTCAGGGAAACCATCGATTTCATCCGATATCCCCCGCTGAAAGCGTCGCTGCAACCCGGTTACCGGATTTTGTTCGCCGCGGCCGTGGCCAGCCTGGAGCCCCGGTATCGGGAACTGCTGGGGCTGGAAAAGGCCCGTTTTGGCCCCATCCCGTTTCCGTCGATTCTCGCCGCGCGGGTGGTCCTCGCCGTTGTACGCCTGACCTTGGGCCGCAGCGGCCCCAGCGAGCAGGCCGCCCGTCAGCGGTTGCGGCGCTTGGGGTATGAGGCGTAGACGCAAAGAAGCCCGGCGGAACGGCTTGTGGCCGTCCCGCCGGGATTCTTTGACGAATCGCTAGATCAGCGCGTCCGACAGGTGGTTCGGGGTGCCGAAGCGGTGCGCTGTGATGCTGATGGCCTGCTCGTGCAGGAACGGCAGCATCTCGATGCGTCCGGCCGGGGTCACCGAGCCGTGGTAGATCGCGACGTCGGGACGGCCGCCGGTCGCGGCGCTCAGCGCGATGCTGTCCCCACCGATCAGGCGGATGCGGCCACCGTTGATGCCTGCCGCGGAAGCCAGCCATTCGGCGTCGTTCTGGATGCGGGTGCTCACGCCGAGCCCCGCGAACGCTGCGATAACAGCTTCGGGAAGCTCGACGGCGCAGGACACCGAGAGTGCCGAACCCGCCACTGCCCCGGCCGCTACGACGCGAAGCAAGTCCACGAGCTTCTCGCCCTCGGACAGACGGATGGTCACGGGGACGGCCCTGTACCGGAAGACGTTGCGCTCGGCGCTCAGGCCGGAGACGTCCTTGCGGGTGCCGAATTCCGTGGCCCATGCCGCGGCGTCGCTGAAGAGCGCCTTCTGCAGGGCCTCTGCGTCGCTGGCTTCAACAAGCGGGCCTGCGGCCTTGGCGGCGGCCAGGATCGAAGCGGCCCCACCCTTGAGCGTGGCACCGCGCTTGGCGCCGGGCTCAGCCGGGAGCCAGCTGCCCAGTCCGACCAGGTAGTTGGGTCCGCCGGCCTTTGTGCCCGCGCCCACGGCGGACTTCTTCCAGCCGCCGAACGGCTGCCGCTGGACGATGGCGCCCGTGATGCCGCGGTTCACGTAGAGGTTGCCGGCCTGGATGGTGTCCAGCCAGACGCCCATTTCTTCGGAATCGAGTGAGTGCAGCCCGGCGGTGAGGCCATATTCGATCTCATTCTGGATGGCGATTGCTTCTTCCAAGGTGGACGCCGTCATGACGCCGAGGACCGGACCAAAGAACTCCGTCAGGTGGAAGTAGGAGCCGCGCTTGACGCCGAACCGGATGCCCGGGGACCACAGACGGCCGGTCCCGTCCAGCTTCTCCGGCTTCACGGCCCAGGTCTCGCCGTCGCCGAGGGTGGTCAGCGCGTTGAGGAGCTTGCCGTTGGCCGGCTCAATGATCGGGCCCATTTGGGTGGTGGCTTGTTCCGGGTAGCCCACCTTGAGCGAGCGGGCGGCATCCACCAACTGGTTGTGGAAGCGCTCGGACGTGGCAACGGAACCCACCAGGATCACGAGCGAAGCGGCGGAGCACTTCTGTCCGGCGTGCCCGAAAGCCGAATACACGACGTCCTTGGCGGCGAGATCGAGGTCCGCGTGCGGGGTGACGATGATGGCGTTCTTGCCCGAGGTCTCCGCGAGCAGCGGGAGGTCCTGCCGGAAGGAGCGGAAGAGCTCGGCGGTCTCGTAGCCGCCGGTGAGGATCACGCGGTCAACGCTGGGGTGCGAGACCAGCTGGGTGCCCAGCTCGCGTTCTTCGAGCTGCACGAGCGCCAGCACTTCGCGCGGCACACCGGCTTCCCATAGCGCGTCCACCATGACGGAACCGGAGCGGCGGGCCTGCTTTGCCGGTTTGATCACGACGGCGGATCCCGCCGCGAGTGCCGCCAGCGTGGAGCCTGCGGGGATCGCCACCGGGAAGTTCCACGGCGGGGTCACGACGGTGAGGTTCGCTGGGACGAACGTGGCGCCGTCGACCGTTTCCAGGTCCTTGGCACGCTCGGCGTAGTAGTGCGCGAAGTCGATTGCTTCGGTGACTTCGGGGTCGCCCTGTTCGATCGTCTTGCCGGTCTCGGAGGCCATGACCTCAAGAAGTTCGGCGCGTCGGGATTCCAGGATGTCGCCTGCACGGTGCAGGATGGCTGCGCGCTCGGCAGCCGGCATGGCGCCCCAAGCTTTGCCGTGTTCCACGGCGGTGGCAATAATGCGGTCAAGTTCCTGGGCGTCCCTGACCTTGCTGGCTTCAACGATCGCGTTGCCGGCGGTGGATCCCGGAATGCGCTCCAGGATGGCGCGGCCCCAGGCCCGGTTGGCGGGCAGGGCAGGATCGGTGTCCGGAGTGTTGGCGAAACCATCTTTTGGCGCCGAGACTGCGGGCTCGTTGCGATCCTGCGTGCGGTTGGGGGCCGGAACGGCGTCGTCCATCTCCGCGAGCGAGGCGAGGAAACGCTGCTTCTCGCGTTCGAACAGGGTTTCATTCTCGCTGAGCTCGAACACGGCGGACATGAAGTTGTCCTGGCTGGCGCCTTCTTCGAGGCGGCGGATCAGGTAGGCGATGGCGACGTCGAACTCGCCCGGGTGCACCACCGGTGTGTACAACAGGAGGCTGCCGACGTCCTTGCGGACGGCCGTGGCCTGGCCTGTGGCCATGCCGAGGAGCATCTCGAACTCAATGCCTTTCGTCACCCCGCGCTCCTTCGCCAGCAGCCACGCGAAGGCCACGTCAAAGAGGTTGTGGCCGGCGACGCCGATGCGCACAGCGTCGATGTGCCCGGGGGTGAGGGCGTAGTTCAGGACTCGCTTGTAGTTGGTGTCCGAATCCTGCTTGGTGCCCCATGTGGCGAGCGGCCAGCCCTGGATGGAGGCCTGGACCTGTTCCATGGGCAGGTTGGCGCCCTTGACGACGCGCACCTTGATGGGAGCGCCGCCGTTTGCCCGACGTCCCGCAGCCCATTCCTGCAGTTCCTGCATGGCCGAGAGCGCGTCCGGGAGGTAGGCCTGAAGCACGATGCCGGCCTCGAGGTTCTTGAATTCGGGCTTGTCCAGGATCCGGGTGAACACGGCCATGGTCAGGCTGAGGTCCTTGTATTCCTCCATGTCCAGGTTGATGAACTTTGGCTTGGGGAACGACGCAGCCAGCTTGTAGAGCGGCGTAAGCTTCTCCACCACGTGGTCCACTGCTTCGTCGAAGGCCCACAGCGAGTGCGGGGCCACCGTGGAGGACTCCTTGATGGAGACGTAGTCGACGTCGTCGCGAGCCAGGAGCGTGAGGGTTCCCTCGAGCCTGCGGCTGGCTTCGCGTTCACCCAGGACAGCCTCGCCCAGCAGGTTCACGTTCAGGTGGACGCCGTTCTGCTTGATCTTGGCGATGGCCGGGCCGAGCTTCGCGTCCGTGGCGTCCACGATCAGGTGGCCCACCATGTCACGGAGGACTTTGCGGGCGATCGGGATGACTACTTGCGGCAGAACCGGGGCCATGACACCGCCGGTGCGCACGGCAGCGCGCATGTACCAGGGCAGGAAGGCCGGGACCTTCGGGGCAAGCTTGGCCAGGTTGCGGGCGGCGACGGACAGATCCTCGGGGCGGATGACGCCGTCGACGAATCCCACCGTGAAGTCCAGGCCATTCGGGTCCTTCAGGACGCCGGCGAGGCGCTGGGCGGAAACGTCAACGGGGACCTTCGAGGCTTCGGTGAGCCAGTGTCGAACCAGCTGGATGGCTTCCTGGGCCAACTCCTGGAGGTGTCTGGATTCCGGGGTGGACTGCGTCCTGGCGTCGATGCTCGAATCCCGGGTTGGTGTGCTCATGCGCTTCGTTCCTTTTGGTGCGGAGAGGGCTTTGTTTCCATCAGTATGGATCTACAATCAGATTAGGAAAAGCGATCTTTTCTGAAGAATATTCATTAGATTTCTCGACCCTTCTGGAGAGCCGAATGCTGGATGTCCGCAGGCTGCGCTTGCTGCACGAATTGAAGATCCGCGGAACGCTCGCAGAGGTGGCCGACGCGATGAAGTACAGCCCGTCGTCGGTGTCCCAGCAGCTGACATTGCTGGAGAAGGAAGCCGGCGTGAAACTGCTGAGAAAGTCCGGACGGCGAGTTCAGCTGACGCCGCAGGCCGAGATCCTTGTGGAGCACGCGGCGTCCTTGCTGGCCACCCTCGAGCGGGCAGAGACGGATCTCGCGGCATCCCTCTCCACGGTGACGGGAACAGTGCGGCTGGCCGTGTTCCAAACCGCCGCCCTGGCTCTCATGCCGGATTTCCTCACCATCATGAAGGGCGAGTATCCCGAAGTGCGCGTAGAGATGATCCAACGCGAACCGGAGACCGCGCTTTATGAAACCTGGGCCCGCGACTTCGACATCGTGGTGGCCGAGCAATACCCCGGGCACGCGGCACCGCATCATCCCGGCCTGGACCGGGCCACCCTGACCAGCGACGCCATCAGGCTGGCCACTCCCCCGATTGGCCTTGGTGGGGAATCGATCTCCTCGCTGGCGGACACGGCTGCGCTGCCGTGGGTCATGGAACCGCGCGGCGCGGCGTCCCGGCACTGGGCGGAGCAAGCATGCCGCTCCGCCGGTTTCGAGCCCGATGTCCGCTACGAGACCGCCGACCTCCAAGCTCAAATCCGGCTCATCGAGTCCGGCAATGCCGTGGCCCTCATGCCGGACCTCGTCTGGACGGGACGGACCACGCCGGTCCAACTGCTGGACCTCCCCGGGCTTCCCAAACGGACAGTCTTCACGTCAACGCGCACCGCCGGCCGGATCCACCCGGCAATCCTGGCGTGCCGGGAAGTGCTGGAACGGGTGGCTGCGGAACGGGTTTAGGGCGTCGCAGCCAACCCGTCGCAGCCAACCCGTCGCAGCCAACCCGTCGCAGCCAACCCGGCGCTTGTTTCTCATCCGGCAGCAACAAGGGCCAGTCCTGAAAACAATCCCCGGTTTCAACAACGCAGCTTGAGGGGAATCCGAGGCCTGCCTGCAAGCTCGCTTCAAGGGCCCAGAAACGCAAAAAGGCCCCGGTCCAAAAGACCGGGGCCAAACGCGGAGAATGGGGGATTTGAACCCCCGAGGGCGTTAACCCAACACGCGTTCCAGGCGTGCGCCATAGGCCGCTAGGCGAATTCTCCATGCTTCTGAATCAAAAGCAGACTCCACTGTACCCGAGAATTTCAGCATCGCCCAATCGGGACTTCCATGGTGTCGGGCGGGCTCTCTTTGCGCTTAAACGTAAAAATGGACGCCCCCAATGCGTCCATTCCTCCGGCACTCCGTTGAGCTGCTGGGTCCAGCCCCTGAAACCAGGCCCTGCAGCTCACAATCTTGAGATTGCCCCAATCGGTGTACATACCCATAGTCCGCTGCGTTCAGCGGTTTGGCAATGGAGATCAAGAACCATCCTCTGACCTGTTTTTAAGCGACCACTGGGAGGATGGTGCCATGAGCCAACTGCACGCCCTCGTTGTCTACGTCCCGGCATCCCATAGCGAGAGCTTGCTGGCCGCGATCGGCGATGCCGGGGCCGGCAGAATCGGCGACTATTCGCATTGTTCCTTCACCACTCCCGGCACAGGACGTTTCACTCCATTGCCAGGGGCAGAACCGTTCATCGGAACCGTGGGGCAAGGCGAAACGGTGCCGGAAATCCGGGTCGAGTGCGTAGTTGAAGCGGACTTGCTCGACACCGTAGTGCAGGCCCTGCGCGCAGCCCACCCGTATGAGGAGCCTGCATTCATGACGTGGCCAGTGAACGGTTGGCGCTAGTCCACTGGACATGCCCTCCCCCCTGCCACTGGACATGCCCTCCCCCTGCCATTGGACATGCCCTCCCCAACACACGAGCACTGGACATAATCCCAATATGTCCAGTCCTTGGCTCTCACAGGGGACATGTCCCTTGGAACCACCGAGCGCCGAAGGGACATGTCCATTTCTTGGCTCTCAGAAAGCACATGTCCGCAAATTCGGAGGGCTCGATAACTTCGGGTAAGCTTGTCGACGGCCCCTCATGTGGCGTCATCCTGTTGAACTCCCCCAGGACCGGAAGGTAGCAAGGGTAGATGGGCTCTGGCGGGTGCATGAGGGGTCTCTTATTTAAATGTCAGTCCCTATAGGTAGGTTTCCCCTGTGACTGTTACTACTGCTCTTTACCGCAGATATCGCCCCGATTCTTTCGCGGACGTTATCGGGCAGGAACACGTCACGGAGCCGCTCATGACGGCCCTGCGCAAAAACCGGGTCAACCACGCCTACCTCTTCTCCGGGCCTCGTGGCTGCGGAAAAACCACGTCCGCCCGCATCCTCGCCCGCTGCCTCAATTGCGCCGAAGGCCCCACGGACACTCCTTGCGGGAAATGCAACAGCTGCGTTGAGCTGGCCCGCGGCGGCTCCGGCTCGCTCGACGTCATCGAGATCGACGCCGCCAGCCACGGTGGCGTCGACGACGCCCGCGATCTCCGCGAACGCGCTACCTTCGCCCCGGTCCGGGACCGCTACAAGATCTTCATCATTGACGAAGCCCACATGGTCACCTCTGCCGGCTTCAATGCGCTGCTGAAGATCGTCGAAGAGCCGCCGGAACACATCAAATTCATCTTCGCCACAACGGAGCCGGACAAAGTCATCGGCACCATCCGCTCCCGCACGCACCACTACCCCTTCCGGCTGGTGCCGCCCGAGCCCCTGATGCAGTACCTCGAGCTTCTCTGCCAACAAGAAAACGTGCCCGTAGCTCCTGGCGTGCTCTCCCTCGTCATCCGGGCCGGCGGGGGTTCGGTGCGCGATTCCCTCTCCGTACTGGACCAGCTCATGGCCGGCGCCGGACCCAACGGCCTGGACTATGAACTCGCCGTCGCGCTGCTTGGATACACCCACGCGTCACTGCTCGACGACGTCGTGGAGGCAATCGCCGCGTCCGATTCCGCTACCGTTTTCCGTGCCGTGGACCGTGTCATCCAAACCGGGCACGATCCCCGACGCTTCGTCGAGGACCTGCTGGAGCGGTTCCGCGACCTCATCATCGTGCAAGCCATGCCGGAAAGCGCCCAGGCCATCCTCCGCGGCATGCCGGCGGACCAGATCGCCCGCATGCGTAGCCAGGCCAACAACCTCGGTGCCGCGGAGCTCTCCCGTGCCGCCGATGTCACTAACACCGCGCTCACTGAGATGACGGGCGCCACCTCGCCCCGGCTGCATCTTGAACTGCTCTGCGCCCGGATCCTGCTGCCCAGTTCCGAGCAGACCGAACGTGGCATCGCCGCCCGGATCGACCGCGTCGAACGGCGCCTCAACTACGGCGGGGCACTTCCTCCCGCGGAAGCCCAGGCGCCGCCGGAAGCTTCGGCTTCTTCCAATTCCGCCGCGCCAACTGCCCGCCCAGCGGATCAAGCAGTGGAACGCCCGACGGCGGCCGCCGGTCCCGTTCCCGCCTCACCCGGGCTCGGCTCACCCGTGCCCGGGGCAGCCTCGTCCACGCCGGCCGAGGTCGCTCCGGCTCCGGGCCATCCGCCTGCTTCCGGGGAACCGTCCAGGGAACAACTGACACCGCCGCGGGTGTCCACCACTGACTGGCCTGTGGATGAAACCAGGCAACACGCCAGCCGCCCCGCTCCCGAACAAGCTCCGCATGCTCCTGCTCAAGCCCCTGCGGCGCGGCCCGTTGTACAGGCGCCATCGGCTCCACCAGCGGCAGATCAGGACCGGACCCAGTCCGCGGCGGCACCGGCTCCAACGCCCGCGCCACGCCAAACGCCGGGGCCAGCACCGGCCCCGGTGTCAGCCCCGGTACAACCGCCAGTGCCCGCAGAGGCGTCAGCGCCCGCCCAACAACCGGCGCCCGCACAGGCCTCTCGCCCCGCTACCGGTGGCGCCGATGTAGAGGTGATCCGGAGGGCTTGGCCCGAGATCCTCCAGACGCTGACCAAGATCAAGCGCAGCAGCTGGGCTTTGGTTGGAGCGAACGCGCAGGTGGCGCAGTTCGACGGCCAACTTCTGACCCTGGCATTCAGCACGGACGGCCTTGCGAGCGCGTTCAGCCGCGCCGACCATGCCGAGAACCTTCGCCAAGCCATCCACAAGACGATCGGCATCGACTGCCAGATCACTTCGGTCGTCGGCGGCAACAGCTCAGGTAGCTCTGAGCCAAACCCAAAAGCACCGGCTGATCCGACGCCCCCTGTAGCGGGTGGCGCCTCTCCAGCTGTGTCGTCCGCTGTGGATAGCGCATGGGGACTTGCCCCTGCGGCACAAAGCCCTGCCGCCCCGGAAGCAGACAAGGCCGACCCGGCACCCGCACCATCGGCTCCACCAGCACCTACAGCACCAACACCGGTGGCATCGGCAACATCGGGGCCGGCTCCGGCCTCAGCAGCCACCCCGGCGTCGTCCGCCTCAGCAGCTGGGTCGTCCGCAACGGCACCGACGGACCCGTCCGCGGACTACTCGTATTCGGACGATGATTGGGGTCCCCCAGGGGACGAGGACGCTCCCCCTCTGGACGAAGAACCGCCCATGGATTGGGAGCCGTCGGCGTCCTCGGGCTTCACCGCCATGCCCACCGCCGGCCCCGCCGCCCCACGATCGGCCGGCACGGCAGCCCCGGAAGCCGGCCCAACGCCTGCCGTCCCTTCGCCACGCGCTGGCTCCGCGCTGAACAGCTCAGTCCCAGCCAGCTCTACCCCCAAGAGCAAGCGCTCCACCCAAGCACCTTCGGAGAAGAAGTCCGAGGCCTCGGAAGATCCATGGTCCAGGGCTGTCGAGCAGGCACCGGGCTCGTGGGTGGTCGGCACCGAATCCAACGTTGGTTCCGCGGCTTCGGGAACCCCTGCCGACCCTGACGGTCAGGCCAGTTCATCCGAGTCGGCGACGCCGAGTCCCGTCTATGAACCTGCCGCCGCCCAGATTCCAAACCAGCCGCAGGCTTCAGCACCGGCCATCGCGCCAGCCGCCGATTGGTCAACCACTTGGTCGGCGCCCCAGCCCGCGGCCTCCGGCGCGGGCACATCACCAGGCAGTGCACCGCCAGCGGGCGCATCGTCTGCCAGTACGTCGCCTGCAGCCGCGACGCCCGGGGGCGAAACCGCGCGTTCGGCCGTCGCACTCGCACAAACCACTCCGCCAGCCCCTGCGCCAGCCCCTGCCCAAGTGGCCCCTGCAGCAGTGTCGGCGCCTTCGGGAGCCGGGAAGCAGAGCCTCTACCAACGGCTTTCGAACAGCCCGGAAGCCATGGCCGGCCGCGAGAAAGCACCGGCACGGGCTGCCGTCGCTCCCGGCACCGCGGTGGAAGACATCCCGAGTGCCGACGACGAAACTATCGAGGAGTCGGGAGTCTTTGGACGGGCCGCCGTCGAGCGTATTCTGGGCGGGAAGCTACTGGAAGAACGGTCGCTGGACGGCATGCGCCGCTAACATCCGGACTCCGTAAGACACCCTGCGCGGGCCCGCAAAAGGTGCCACCCAACCGCGACGCCCGCCGAACAGGAACGGCGTCCACACCAAACGAACGAGGACATTGTGTACGAAGGCGCAGTACAAGAGCTGATCGACGAGCTCGGCCGGCTCCCCGGCGTCGGGCCGAAGTCGGCGCAGCGCCTGGCCTTCCACATCCTTGAGGCCGATCCCGAGGACATGAAGCGGCTGGTCGCGGCCATCACCACAGTCAAGGAACGGGTGAAGTTCTGCACTGTCTGCGGCAATGTCACCGAGCAGGAGCTGTGCAACATCTGCCGCGATCCGCGCCGCGACCCCTCCGTGATCTGCGTGGTCGAAGAATCCAAGGATGTCCTGGCTGTGGAACGCACGCGGTCCTTCCGCGGCCGTTACCACGTCCTCGGCGGCGCCATCAATCCGATCGCCGGTATCGGGCCCGAGCAACTCCGTATCCGCGAGCTCCTGACCCGGCTCAACGACGGCGCCATCCAGGAAATCATCATCGCGACCGACCCCAACCTTGAAGGCGAAGCGACGGCCACCTACCTGGCCCGCATGCTGAAGTCGATCGGCATCACCGTCACCAGGCTTGCTTCCGGCCTCCCGGTGGGCGGAGATCTGGAGTACGCGGACGAAGTTACCCTCGGAAGGGCCTTCGAGGGTCGCCGCAACGCCCTTTTGTAGCGACCAGTCCGGCTTACGCGATCCGCGTGCCGCTGGCCAGCCGGCTTGCAGGCGTCCGCAGCGAGCGCCAGCCCAGCCACATGAGCAGCCCCGTCAGGACCAGTTGCAGGCCGAGCCCCAGCGGCCACAAGGGCGTCGTCTGCTTGAGGTACTGCGGCTGCGGCACGCCGTTGGCGCAAAGGTAGGTGTGGTCCGGGCCGGCGAGCGCGGACCTGGCACCTTGGCTGATGCCTTCGATCATGCCGACGGAGTAGAAGACGCTTCCGCTCCGGTCCGGATACGGAATCGCGTCGGCCACCACCACGTAGGGATTCAACGCGAGCATCCACGCCACGCGTTCGGTCCGTACGGCAGGGTGCTCCACCAAGGGCCCCTCGCAGGTGTAGCCCGGCTGCGCTGGTTCAATTGGCTGCCCTTGTTGATTCGGCTGCACCGGCGCATACAACACGGAACGGCTAGCGGGAGAATTGGCCAACACCGTTCCTTGCGCCAGTTGCGCCCCCAGTGCGAAGGAAATCAACGATCCGACCACCAGTGCGGCAACTACCAGGTAGGTCACCACGATCGAGAACAAGGGCCGACCTGCAAGAGCCGAAATCCCCACTCCAATCCCGCAGACAACGGCCAGTTCCACCGCCAGCATCAGCAAGGAAACCACGACGTGCCCCGGGGTCAGCCCGCCTTGGAACATTCCGAAGACAAGGAACGGAGCACTCGTCGCCAGGAAGGCGAGCGCCGCGAGCCATCCCGCGCAGAACTTGCCCCAGAGAATCTGGCCCGGGGTCAGCAACGTGATCTGCAGGATGGCGAGGGTACCTCCGGCCCGGTCCCCGTTGATGGCATTGGCGGACAGCGCGGGCGCCACAAGCAGCGCAAACAGGAGCACGAAAGCCAGCACGACCTCGAAGATCATGGACCCCGCCCCGTCCTGCGGCGCCAGTGCCGACGGCGGCATCGTGGAACGACGCGCTTCCATGCTGGCGTTCCAGGCGAGCCAGGTCAGCCACGTCACTACCGCGATCACAAAGAACCAGATGCCCAACATGATGTACCAGCCGCGGGAGCGCAACCGTTGTTTCATCTCGAGCACCACGACGTCGCGAATCCCGCCAAGATAGCCGACGACGGCGTTCCCGCCTCCCGTGGCTCCCTGCGGTCCCGCAGGACCCGGCACGGTTTCAGTCACGTTGCTCATCGCCTCTCCGTATCAAGGTTCATGTACGTCTCTTCCAGGGCACCCGCGGCCGGGGCGAAGGAAACCACGCCGACGCCGGACCGGACGAGTTCACCCAAGAGGGCGGCAGCGCCGTCGTCGTGGGTCAACAGCAAGGTGACCGACGGGCGGCGGCCCGCTTCCACGCGATACTCCAGCCCGAGTTCGCTGAGCTTTGCTGTGAGGGCCTCGTTGTCGAGGGCTGTGATCGCGTAGCGCCTGCCCTGCAGCGCGGCCTCCTCGAGGGTCTGTTGTTTCACGGTGCGGCCTTGGTTGACGAACACCGCTCCGTCCGCGATTTCATCGAGCTCACTGAGCACATGGGAGGAAACCACCACGGCTTTCCCTTCCCCGGCCAGGCGGCGCAGCAGGTTTCGGAGCTCCACCCGGGATCCCGGGTCGAGGCCGGACGCAGGCTCGTCGAGCAGAAGCACGGAGGGGTCGTGGATGAGGGCCCTGGCCAGGCTGAGCCGTTGTTGCTGACCCCTGGAGAGGACTCGGGCCGGCTGGTCGGCAAGGGTGTCCAGCCGGACGAGTTCGAGCAACTCGGCAACACGCTGGGCGATACCGGCCTTGGGCAGACGGTAGAAGCGCGCCATCTGGACCAGGATTTCGCGCGCGGTCAAGGACTCCCAGACCCCCAGGGTGTCCGGCATCCAGCCGATCCGAAGCCGCGCGGCGGCGCTGTCGTGCAGGGGATCCAGGCCGTTGATCCGGATGGTTCCGGAGTCGGGCCGCAGAAGCGAGGCAAGCATGAGAAGGAGGGTCGTTTTGCCCGCCCCGTTGGGCCCAATGAGCGCAGTGACCTTCCCGGCTGGCGCGTGGAAATCGATGTGCTTGACGGCGTGGACCGTACCGAAGCGGCGTGAGACGCCTTCCGCGGATACGCCGAGGACACCATTGCCCGGGACGCTTGAACTTTCAGCTATGGACATGCTCTACTCACCTGTTTCCCCCAAACAGAACAAGTACGCTTCAATTCCTGTGAGCCCACGTGCCCCCAGGCTGCGTATTTCTTGATCGTACGCCACGCCGAAACCACCCGGCAGGCACCCAAAGGCCGAGATTTGGTCACAATTCCCCCGCCCGCCGCGCCCGGCGATAAACTGGCCACATAAGCCACGTAGCCGTGCCGCTACCTGGCCACGCAACGTATGATCCCCAATTTAGCAGTGAGGGTGCGCGCATGAGTTTGCCCACTACCGATGTGAAAACCGAAGACCTGACCGCGCAGCCTGCCAAGACCAAGCAGCTGATCGTGCAGAAGTTCGGTGGCTCCTCGGTGTCCGATGCCGAAGGCATCAAGCGTGTTGCCCGCCGCGTGGTCGACGCACAAAAGGCCGGCAACGAGGTTGTCGTGGTGGTTTCCGCCATGGGAGACACCACCGACGAGCTCCTGGATCTCGCCGCTCAAGTCACCGATTCTGCTCCCGCGCGTGAGATGGACATGCTCCTCTCCGCAGGCGAGCGCATCTCCATGGCCCTGCTCGCCATGGCCATCAACAAGTTCGGCGCCTCCGCCCAGTCGTTCACCGGCTCGCAGGCCGGCATGATCACGGACGGCATCCACGGCAAGGCCCGCATTATCGACGTCGACCCCCACCGCATCCGTACTGCATTGGACAAGGGGCACGTCGCTATCGTGGCCGGCTTCCAAGGCATGACCCGGAGCACCAGGGAAATCACTACCCTTGGCCGCGGCGGATCCGATACCACTGCGGTGGCCCTTGCCGCCGCACTCGAAGCGGACGTGTGCGAAATCTACACGGACGTCGACGGCATCTACACGGCCGACCCGCGAGTGGTCTCCACGGCCACGAAGATCGATCGTATCTCCAGCGAGGAAATGCTGGAATTGGCAGCTTCCGGCGCCAAGATCCTGCACTTGCGTTGCGTGGAATACGCCCGCCGATTCGGCGTGCCCCTGCACGTCCGGTCCTCATTCAGCCAGAACGAAGGCACCTGGGTCCTACCCAGCGCCGATGACAAGATCACGATTCAAGAGGGAGTTGCCTTGGAGCAGCCAATCATCTCCGGTGTTGCACACGACCGTTCAGAAGCCAAGGTCACCGTGGTCGGCGTTCCGGACATTCCCGGCAAGGCCGCCGCGATTTTCCAGGTCATCGCCAAGGCACACTCGAACATCGACATGATCGTTCAGAACGTGTCCACGCACGGAACCGGCCGCACGGATATTTCCTTCACCCTGCCCATCGTGGAAGGCGCCGATGCCCTCACCGCCCTCCGTGCCGCGCAGCCTGAAATCGGCTTCGAAAGCATCGAATACAACGAGAACGTCGGCAAGCTTTCCCTGATCGGTGCGGGCATGCGTTCGCACCCGGGCGTCTCCGCCACTTTCTTCAAGGCGCTCTCCGACGCCGGCATCAACATCAACATGATTTCCACCTCGGAGATCCGCATCTCCGTGGTCACGCACGCCGATCTGCTGGATGACGCCGTGCGCGCCATCCACAAGGCGTTCGAGCTCGACGGCGACGCCGAGGCAACCGTCTATGGCGGCACCGGCCGCTAGCCGCCTCCCGGACGGGAACGCACAGTCGGGCAACCGCCGTCGGGAACGTCAGCCGGACACCCGCCGTCGGGATCAGAAGAACTTAAACGTGAAAGAACCGGAGCTTTGGCTCCGGTTCTTTTGCTTTCCTCCGGCTTTGGAGCCGCAAGCGGCTTCAGGCGCCTTCCTTGCGGATTCCGTAGTGGTGGCCCTGATCGTCTGTTTCGACGACGAAATG
Source organism: Arthrobacter sp. GAS37 (assembly GCF_044908325.1). NCBI lineage: Bacteria > Bacillati > Actinomycetota > Actinomycetes > Micrococcales > Micrococcaceae > Arthrobacter > Arthrobacter sp. GAS37. The sequence goes on from NZ_JBIYDB010000006.1 coordinate 85,913, forward strand.
CCCCAGGTCTTCTTCCGACGCCGTCTCGAAGTCGTCATGCTTGTGGACTACGGGCGTATCAATGTCGCCCCGGGTTGCCGGGCCGAACCAGAAACGCAGTCGATCTGTGACCTTCATGAAGCTATCGAGTGCATGTCCCACAATTCCCACCTCCTTCCCCGCTGCGAGGTCCAGCCGTGCGGTTGGAGCTGAGTGGTTCCAGTGAGGCCAATTTTACGCCCGGAACCCGTAAAAGGCCCGGGTCGGCGTCGATCGCTGAGAGCTAGGAGCGCTTAACGAAGGGATTTGTCGTCCGGGTTCTTGGGGACCACATAGGTGCTGCCGTCGGCCCTGCGGATCGTCTCCCATTGCTGCGCTTCGGCCTGGCGCCGCACGAGGAGTCGCTTGTTCTCCTCGGTCATTTCGTGATCCAGGGAACTACTGTGCGCCGGACCGAAAATGATCCGCAGCTTGCCGGTTGCACGCATGAATCTCTGGGTCATGGTCTCTTTGGCCACCTGGTCTACCCTCTCTCAAAAGGATGTTGTGGTTTAAGAGTACACTAACAATTAGTGCACTAACTATCGATCGGCGCAGACCGGTCGCGACACGGAACGGAGCAAGCCATGGCTGCCGCAAGCACACCCGTTGCCCCCGAAACCACCGCCCCGCTTGAAGACGACCTTTTGCTGGAGCGTCAATTGTGCTTCGCCCTGACGGTGGCGTCGCGGAGCGTGGTGGGCGTCTACAAGCCGGTGCTTGAAAAGATGGGACTGACCCATCCGCAGTACCTCGTGATGCTAGCCCTCTGGGAACGCAGCCCGTGCACGCTCAAGGACATCAGCGAGGCACTCCTGCACGAGCCAGCAACCCTTTCACCCATCCTGCGCCGGCTCGAGGAAGCAGGATTCGTGACCCGCAACCGCATCCACGGAAACGAACGGGCCCTGGCCATTACCTTGACCGAAGCCGGCGCCGCCCTCAGGCAACAGGCGACGTCCGTGCCGGGAACCATCATGGAGCGGCTCCAACTCACGCGGGCCGAAGTAGCGGAACTCCACCGGGCCATGACCGGGCTCATCGCGGCCACGCAGCACCCGACTGCCGGTACGGGCGATAAACTGGCATAAATCAAGGAGAACCCCCATGCGCCTGCGAATAGTCCGGTCTGTGCTGGCCGTCGTCGCCGTCGCTGGTCTTGCCGCCTGCACGCCCGGCCCCGGGGGCGGTTCGCCCAGCAGTTCGGCGCCTGGCAACAGCACGTCGTCCTCGCCGTCGAGCAGCCCCACCGGGCTTTTGCCTGACGAAACGGCGTCTCCCAGCGGCAAACCGACTCCTTCGGTCTCCCCCACCGCGCCCAGCTCCCCCGGCCGCGGAGATGCCGAGCTTTCCATCATCGTCAAGCTGTCCCCCACGGCAGCCGCTGAAAGCTACACGCTCGTCTGCACCGGCGGCGTCCCCGCCGCGGAGAGCCACCACCCCACCGCAGCCGCAGCGTGCGCAGCCCTGAAAAAGAACCCGGGCCTGCTCACGCGCACGCCCCGCCCCAGCGACCAGATGTGCGACCAGCGTTACGGCGGACCCCAGACGGCAATAGTCACCGGGGCCGTTGACGGCGTGGGCGTCGAGTCCTCCTACAAACTCACTGACGGCTGCGAAATCTCAGCATGGGCCGCCGTCGCCGACATCCTTGGTTCGAGCGGTGCCGGAGCTTAACTACAGACACCTCCCGCAAGAGAAATGGCTCGCGCTGGAGGCTGCCCACCACGAACGCGTTGAGCGCTATGCGAAGCCGTACTTGGCCCGGCGCTCCTCAGGCCAGAAGCATCCCGTGGAAGATTTCCTCTTCACCTACTACACCCAGAAGCCCGGCCAGCTGCTGCGCTGGCACCCGGGCGACGGCGTCGTCCTCTCCGGCTCCAAGGCTGCCGAGCGGGCCGGGTGGAAGTACTACCAAGTGCTCGACGACGGCGCGCTGGCGGCCGCGGGCCTGCCCGCCGGTACCGTTGCGGTCACCTTCGATCGCCGCAAGTTCGCGGCCGACCGCACCGAGGCCGTCCGTTTCGCCGGCATCATCCTCAGGGGAACCGTTGCGCGGCCCGCCCAGTTTGGTTGCTTCGGACTGCACGAGTGGGCCATGGTCTACCGGCAGGACAAATTCGATCTTCGCCACGAGTACCTCAAGCTGCGGCTCGGCTCCGAAGGCACAGACACCGTGGTGGAAGACAACCGGATCCGCTGCTCGCACTTCGACGCCTTCCGCTTCTACACTCCGGACGCTATCCCGCTCAACGAACTCGCCCCCACCCGGGACAACCAACGCACCATGGAGCAACCCGGCTGCCTGCACGCCAACATGGACCTGTACAAATGGGCGTACAAGCTGACGCCGGCCCTGCCGAGCGAACTGGTCATGGACTGCTTCGAACTGTCCTGGCGGATCCGGGCCATGGACATGCAGGCCTCGCCCTACGACCTTGAAGAGTGGGGATACCAGGCCATCAGGATCGAGACACCCCAAGGCAAGGCGGAGTACGTTGAGTATCAGAGGGCATTCGCTGCCGAGGCCCAGGCGCTCCGTGCGCGGGTCCTCGACGAAATGCAACCGCTCCTGGAACTCCTGGTACAAGCACCGTCTCACGAAGGACAGCGATGACTTCAAGCAATGGAAAGTACGACGTCGAACTCACCATCACGCTGACAGAGGCACCAGGCGCCGTGGACTATGAGTTCGTCCTGCTCGGTTCCGGCGGCGAAATCTCCGAAGGCTCGACCCTTCCGGACCCCCGCGCGGCGCTTGCCGCCGTCGAGCAATTCGGCGAAGAGATCTTCTTTCCGGTTCCCCGGCCGGACAGGATTTGCACCCAGCAGTACGGCGGTCCGCAAGTGGCGTTGGTGACGGGCCGGTTCCGCGGTCGCGAGGTCAGCAGCCGCTTCAGCCGGACAGACGGCTGCGAGATCGCCCGTTGGCGCACCATGGCCGCACTCCTTGGCGGCGTGGCAGGATCCACAGGAAACATCTAGTCCAACGCTCGCTCACATATGACGGTCCCGAACCCGACGCTCGCTCACATATGACGGTCCCCAACCCGACGCTCGCTCACACCAGCTGCAAGAGGGTGCCACCGTTTGGGCTCATATGTGAGCGGGCGTCCGCCAAAAGGGCCATATATGTGAGCGGGCGTCCGGGGGTAACAAGAAAGCGGCCGGCGGGATATCCCGCCGGCCGCTTTCTTGCATTTCTGTCAGACCATCACCGCCGCACTAAAGCGCGTTGTTTGACTGGTCCTCCCCTTCATTCTGAAGTTTGCCCTTGCCGTGCTGGCCTTCTTGGTCATCCTTCGGCACGACGGACACGCTGCCGTTTGCCGAGACCAGAACGGACACAAACGTCGGCGAACTGGTGCCGGCAAACGTGAGTCGGCCGATGTAGGAACCCGGCGTCAGGATGTTCCACGCGAAGGTGAGCTTCCCGGATTTGCCGTTCTTCATGTTGATCGGGTTGGGCGTGACCGTGGCGTTGCCTTGGTTTGCGCCCAGGATCGCGGCATCAACGCTGGCCTTGGTGGGCCGGTTGTTGGGGCTGGCATACAGGTTCGCGATGATGGTGTACGTCCCAGGCTCCGGGTTGTCGAGCGAGAGCGACTCACTGGCACTGGGTGTCGCTGCCGTGAACAACTGACCCGACGGCGACAGAACATACAGATCGAAATCCGCCGTGGGATCGGAGGAAATCACCGAGAACTTCGCGAACGCGGTTCCGGGGGCAACTGTAGCGGTCTTGACGAAGTTCGAGGCATTGTTCGCCACAGCCACAGGACCGGGAACAAGCTCCGCGGCCGAGGAATCAGCCTTGGAGAGACCGTCAATGGTCACGGCCGTGGGTGAGTCGGAACCGGAGACGATATTGATGTCCGCCGATCCGCTTGCCTGCTGGGACGTGAAGGCGACGCTCTTGGATGCCAGTACCGACTGCGGACGGACCGCAATCGGAGAGACCACCGACTTGTTGGCGCCTTCCCACTTCAGAGATCCCATCGCGAAAGTACCCAGTGCCGCGCTCTTGTTTTCGAAGGTCACCGTGAAGGTCTTCTTCTGGCCGACTTCGCTGAAATTCAGCACGGACGGGGTGACCTTGACGTCAACCCCAGGGACATTGACTGTGGCCCGGTACTGTCCCGGGGTCAGCGCGGTGACGGTGCGAGTGACCTCGATCTTGCCCGCGAGGTTACCCAGGGCGAACGACGGAAGGTTCATGTCGCGCGGCAGTGTCGAGCCAAGTCCCGGCTTGCCGAGATCGACGCCGGTGCCCTGGATGAACTTCAGGTAGTCATCGGTTCCGGCATCGTAGACCAGGCCCGGTTCCAGCACGCCGGCAGGGTTCATCTCTCCCGCACCGGTGGCGAAGACGTCCTGGTTCTTGCTTCCATCGGCCAGCTTGACGTCACTCGCCGTCGTCATCATGGCCGACTTGACCGCCGCCGGTGACCAATCGGGATTCTTCGCCATGATCAGGGCTCCAAAACCTGCAATGTGCGGGGACGCCATGGAGGTACCGGACATGAATCCGTACTCATCGCCTTTGCTGCCGATGGGCGAAACCCCCGCCAGCACGGCAACGCCGGGAGCCGAAACGTCCGGCTTGAGCAGATCCGAATCGGTGGCGAGGAGCGGGCCGCGGGACGAGAATCCGGCGATCTGCGGCTGAGCCTCGAGCGGAAGCCCGGTGGTGTCGTGGTCAACGAGGGAAACAGTAAGTCCCGGGTTGGCCGCAACCTTGTCCTTGATGGCCTGCGACGCCGGGGGGTTCACGTGGACGGTGGGCACTGCGTGCTTGTCCGTGTCCAATGAGGAACTGGTGAGGTTCACGAGGATCATGCCCACACCGCCACCACGGAGCACCTCGGCGCTCTTGGCGACGCGGTCAACCACCCCACGGTCACACACCACTACCTTGCCGGCGATTTTCGCCGGGTCCAGGGAGCCAGGCGCACAGAGTGCTGCGTTACCGGCACCTGAGGCGGCGTTTGCAGAGAGCACGACGCCGGCCCCGCTCACCTGGTGGTTCATGATGCTCGCTCCGCGGAACTTGGTGCCATCGGAGAATTCGACGGTGCCCTGGAGCTCCTGGGAGAAGGAAGTAGCCGCAACCGTGGTCATCCAGGGTGCGCCGTGGTTGACGGTGCTGGCCTGCGGGCCGGAGTTACCGGCGGACGCTGCCACAAAGATGCCGGCCGACGCGGCAGAGAGGAACGCCAGCGAGACCGGGTCCGTGGTGGTGTCCGTAGCGCCGGAAATGGAGTAATTCAGGACGTCCACGCCGTCGGCAATGGCCTGGTCAATGGCGGCTATGGCCGCCGAACTGTAGCAGCCGCCCGAATTGGGGTTGGTGTCTTCCCAGCAGATCTTGTAAATGGAGAGCTTGGCAGCTGGTGCCACGCCGCTCGTCTTTCCGAAGCTGCGGCCATCCACGAACGTTTCCACACCGGAGTTGCCTGCGGCGGTGCTGGCCGTGTGCGTACCGTGGCTCGCGACGTCGATGGGCGAGAGCTGTTCCTGGGGTGCCCGTTGGGCTGGAGGAACCGACTGGAGGAAGGCATCTGCGAAGTAGTGGGCAGCGAGGACTTTGGAATTGCAGGCAGTGCCGTCAAAGGCCGCCCCGGTGTCGGTACCTTTCTGGCATTCGCCTACGAAGGTATCTCCGTTGGCCTTCAGCATGGCGATCTTGCCGTCATTCGTGCGGTACGGGACGCCCACCTGGGGGTCCCCGACCAGCGGCTGGACGGCATCGCCGGCGAAGAACTTGCTTGTGGGCGTGTAGCCGGTGTCGATGACGCCCACCACAGTGCCCTTGCCGGCCTGGTCCTGGCCTCCGAACTGGGTATTCCACACGCCGTTCGGTCCGCTGAGGTTGAGGAAATCGGTGGTGGAGTAGTCAGGAGCGGACTGCGTGTCCGGGGCCACGAGGAGAACATCGGGGTTCTTCGCCAGATTGACGGCCTGGTTCGCGGAAAGGGTGGCGCTAAAGCCGTTGATGGCTGTGGTGTAGTCGCGATTGATGCTCACGTTCTGCTGCTTGGCCATGTCCTGCTGCTTCTGCTGCAAGTGGGCCTGGTACTGCTTCACTTCGGCCCTGCCGACGTCAAGCTTCTTGCCTGCCTGCGGCTTGGTGGGCACATAGCCGGGCGTTCCGCCGTCGTAAGTGGCCGCTGGCTTCTCTGCCAGCACCACTACGTAGCGACCATCCTGGTAAGACTTGGGGTCGACATTCCGGGCAACCCCCGCAACCGTTGATCCGAAGACCGTTGAGCCGGAAGCGGGCGCAGCTTGAGCGGGTGTCAAAGCCACCGAGGAGAGCAGAACCGGCAGTCCGACGGCCAACGCCACAGCTTTTCGAAGCCCCCCGCTTCCAATGAAGCTCTTTCCTTGTGAATTCACGAGTGATTGCACCTTTCCGGGCGATCGTGGCGGTCATGTCAAGATCAATCAACTAAGGATGGGCACCGATTGACAGTTCTTGTAATCAGGTAAAGCCCAGCCGATTCATAGAGTACAGAGCGATAGTCGAATATGACATAGGACACATTTCACGTTTTTTGTCATGTCATTCGGCATCAGAATACATCCGCACGCAGCAGCGGGCACGCCCCCGTCGGAAGGGGACGTGCCCGCTGTGCGGATATTCAGATATTGATGACGAAAGCGGGCCGAAAGGAGCCTCAGGCGTGCTGGTACGTCAAGCAATCAGCCGCTTCGGCACCGGGGCCGATCCGGACATCGTGGGCTTCGCACATGAGGTTGTTGTTGTGGGTGCATTCCGAGCGCTGGCAGGCACCCACATGCGCCAGGACTTTGGGAAGTCCTCCCATGAGCCCGGTGTCAATGAAGGTGGCACAGGATGCGTGATCCGCGGTTCCACCGATCGTGATCCCGTACGCAGTACAGCCATGATGGTTGAATCCGCAGCTGCCAACGCTGCATGCGGACACTTCGGCGACGTGTTCGGTCATTGCTCCTCCAGTTGGACGGGGAATTTCCTAGACAGTAATTCCAAGCTACTCCCGAATGCGCGCCTTTAACCCGGAAGATTAGCGCATTTGCGCGTACTGTATTAATCCGGATCGCGCACCGCCCGGCGGTGGGTTAGGGGAGCGTGTAGCCGAAGACATCGACGATGACTTGCGAAGTTTCCATAACAGGTGTCCAGTTGATCATGGGTTGGCTGAGGATGGTTTGGATCTCTATCTTGCCGTCAGCTCCAATCGGCACATACGCCATGTTCGCAATCGTCTGCCCGCCACCGAAGTTCAGATTGGAAGTAAACGTCCACGGCGCCTTATAACCACGTGCCATGAAGTAGCCGAAGGTTGTCGGTTCGGTCACGGTGAGGTTCACCCAGACGCCGCGTGCATTTTGTGGTATTCCATTGACGCCTACGACCTGAACCGGCACGGTGCCGGCGTTGACAACCGGGCCTCCGTATGTGCGAGTGTCCACAAGACGCACTGGCGAAACCCTCGCGAATGCTCCGGATATGGTTGGCGTCCCCGGCAGGAAGAATCCAACAACGTCTGCAATGATCTGAGCTGTTCCGGACGAGGTGTTCGCAATCGTCACCGTGCCATCTGGCCCTACCGGAACGACGGCAAGATTCGGAATGGTCTGCCCGGTCCCATAGTTCTGGTTCGAGACATTGGGTTTTAAGGAGCCGCTTGGATAAGCGGTGATGAATCCGTATGACGTCGATTCCGTCACTGTCAGGTTCACGACCACCGCTGAGGCGTCTGCCGGAACGCCAGTGGATCCTCCCAGACGGAGTGGCACGCTTCCGCCACCTGCGATGGGGCCTGATGAAGTCCTGGTGTCGAGAAGCCTGGCGGGTCCCACAGCCTGGTAGGAGCCTGGCGAGCCCTGGGGCCCGGACGCGGCGAAATATGCCGAGGCGTCAACGACGATCTGCACAGTTCCTGTCGAAGTGTTGGAAATGGCGATCTGCCCATCAGCGCCGACTTCCACGATAGCCAGGTTCGCAACCATCTGTCCCGGCCCGTAATTGACGTTGGAAGTGTGCGGCGCCATGACGCCCGAATGGTACGCCGTGAGGAATCCTGCAGCAGTGCCGTCAGTGGCCGTGATGTTGAGGACGACCGCTTGCGTGCCGTAGGGGAATCCATTAGCCCCCGGGATTCGGATTGAGACTGAGCCTCCGCCAGGCACCGGTCCCGACGACGTTCGTGTGTCCAGGATCCGCGTGGGTGTCATGGGTGTGAGGCCGCCGACGGGCCCGGTCCCGGCCGTTGCCGGACTTGCGGTGACCGGACCAATGAGTGCCGAGTACAGCACAGCAAGCACCAGCATGATGCACACGAGCCGTGATCTGGTTCGAGCAGATTTCTTCAAGCCAATTTCCCCAATAATTAAGTTGCGAATGAGAAAGGTTTTAATACCTTTTGGTATGGAAAGTACATCAGGACCATCGCGAGGTCTGGCCACGATAACTTATGGTTCCGCGATGTGAACGGCGCACAAACACGTCAGCGGCCCGGGCCGCGCTAAGAACGGATCCCTCTCAACGCGTCGCTGATTTTGGCCCGGGTCGAAGCATCCGGCGGGACGGAAATGCGGTTTTCCCGGGCAGCCCGGTCGGCCATGATCCTTTGGAAAACCATCCTCCCCAGGCCGGCAAAAACAGCGGCAAGGACCACGGGCAAAACCATCGACTTAGCGTTCTCGGCCATGCCGCAATCCTAGTGACGCAAACCACCCCCGGCCAGAGCCGCCGTCGTTCAGTCCCCGGAGCCGCCGTCGGGCATTGGAAACACCCGACGTCGGCTGGGCGCCGCCGCGAATTGGCGCGGCCCAAGGGGCCTCTTCACCGATCTCCCGCAAATAGGGTATGGAGCGATTTGGCCGGTAGAATGGGCATGCAAGCTCGCGGAGCGCCCCCCTTATTCCGTAAGACACTGCCGCTGAACACTGTTGCTGAACACTGTTTGGAGGCAGTTCGGGCGTGAGACGGCACCACTCCGCGGCAGCCTTTAACCAAGGTTTAACCAACGCTCACGCACAGGAGTTACCGGATGCCCCGGATCGTCGTCGACGTCATGCCCAAGCCCGAGATTCTGGACCCTCAGGGGAAGGCCATCGTGGGCGCACTGCCCCGCCTCGGCTTCACCAGCTTTAGCGCAGTCCGCCAGGGCAAGCGCTTCGAACTGACCGTCGACGGCGAGGTGACCGACGCCATCCTCGCCCAGGCCCGCGAGGCCGCCGAGACCCTGCTGTCCAACCCGGTGATCGAAGACGTCGTCAACGTCGAGGTCGTCGAGGCCTGACATGAGTGAACTTCCTTTGATCGGCGGAGCCCCTGTGGCCGTCGAACCCCGTTTGCTCGGGGCCAAAATCGGCGTCGTCACCTTCCCTGGCACCCTTGACGACCGCGACGCCGCCCGTGCGGTACGCCTCGCAGGCGGCACCGCCGTCGCGCTCTGGCACGCGGACACCCATCTGGCCGACGTGGACGCGGTCGTCATCCCGGGCGGTTTCTCCTACGGCGACTACCTGCGCGCCGGCGCCATTTCGCGCTTCGCTCCGCTGATGTCCCGCATCATCGATGCCGCCAACAGCGACGCCAAGCTGCCCGTGTTGGGTATCTGCAACGGCTTCCAGATCCTGACCGAGTCGCACCTGCTCCCGGGCTCCATGATCAAGAACGACCACTTGAAGTTCTTGTGCCGCGACCAGGTACTGCGCGTCGAGAACAACAAGACCGTGTGGACCTCGGACTACGAGGCCGGCGAGGAAATCACGGTTCCGCTGAAGAACCAGGACGGCCAGTACATCGCTGACGACAAGACCCTGGACGCCCTTGAGGCCGAGGGCCGCGTCGTGTTCCGCTATGTCGGCTGGAACCCGAACGGTTCACGCCGCGACATCGCCGGCATCAGCAACGCCGCCGGCAACGTGGTGGGCCTCATGCCGCACCCGGAGCACGCGGTGGAGCCCGGATTCGGTCCGGAGTCCAACGCCGGCACGGATGGCTTGGGCTTCTTCACCTCCGTCCTGAACAAGATCGTGGGAGGCGCACAGTGACTACCTCAGCTGAAACCGTCGGCAAGAAGTTCAACATCGACACTGTCGAGAACGCGGCCAAGACGCCGGACACCGAGCTCCCCTGGGCCGAACTCGGCCTCAAGCAGAACGAGTTCGACGAGGTCGTCAAGGTCCTGGGCCGCCGCCCCACGGGCGCCGAGCTCGCCATGTACTCCGTCATGTGGAGTGAGCACTGCTCCTACAAGTCCTCGAAGAACCACCTGCGCCAGTTCGGCGAAAAGGTGACTGAAGAGATGAAGAAGGACATGCTCGTGGGCATCGGCGAAAACGCCGGCGTCACCAACTTGGGCGACGGCTGGGCCGTGACGTTCAAGATCGAGTCCCACAACTCGCCGTCGTTCGTGGAGCCCTACCAGGGTGCCGCAACCGGTATCGGCGGCATCGTCCGTGACATCATCTCCATGGGTGCCCGCCCGGTGGCCGTGATGGATCCGCTGCGTTTCGGCGCCATCGACCACCCGGACACGGCCCGCGTCATGCACGGCGCCGTTGCCGGCATTGGTGGCTACGGCAACTCGCTTGGCCTGCCGAACATCGGAGGCGAAATGGTCTTCGACTCCGTGTACCAGGGCAACCCGCTGGTCAACGCGCTGGCAGTCGGCGTCATGCGCCACGAAGACATCCGCCTGGCCAACGCCTCCGGCAAGGGCAACAAGGTAGTCCTCTTCGGTGCACGCACCGGCGGCGACGGCATTGGCGGCGCATCCGTGCTGGCCTCGGAGTCCTTCGACGACACCAAGCCCTCCAAGCGCCCCGCTGTCCAGGTAGGCGACCCCTTCGCCGAAAAGGTGCTCATCGAGTGCTGCCTGGAGCTGTTCAAGGGTTCGCTGGTTGAGGGTATCCAGGACCTCGGCGCCGCGGGCATCTCCTGCGCCACGTCCGAGCTCGCTTCCAACGGCGACGGCGGCATGCAGGTTGAGCTGACCTCCGTGCTGCTCCGCGACCCCACACTGACCCCGGGCGAAATCCTGATGTCCGAGTCGCAGGAACGCATGATGGCCGTGGTCACCCCGGAGAACATCGCCGCGTTCGAAGCTGTCATGGACAAGTGGGCAGTGGAGTACTCCTGGCTGGGCGAAGTGACCGATACCGGCCGCCTGATCATCACGTGGGAAGGCGAAGTCATTGTCGACGTCGACCCGCGCACCGTTGCCCACGACGGTCCGGTCTACGACCGCCCGTTTGCCCGCCCCTCATGGCAGGACTCCGTCCAGGCCGATACCTTTACGGGCTCCGTGCAGGACGCCGGCCGTCCCTCCACCTCCGGGGAACTGGCCGCTGCCATCACCGAGCTCATTGCTTCGCCGAACATGTGCAGCAAGGCCTGGATTACCAAGCAGTACGACCGCTACGTCGGCGGCAACACCGCCATGGCGTTCCCGGACGACGCCGGAGTGGTCCGCGTGGACGAGGAAACCGGCCTTGGCGTTGCCCTGGCCACCGACGCCAACGGCCGCTACACCTACCTCGACCCGTACCACGGCGCACAGCTGGCACTTGCCGAGGCCTACCGCAACGTCGCCACTTCCGGCGCGGTCCCGATGGCCGTCAGCGACTGCCTGAACTTCGGTTCCCCCGAGGATCCCGACGTCATGTGGCAGCTGGCCGAGTCGATTCGTGGACTGTCGGACGCGTGCATGGAGCTGGGCGTCCCGGTCACCGGTGGCAACGTCTCGTTGTACAACCAGACGGGTACCGTGCCCATCCACCCCTCCCCCGTGGTGGCAGTGCTGGGCAAGCTCGACGACGTCGCGCGCCGCACCCCGTCCGGCTGGAAGGAAGATGGCCAGGCCATCTACCTGCTGGGCACCACGGCTGCAGAGCTGGACGGTTCGGAATGGTCCAACCTGCGCGGACACCTCGGTGGCTTGCCGCCGAAGGTTGACCTGTCCATCGAGCGCCAGCTGGGGGAGATCCTCATCAACGCTTCGCGCGACGGCATGATCGACGCCGCACACGACCTCTCCGAGGGCGGCCTTGCCGCTGCGCTCGTGGAGTCTGCATTGCGCTACGGCGTCGGCGCCCGGATTGCGCTGGACGAACTCGTGGAGCGCGACGGCGTGGACCTGTTCACCGCATTGTTCTCAGAGTCCCAAGGCCGGGCCATCGTGTCCGTTCCGCGCTCCGAGGAAATACGCTTCAAGGACATGTGCACAGCCCGCGGCTTCGCCCACCTCCGGATCGGCGTCGTCGACGCTGCTGGCGGCAAGCTGGAGATCAACGGCGTGGACGAGCTCTCTTTGGACGCTCTCAGCGAAGCCCACGAGGCCACCCTGCCGAAGTACTTCGGTTAAGCCCACCCGGTTTCACCCTCGATTGCTCCCCACCGGTCGCCGGCGGGGAGCAATCGTTTTTAAGGCCTCCTGCGGATATCGCGCATTTGGAGGCAACGCCCGCTCACATATACACGCCCTCCGGGCAACGCCCGCTCACTGCGGTCGTCAAGTTCTTGAGACATCTGAGCGAGCGTCCCGCCAGAACCCCACATAGGTGAGCGAGCGTCCCGCCGGTCGACCCACATAGGTGAGCGAGCGTCCCGCCGGTCGACCCACATAGGTGAGCGAGCGTCCGGGGTTCGGGTCAGTCCTCGCTGTGGAGGTCCCGGCGTCGGGCGCTCAGGAGCTCCACTTCGGGGCGCGCGGCAACGAAGCGTTCGACGGCGTCGAGCACCTCCACGAGATGCGCGCGGTCTGCTGCCACTGCGCCCGCGCCGATGAGCGCGCGGCGATGCTGGTCCAAGTGTCCGGTCTGGGCGGCAGAGACCTCGAAACGCCGTTTCAACTCGGCGATCAGCGGGCGCACGAGGGAGCGTTTCTCCTTCAGGCTGTGCACCTCGCCGAGGAGGATGTCGAACTCGATCCACGCGATCCACATGCGCCCATCGTATCCAGTAGCGGCGCGCCCTCCCGCTTCGGATCCCACGGTGGCAAGATGAGGGCAGACCAGAGGAGCTCCATGGGCGCGGACGATCATACGAGCAAGGCCGGCAATGCAGTTTCCCGGGGCGCCGATTCGGTAGGAGACGCCGTAGACGACGCCAAGGATTCGCGGACCGTCCGGGTAGTGGCGCGGGCCGGCTTCGTGGCCTTAGGTCTGATACACCTCCTGATCGGGGTCATCGCCTTGGGGATTGCGCTGGGCGCATCCGGCCAAGCCGACGAAAGCGGCGCGGTCGGTCAGATGGCCGCCACTCCTGGCGGCGTCGTCCTTTTGTGGGCGGGACTAGTGGCCTGTGGTGCCCTCGCGCTCTACATGGCGAGCGACGCCGTGATGGGGTGGAGCGGGCGCGAAAGCGCCAAGCGCTGGATGAATAGGCTCAAGGCAGCCGGGCAGGCAATCGTCTTCGCTGTGGCCGCGGTGACCTTCGGCAGTTTTGCGCTCAGCCGTCCAAGCAGCAGCAGCGAGAAATCCCGTACGACCAGTGCAGACCTCATGTCCAGCACTCCGGGTACTATCCTCCTGGTGATCGTCGGGGTGGCGTTGCTGGCAGCCGCCGGTACATACGTCTTCATGGGGATCACACGCAAGTTCGAAAAGAACCTGAGGGGAAGACCGTCCGGGGCCTTGGGGGATGCGTTTACGGTGCTGGGTGTGGTGGGCTATTGCGCGAAAGGCGTGGCACTCGGCGCCGTCGGCTTGCTCATCCTGATCGCCACAGCAGCGCATGACCCCTCCCAACAAGGCGGCCTCGACTCGGCGCTCAAGGCCTTCCTGAAACAGCCCTTTGGCGGATGGGTTCTGGGGTTCGTCAGCCTCGGACTCATGGCGTACGGTATCTACTCCTTGTTGCGCTCCCGTTACCAGCGGCTCTGACGGCGGGCCGCGCCGGTTGGCACGCCGCAGCCGGCAGAAACGCCCGACGGCGGCCCGCACCAAAGGTGGGGACCGCCGTCGGGCGCTTATTTAGCTTGGCTGTGCTACTTGGACGTGCCTTGCGACACCGAACCCTGCAGCTGGCGCTGGAAGATGATGTAGACGATCAGCACCGGAACCACGGTGACGGTGACCGCCGCGAACAAGGCACCGAAGTCCACCGCATAGCCCATCTGGCCAGCGAAGGCGGCCAGTCCTTGGGACAGCACGCGCGGCCCGGCCGCGTTGATGGCCACGGGAATCAGGAACTGGTTCCACAGGCCCAGGAAGTTGAAGATGGCAACGGAAGCGAGTCCCGGCTTGGCCATCGGCAACATGACCTGGAAGAACGTCCGCCACTCACCGGCCCCGTCCAGGGCAGCCGCCTCGGTGATTTCGTGGGGAAGCGACTTGAAGAAGGAGAACAGGAAGAAGACAGTGAACGGCAGCGCGAAGCCGACGTACACCAAGGTCAAGCCTGGCAGGGTGTTCAGGAGGCCAATTCTCTTCATGACGAAGAACAACGGCACCATGGCGAGGAAGATCGGGAACGTGAGCCCGGCAAGCATGAGGTAGTAGATCGCTTTGCTGCCGAAGAAGACATAGCGCGCCAGGACATAGGCGCACATGGCTCCGAGGACCATGACGATCACCAAGGCGGACCCTACGACGACCACCGAGTTCAGGAAGTAGCTTCCGATTCCGGCTTCGCTCCAGGCCCGGATGTAGTTGTCGAAACGCCACTGCGAGGGCAAGGCAAACGGCGAGGCGAAGATCTCGCTGGAGGTCTTGAAGGAGGACATGAAAGTCCACAACAAGGGCAGGATCACGATGAGCGACCAGATGGTCAGGGCCGTGTGCGAAACGGCGCCTACTACCCTGTCTCCCGTGGTCATGGCCGGTTTGCGCGGGTTGAAATGCAGCGCCTTCATTTCCTGGCTGGCAATTTTGGTAGACATTAGAGGGACACATCCTTGTCGCCGCCAGTGAGCCTGTTGACCAGGAACACGAGGCCGGAGAAAATCAGGGTGGCTACGGCCAGCACAACGCCCATGGCGCTGGCCAGGCCGAACTGGCCCTTGGTGAAAGCGGTGAAAAAGAGTTGCTGGGACATCACCAGGGTGGAGTTGTCCGGGCCGCCGCCGGAGTTCAGTGCGGCCATGTAGACGAAGGCATCCAGCGCCAGGATGCCCATATAGATGTAGGCCGTCTGGATGTTGTCCCGGATCAGCGGGATGGTGATGGACACGGCAGTGCGGAAGCGTCCCGCTCCGTCGATCCGCGCCGCCTCAAACAGCTCCGCGGGGATGCCCTTGATGCCCGCCACGAACAGCACCATGTAGAAGCCGATGAAGCCCCACACGATCACGAACATCGTGGCGATCATTGCGGTGTTCTTGTCCCCAAGCCAGGCGTAGGACTTGAACTGGTCCATGCCTAGGGAGGTGAGGATGCCGTTCAGCAGACCTCCGGATGGATCGTAGATCTGGCCCCACATGATGCCGATGGCAATCGCCGGAATCGTGTAGGGGAAGAAGGAGACAACCCGGTAGAAGCTGGAGTTGCGCAGGCCCTTGATCTGGCCCTTGCTGCTGCCGCCCACGGTCACCAAGGTTGCCAGCACGAGGCTGAGGATGATGGTAATGATGGGCAGGAAGATGACCAGCAGGATATTGTTCCCCATGGCCTTCATGAAGATGTCATCCGTGAAGAGCTTCCGGTAGTTCTCAAGTCCGATGAAGTTCTGGTCGGGTGAGAAACCGCTCCAGTCGGTCAGGGAGTAGCCGAACGCCTGGATGAAAGGCCAAATCACAAACAGGAGATAGATCGCCAGGGGCAGGCCCAGGAAGACCACGAAAAAACTGACCTTGTCGAACGTCAGCGGCTTGCGCCGTCTCTTGTAGACGGGTGGTGCGGTATCCGGAACGACGACGGCGGACGCGCCGTCGCCGACCCGGAGTGTTTTTGCTTTCACTGAAGTCACTTCACTTCAATCTTCGTGACCGAACTGTCGTTGCGGACCTTGTCGGTGATCTTCTGCAGGTCCGACGTCAGGGTGGCGACATCGGACTTTCCATCGAGGAACGTGTTCCACACAACCAACTGGTCCTTGTTCATCCCGTAGAGGTCAACAAAGTTCCACGTGAAGATGTTCGATCCAGCATCGCTGAGCAGCTTGGTCTGGGAAACCAAGGCGGTGGAACCGAAGCCATCGGCGGGAACGGTGTCCTTGACGATGGTGGGGGCCAGCTTTGTCTTGGCAAAGTTGGTGGCAGCATCCTTGGACAGCATGACACGCAGCAATTCCTTGCCGCCAGCAACGTTCTTGCCCTGGGACGGAACAACGAAGGGCTCGCCGGAAGCGCTGTGCATTGCCTCGTAAGGAAGTTTGGATCCCGAGGTCACGGTGGGAACAGGAACGCCGGTCATCTTGAATCCGGACTTGGTCTGGTCCTTCATCTCGTTTTCTATCCACGAGCCGGACGGGTAGAACACGGCTTCCTGGGCGTTGCTCCACTGCGCCTGCGCCGCGGTGAACTGCGTACCCGAGCCACCTGGCTTGAAGTGGCCCGCTTTGACGATCTTGCCCAAGGCGGTGAAGACGCTCTGGATGGCCGGGTGGGACCAGGCATCCGCCTTCAGGTTTTCAAGGCCGAGGCGAACGTCGTTGCCGCCTTCCTTGATGGCGGAAGCGATCGCCATTTCCTGGTAGTAAGTGGCTGCTTCCTTGCCCCAGACGAACAGGTACTTGCCTTTGGCCTTGGCCTGCTCGCCAAGGGTGTACATGTCATCCCAGGTCTTCGGCACGGTCCACCCGTTGTCCTTCAGGAATGAATCCGAGTACCACATGGCGTAGACGGTCAGCACGTAGTTCAGGGCCGCCAGCTTGCCATTGAAAGTACCCGGGGCGAGCACTCCAGCGTAGAGGGTGTCCTTGATGACCTTGCCCTCAAGGTTCTTGGCGTTGACCACGCTGGTAAGGTCTTCAAGCTGGGCCAGGATCGTGCTGAAGCCGATTGCCTTGGCACCGGAGTTGTCGATCAGGTCCGGCGGGTTGCCTCCGACGAATCGCGGCTGGAGTTCCTGCGCAATGTCCGTGGACGGGGAAATCTTGGCGGTGGAACCTGAATGTGCGCTTTCGAAGCCCTTGCCCGCGAAGTCAACGTAGTCGATTCCGTACCCGCCCTTGAAGATCACGGCGTCAACGGTGGACTTGTCTGCCATTCCGAACGGATTGGTATCTGAAACGGTCCCCGTAGGACCGGTGGTACCTCCACCGCCCCCGCCTGCGCAGGAGGCCATCGAGCCGGCCATCGGCACAAGCACTGCCGCGGCAAGCGCGCCGCGGAGGAAACCGCGCCGTGCAAAGGACTGCTGCTGAACGTTCATCCTAAAACCCTCCAGAGACTCGTAGTACCGAACTCTGACGGCGCCTCGGCCGGCAGTCGATCGGTCCGGGCACCGCCGCTGCGACGCGCCCTTCGTGTGACATACTTCACCACGAGTGATTGAAAAGCAATATTTGAGGGCAGTTTCGATCAACTTTTGTCAAAATGTGATCTGGCGATCCTGCCGTTCCAGAGGGGTCATTTGGGTGTTTTAGCCGCGCAAATTCAAGGATTTTGCGCATTGAACGATAGCCTCGCGCGCCCATTGCTGCTGTTGCGCGGTTCCTACCCGCTCAGCCCACTGTTCGGCGAGCTGGAACTCGACCATCGCCTCGGTGCGGCGACCGTCGTCGTACATCGCCCAACCGAGGTTGTTGTGCAGGGAAACCATCCACCGTTTGGTGCGGGAATCCTCGACGGCGGATGCGTACTCAAGCGCGCTGCGCGTCCATGATTCCTGGTGACCGGAGTCCGCGATGGCCAGCATATGAAGTGCGTCCACCGCGAGGAAATCTTCGCCCAGGAGGTCGCCCATCTCGGCAGCCTGCTCAAAGAGCGGAACGGCCATGGCCGGGTGGCCGGCGGAGTTGAGCAGGCGGCCGCGCTCCAGGAGGACCCGCACCGCAATGGTGGGCTCCTCTTCGGCGTCGATCCCGTCCAGGAGGGCGTCCGCCTCCTCGAACCGGCCCTGCAGGCCGATTGCCCGGCCCAATTGGGTGGCGAGCTCGGCCCTCTCAAAGGGATCGTAGGCGGGATCGGTCATGGCTGCGCGGAAGCGGGCTTCCGACAACGCGGGGTCCTCAAAATTCCACAGCTCATCGAGGGTATTTTGTTCCAGCATCTGGCTCCTCCTGATTGCTTCGAGGCGATGGAAGGTGCAGTCCACTCACAATCTAGCCGAAGCTGCAGACGGGGTCCGCGTGTCAGTCCTTGGCGAGCCGGGCCCAGCCCAGTTGATCCTGCTGCTTGCGGGTCAACGAGGAAACCACCAGGTCATAGGAGTCCTCCACCATGTCCCGGACCATGGAGTCAGGGAGGGCGCCGTCCAGGCGCACGCCGTTCCAATGCGTCTTGTTCATGTGCCAGGCGCCGGTGATTTCCGGATGGGCCGAGCGAAGTTGCACGGCCAAGGCGGGATCGCATTTGAGGCTTACTGCCAGGTTGTGGTCGTCCATGGCAGATGCGGCGAACATCTTGGCTTCCGGCTTGGATCCACCGGACACGGCGGACCGGACTTTGAAAACCGACGTATCCGGGCCGAACGGGAAGTCTTCAAAGGTCCCGGGGAAGCCAAGGCAGATTTGGCGGAGTGTGGCAGCGTCCATGTAGCGAGACTAGCGGAGTGCGACGATTAGCGGACCGACCGCCTCACGCAACGTCCAGGAAGTCCTCGAGGAGCACCACTTCCAGGCCCGCAGCCACTTGCGCCGAGCGGAATGCCTCGAAGTCCGCCGCGAATTCGGGGCGGAAGTGCATCAGGACGATGTCGCCGGGCCGGAGGGAATTGCCGTACTGGTAATCCATGCGCCCGCCATTGGCCTTGGCCTCCCACGTGACGATGGCCTTCAACCCGGCGGCGGCCACGGCTTGCCGCATGGCGGTCGAATAGGCACCTCCAGGCGGCCTGAACAGGGTGGGCTTGCGGCCGTACTGCTGCACGGCGAAATCCTGCATGCCTGCGATGTCGTCAAGCTGCCGTTGGTAGCCCCATTGCGTGGTCATGTTGACGTTGTGGCTGACCGTATGGTTTTCAACCAGGCTCCCCTGCGCCATGAACGCCTTGAAGAATGCAGGGTTGTCACGGACCGTGTTGCTCGTCAGGAACAGTGTGGCCGGGTAGCCGTTCTCCGCGAGGAGCCGCACGCTTTCCGGGGACTTGACCAGTCCGTCGTCGATCGTGAGGAACACTACGGGATGTTTGGTGGGGATCTTGGTGATCACGGGAGCCAGTCCGCCTTGGATGGGCGGCAGGGTGAAGTCCGGGACGAAGGGGTTCCGGAGCCGCCCGGGGCCCGCGGGGCTTGGTGTGGGACTCATCGCAGTGCTTGCGGACGACGACGGCGAGGGGCCCGCCGTGCGGGGAGCCGCCGTCGGGCTTTCTGCGGACGGGTTTCCGGGGAGCGCGCATGCCCCCAGCCCGGCCACGAGGGAAGCGCCGAGGAAACCGAGCGCGGTGCGTCGGCTGGCGGTGGAAGGGTGGTCGTCACACATGGGAGTTTCCTGGTCTCGAAACGGTGATTGCCCCCGGACCATAGCAGCGGCCGGTTAACAGAAAACGACGCTAGATGCCGCTCCGCCAGCCCACCTGTGCCGGACAAGCGTTCATCACAACGTCCAGGCCCGCTGCTTTGGCCCGCTCCGCTGCATCCTCGTCAATTACTCCGAGCTGGAGCCACACGGCTTTCGCTCCCACGGCAATCGCTTCGTCCACTACCGCGCCGACGCGCGAGGAGTTCACAAAGCAGTCGACGACGTCGATGGGCTGCTTCTCGAAGGGCACGTCGGCAAGGAACTTGTAGCCGGTTTCGCCGTGGACGTCTTCGCCTTTTTGGTTGATCGGGATGATCTCCATGCCCATCGTGTCGCGAACGTAGAGAGCTACCTCGAAGGCGGAGCGCCACTCATTCGTGCTGAGTCCGACGATTGCCCAGCGGCCCTTTGTTCGCATAAGCCGGTCAATGACTGCCGGATCGTTGACGTGTGTCATAGCTCCAGCCTACTAGCGGGACAGCAGTCCAAGGAGCCAGCGCAGCGACGCCCCCGCAGGCTTCAGGGACACGTCGCCCTGGGCGTTCTCGACTGCTTGCTGAACCCCGTTTTGGAGGTCCTTCGCCGTCGGGGCGGATGGGATAGCAGTTTTGGGCTGCGGAAGGACTCCCTGCGAGTCGGTCTTAGGCTCGGTGTGCACCGCCTTCGGCGCTTCGGGCAGTCCGTCGCTTGGCTGGCGTGCCGCGGCGGGAACAGCCGCTGCCGCTACCGGCTCGTGCGCCGCCTCGCCAGTGCTGGCGGGAGCGGGCGCCACGGGGTCCGCCGAAGGGCCTGCCACTGGGGGCGCGGCCGGCGGCAGATCGACGGGAGCCGGGTGGGTCGTGACCTTCGGGGAGTCCTGGGCGGGGGCTGGAGGTACCAGCGACGGCGGAGCAGTTGTCCAAGCGGGCGCCCAGCCGGAGACCAGGACCTGCATGAATTCCGGGGTTCCCTTGCTGAATCCGCCACTCGCGGCCGCAACGCCACCAACACCCAGGCCCATGGCGGTCAGGACGGCAGCACCAATGACGACCGGGCGATGCTTGCGCAACTGACGCCGCTTGCCGAGCTCGTCGAGGGGAAGATTGTTTGCAGAATCGCCCGCGGCCGAGCCAGCCAGCATCGCGGCGAGTGCGGGCCCTGGGACCGGTGCCGGCATGGACCCAAACGATTCCAGCGCTTTCAACGAATCCGTGAGTTCGGGGGCGTCCGTGAGGCCAGCCTCAAGAATGAGCTCGAGGATGATCGCGTCGCGGTCAATGTCCTTGTAATCCCAACGCATCATGGGGCCACGTATTCCTTTACTACCGAGTGATCGCGGAGTGAATTCAACGCCCGGCGCTGCAATTGCTTGACGGCGCCTTGGCTTTTCCCCATGATTTCGGCTGCTTGGTCCACAGTCAGACCGGCAACAATGCGAAGCGTCAGGACTTCCCGCTGATCTTCCCGAAGGAGATCCAGCAGCGCCATGACTTCGCCGGGCGCCACACGGTCCATCGCTTCGGCTTCCGCCGAACTCGATCGGCGTGTGTCACGCTCAGGTTCAAACTCGTGATGCTCAGGCGCCCTGCTTTGCCGACGGTGGTCATCCACCATCCGGGCATGGGCCACTGAGAATACGAAGGTCCGCAGACCGCTGACACCGCCCGTGATCGTCTCAACGCGGGGCAGGACGGCAAGAAAAACGTCCTGTGTGACAGCTTCGGGATCCGAAACACCTTTTGCTGTCAGGTAGCCGAGCACCTGGCCGGCAAAGGCCTGGTAGACGGCACTGAACAGTTCAGCCTCCCGGCCGCGAAGGGCCAGCAATGCTGCATCGGTCAAGGCGTCGGTCACTGAAGCGTGGCTTTCGTTGGGGAGCGAATGGCCGGATCGAAGCGAGATCCTCGGTGCCGCCCAAACGCCGCAGGGCCGGGCGACCTCACCTAGCCTAACCGCTGCTCCCGCTAAGCCCAAGGACCAGCCTTCGGTTCCGGAGGCTTGCCTCTCCCGGACTTTCTGCACATCCACGAAACCCCTTCAGACATGAAAAGGGCCGAGCTGAAACATGATGGGGGACAAATTTCAGCTCGGCCTTTCAAAGAGGTAATCGTCGGGGCACCCCAAAGGGTTACGCGGTTTCCAAAAGTTTTTCGAAGGCGTTCAAAGTGCTGATCGAGACCTAGGGAATACTAAGAGAATGTCCTCACTTCGCTTACGCACCGCTCCCCACCGGGCAAGAATCGCCGAGACCGCAGAGACCATCACGATCACCATCCTTGGCACACCCGACAAAGGTCCTTGCACCCAACAGCTGAACACCCTCATCACGTTTGTCCAGCTCAAGTCATCGATCGGAAACAGGAAGATACTGGGTTCCAAATAGCCGGAACGACGACGGCGGGCCGCCCCCGAAAGGGCGACCCGCCGTCGTCGTGATTCGGCTTTGGTGACTAGTCCTCGATGAGGTCGTGCACGACGATCGTCTGGTCCCGGTCCGGGCCGACGCCGATCGCGGAGAAGCGCGTGCCGGAGAGCTTCTCAAGGGCCAGCACATATCTGCGGGCGTTCTCGGGAAGGTCTTCCAACGTCTTGGCGCCGGTGATGTCCTCGGTCCAGCCGTCGAAGTACTCGAAGATCGGCACTGCGTGGTGGAACTCGGTCTGGGTCATGGGCATTTCATCGTGGCGAACGCCGTCCACGTCGTATGCCACGCAGACCGGGATCTGCTCGATGCCGGTCAGAACGTCCAGCTTGGTGACGAAGTAGTCCGTGAAGCCGTTGACGCGGGATGCGTGGCGGGCCAGGACGGCGTCGTACCAACCGCAGCGGCGCGGCCGGCCGGTGTTGACGCCGAACTCGCCGCCGGTTTTCTGCAGGTACATGCCCATCTCATCGAAGAGCTCCGTGGGGAACGGACCGGCGCCGACACGGGTGGTGTAGGCCTTGATGATGCCGATGGACCGCGAGATGCGGGTGGGTCCGATGCCCGAGCCAACAGACGCGCCGCCGGCGGTCGGGTTGGAAGATGTCACGAACGGGTAGGTGCCGTGGTCGACGTCCAGGAACGTGGCCTGGCCGCCTTCCATGAGGACCACCTTGCCCTCGTCCAGTGCGTTGTTGAGGACCAGGGTGCTGTCAATGACCAGCGTCCGTAGGCGTTCGGCGTAGGACAGGAAATACTCCACGATCTCGTCCACCACCACGTTGCGGCGGTTGTAGACCTTGACCAGGAGCTCGTTCTTCTGGCGCAGCGAGCCTTCCACCTTCTGGCGGAGGATCGATTCGTCGAAGACATCCTGGACGCGGATACCCAGGCGGGCCACCTTGTCCATGTAGGCCGGGCCAATGCCCCGACCTGTGGTGCCGATGGCGCGGCTGCCCAGGAAGCGCTCCGTGACCTTGTCCAGCACCTGATGGTACGGCGCTACGAGGTGGGCATTGGCTGAGATGCGCAAACGGGATGTGTCGGCACCGCGTGCTTCCAGGCCATCGATCTCCTGGAACAGCGCTTCAAGGTTCACCACGCAGCCGTTGCCGATGATCGGAATCGCGTTCGGGCTCAGAATGCCGGCAGGAAGGAGTTTGAGCTCATACTTCTCACCGCCCACCACAACGGTGTGCCCGGCGTTGTTGCCGCCGTTGGGCTTGACCACGTAGTCAACGCGGCCACCGAGCAGGTCGGTTGCTTTGCCTTTGCCTTCGTCGCCCCATTGGGCTCCGACGATCACGATAGCTGGCATGGGATCCTCCCCCATTCTTTCGGGCCGGTCCTGGCGGGATCACCAAGGCTCAGCGCCGTACATGAGAACGCCCCGGATCTTTCGTCCCTGCCCGCAGACTTTCGCAAAAGTTCACCGGCGGGATCAGCAAGAGTTCCGGGGCTCTTACCAGCCAAGTTTAGCCGATACGGCTCTTGGACCCGTTGTCACACGGCCGGAGGGCGACATGGAAACAGGGAGCGCGCACTCGAAGTTCCCTGTGAGCAGAATGTGAACTCTTCCCAAACAGTCCGCATTGAGCCTCCAAATCGACCGTCGGGCCCCAAGCGAGCGGCTACATTCTTTGTGAATCCTTACCCCACCTTTCCGTGAATCTGAAGGGAAATCCATGAATTTTCGCAACAAACGTCTCTTGTCAACGGCAGGAGTGAGCGCACTCGCGGCATCCACGATCGCTGCCGGCATGATCGGGTTCGGCATGACGCCGGCCTCGGCCAATAGCGACCACAAAGAAACCGCGACGCCCATCAAGCACGTCGTCGTAATTTTCGGCGAGAACGTCTCCTTCGACCACTACTTCGCGACGTACCCGCAGGCAGCAAACACCGCTGGTGAAACCCAGCAAGGCAGCGGCGCAGCGGCTCCCGCGTTCACGGCGGCCAAGAACACGCCGAAGAACATCGCCACCCTCGCCAACGACAAGCTGCTGGCACCTAACAATCCCAACTCGGTCCAGCCCCAGCGGCTGACGCCCGGCCAGGCAATCACGTGCGACCAGGACCACGAATACACCGCGGAGCAGAAGGCCTACAACGGTGGCCTGATGAACAAGTTCGTCGAGAACACGAGCATGGATACCTGTTCGGGTGGCCAGTTCGGGCGTCCCGGGCTCACCATGGACTACTACGACGGCAATACCGTGACCGGGATCTGGAACTACGCCCAGAACTTCGCCATGAGCGACTCACACTTCAGCACCGTGTTCGGCCCGTCCAGCCCTGGCGCGCTCAACCTTGTGTCCGGCCAGACCCACGGCGTCACCGAATTCACTGCCGCCGGACAGCCGGTCAAACCCGCAAGCAGCGACTACACGGTCAAGTTCCCTGACGCCAACGGCGTCGGAACCATGACGGAAGACCCGGATCCGGTCTACGACGACTGCTCCAACAAGAGCCACGCGAGCAAGAACAACCTCGCGGGTATGCAGGGCAAGAACATCGGCGACCTGCTCAACGACAAGGGCGTCAGCTGGGGCTGGTTCCAGGGCGGCTTTGCCCCGACGACGGCGGCCACGGACACCACCCCGGCAGCGTGCATGACCACCCACACCAACATTGCGGGTGCCACGGTAACGGACTACAACCCGCACCACCAGCCGTTCCAGTACTACAAGTCAACGTCCAACCCGCACCACCTTGCTCCCGCCAGCGCGGACGAGATCGGACACAACGGCCAGGCCAACCACCAGTACGACACCACGGACTTCGCCAAGGTGGTCAACTCGGACAACATGCCTGCCGTCTCCTTCCTGAAGGCGGGAAACTACCAGGACGGCCACGCCGGCTACTCCGATCCCCTGGATGAGCAGAAGTTCATCACGCAGCAGGTGAACGCCATCCAGAACTCGAAGAACTGGGAAAACACTGCCATCGTCCTCGCCTACGATGACTCGGACGGCTGGTACGACCACGTCGCTGCAGGCGTGAAGAACTCCTCGAACACCACTGACGATGCCGCGTGGTGCCTCAACGCCTACAACAAGGGTGTGCCGATGGCCGGAGGCTATGCCGACCGTTGTGGCCCCGGCCCCCGCCAGCCGCTCGTCGTGATCTCCCCCTTCGCGAAGAAGAACTTCGTGGACCACACCCAGACGGACCAGTCATCCATCCTTCGCTTCATCGAGGACAACTGGCACACCGGCCAGATCGGTGACTCCTCGGCAGACGCCAAGGCCGGCTCCATCAACGCGATGTTCAACTTTGACAACGGGCGGGACGTGAAACTCATCCTCAACGAATCAAACGGCACCGTGGTTTCCCGGACCAAGGAAAGCGACGACCAGAACGAGAACAAGCAGTAACAGGCGCTTCCGAAACGGCACCGTCCCGAATCCATCGGGACGGTGCCGTTTTCCGTTAACGCACGGCCGCTTCATGCTAAATCCGGCTCCCGCCATCGAGAGACCTAACACAGAAGTCCCGATTCACCCCACAGCGCACCGCCGTTCCGGTAGAGTTAACCAGCCCCCAACACTGCACCCAATCTGACCGGTCGCGGCAAACCGCTCCCGGCCGGATAAGTGCGCCTCGCTACACGTAGGAGACCCAAGCCCATATGCAAGACCTGGCGACTGAATTACCCGAAGAGCAGCTCTGGAACCGACGTTTCGAACCCCACATTGCCGAGGTCACCGGGCTTTGCGATTCCCTCAAAGAACAGAAGCCGGGCAGCGAAGTCCTCTACGTAGACCCCGTCCACAGCGTTGACGAGTGCCGCATCATCAGCCTTTTCTCCAATACCCGCACCACGGAGGGCTCGGGTTTCATCGTCCCGGGTGACACGGATGCCGCCACACGCATGGTGGGCATGCAGTGGCAGTTGGGCCTGCGTCCGGAACTCATGATGCCGTGGAACGTTTACCCGTGGATCGAGCCCGACGGCGAGCCGGGCAAGCTGACTCCCGCCAACATCACCGAAGGCCTCAAGCCGCTCCTGCGCCTGCTGGCGATCGTGCCGCGCACCTCCGTACTGGTAGCCCACGGCAATGAAGCCCATCGTTTGGCAGACCAGCTCATGAAGGCCGCGCCGCAGAGCATCCACCGCCGCGGCTTCAAGACGTTCAAGGTCCGCTCGCTGGGTGGACGCTCCTTCGCCGGTTCCCCCACGCGCCAGCAGGAGTACCTGGACATCATCCATCGCGCCTACGCCGAGGCCATGGCCCGGACCGGCCTCACCCCGGTCTCCTAGGACTCACCAAGCCCAACTGACTCGCATTTGTTGTCGTTCTGACGCCTCATAACGGCATTAACTGCGTCGGCCCACGCCGCTAGGGTTCCCTGGCCGTGGGGCCCCGCCGGCGAGGGTCCCTGCCTGAGCTTGCGAAGGCTGGGAGCCGGTGGGGACTTGCGAGGCGAGGGTGGCGGTGGGGATCAGTGGGCGGGGAAAGCGCGACGGCGGCCGCCCACCTGAGTGGGCGGCCGCCGTCGTCGTCTTCTCGGCAGTCCTAGCCTTCGATCGCTGCCTTCGCGGTGGGATCGGAGTCGTTCAGGAACTTCTCGATCCGTTCCGGTTCCTCAGCTTCGCCGATGGCGGCGGATGCCCGGCCGAGGGAGTACAGAGCGCGCAGGAATCCCCTGTTGGGCTCGTGCTCCCATGGGATGGGCCCGACGCCGCGCCAACCGTTGCGGCGCAGCGAATCCAGTCCACGGTGGTAACCCACGCGGGAATACGCGTAGGAGTCGATGGTCCGGCCGTCAGCCCAGGCTTCCTCGGCCAGGATCGCCCACAGCAACGAAGACGTGGGGTACTTGGCCACGAGGTCGAGCGCTTCCTGCCCCAAGGCAAGGTGCTGGTACACCTCGGTCTCGGCAGGCAGGAGCGTCGGCTCCGGACCCATGAGGTTCTTGCGGAATTCGTCGGACATTAGAAGGTCTTGCCTACCGAACCGAGCTGCTTTGCGGCTTCCACGATGCGGGCAGCCATGCCGGCTTCGGCGGAGGCTCCCCAGACGCGCGGGTCGTACGTTTTCTTGTTGCCCATTTCGCCGTCGACCTTCAGGACGCCGTCGTAGTTCGAGAACATGTGTCCGGCAACCGGGCGGGTGAACGCGTACTGGGTGTCGGTGTCGATGTTCATCTTGATGACGCCATAGGAAACAGCATCCGCGATTTCCTGCTCGGTGGAACCGGAGCCGCCGTGGAAGACGAGGTCGAACGGGTTGGTCTTGCCGATCTTGGCACCGACCTCGGCCTGGATCTGCTTGAGCAGCTCCGGGCGCAGCTTGACGTTGCCCGGCTTGTACACGCCGTGGACGTTTCCGAAGGTCAGGGCGGTCAGGTAGCGGCCGTTCTCGCCCGCGCCGAGGGCCTCGATGGTCGCGAGGGCGTCTTCGGTGGTGGTGTAGAGCTTCTCGTTGATCTCGTTCTCGACGCCGTCTTCCTCGCCGCCGACCGTGCCGATTTCAACCTCGAGGATGATCTTGGCCGCGGCTGCGCGTTCCAGGAGTTCCCGGCCGATGCGCAGGTTCTCGGGCAGGGTCTCGTGCGAGCCGTCCCACATGTGCGAGTTGAAGATCGGGTCCTTGCCGGCCTTGACGGCTTCCTCGGAAGCAGCCAGCAGCGGAAGAACGAAATCAGCCAGCTTGTCCTGCGGGCAGTGGTCCGTGTGCAGGGCGATGTTCACGTTGTAGTTCTTGGCGACCTCGCGGGCGAAAGCGGCGAAGCCCAGGGAGCCGGCAACCATGTCCTTGACGGATGCGCCGGACCAGTAAGCAGCACCGCCGGTGGAGACCTGGATGATGCCGTCCGATTCGGCCTCGGCAAAGCCGCGGATGGCGGCGTTCAGGGTCTGCGACGAGGTGACGTTCACTGCCGGGAACGCATATCCACCGGCCTTCGCGCGGTCGATCATCTCGGAGTAAATCTCTGGGGTTGCGATGGGCATGCTGACTCCTATGCTGATTTTCGTCTGTGGGTTTTGTTGACCCTGGAGTAGACCTATACGGCTAGGCACCATCCTAGCGACTGAAGAATCCGACATCGTGTTTCCGGTCACGGAGACGGGTAACACTTGCGGACCTTTTGCCGCCGGGTGCTCTCAGGAGACGCGCTGGCTCAGGAGACGCGCTGGCCGAAGTTGTGCCGGCGGATCCAGGCGTGCATCGCGATGGCCGCAGCCGACGCCGCGTTCATGGAGCGTGTGGAACCGTACTGCTCGATCGACAAGGTGGCGACGGCGGCGTCGTGCACCTCGGGAGTCAGGCCGGGGCCCTCCTGCCCGAACACGAGCACGCAGTTGCGCGGAAGTTCGTACGTTTCGAGCGGCACGGAATCGGGGAAGATGTCGATGCCGATGATGGCCAGGCCTTCCCCCTGCGCCCACTCCACGAAGTCCTCCACGGTGGGGTGGTGGCGGACGTGCTGGTAGCGGTCGGTGACCATGGCCCCGCGACGGTTCCACCGGCGTCGTCCGATGATGTGGACCTCCTTGGCGAGGAACGCATTAGCGGTGCGCACCACGGTGCCGATGTTGAGGTCGTGCTGCCAGTTCTCAATGGCAATGTGGAAATCGTGCCGGTGGGCGTCCAGATCCGCGACGATCGCTTCGTGCTTCCAGTAGCGGTACTTGTCCACCACGTTGCGACGGTCGCCGTCCGCCAGGAGGTCCGGGTCCCACTGCTCGCCTTCCGGCCAGTCGCCTTCCCAGGGCCCGACGCCGACCTCCGGTTTCGCTTCCGACTCCCCCTCGGTAGAGGAGAGGAGGGGCGAGACAGCAGTGGAGTCGGTAGGGGCAGGGTTCTGGGGCCGGTCAGTCACTCTTCAACCCTAGCCCGGGCAGTACCGCCTGCGGCGCCGAAACCCAGTGCCGTAACGCAGGACACCCGGGTGTCTCGGAGAGCGAAAGATGAAAGACTTGGGACGAGAAACAGCCAATACGCGGAGGAAAAGCATGGAGAACGCAACCGAGGCCCCGAAGAGCTCAGCCCTTTACCGCAATGGACACGAAATCGAATGCTGGCTCACGGATATGGACGGTGTCCTGGTCCACGAAAACCAGGCGGTTCCCGGAGCGGCCGAACTGATCCAGCGCTGGGTGGACACTTCCAAGCGATTCCTCGTCCTCACCAACAACTCCATCTTCACGCCGCGG
Organism: Arthrobacter sp. GAS37; assembly: GCF_044908325.1. NCBI lineage: Bacteria > Bacillati > Actinomycetota > Actinomycetes > Micrococcales > Micrococcaceae > Arthrobacter > Arthrobacter sp. GAS37. Next base: position 115,059 of record NZ_JBIYDB010000006.1, read on the forward strand.
GACTTGGCGGCCCGGCTGAGCTCCTCCGGCCTGGAAATTCCGGAGGAGAACATCTGGACATCGGCCCTGGCCACGGCACAGTTCCTCAAGGACCAGGTGCAGGGCTCGGAGTCCGGGAACCGCGCCTACACCATCGGTGAGGCAGGGCTCACGACGGCGCTGCACGAGGCCGGCTTCATCCTCACCGACCAGAACCCGGACTTCGTGGTGCTCGGCGAAACCCGTACCTACTCCTTCGAAGCGATCACCATGGCCATCCGGCTGATCCTGGCCGGGGCGCGCTTCATCGCGACCAACCCGGACGCAACCGGCCCCTCGAAGGACGGGCCGATGCCCGCCACCGGCGCCATCGCCGCGCTGATCTCCAAGGCGACCGGCCGTGAGCCCTACATTGTAGGCAAGCCGAACCCCATGATGTTCCGTTCGGCGATGAACCAGATCGACGCCCACTCCGAGACCACGGCAATGATCGGTGACCGCATGGACACCGACATCATCGCGGGCATGGAAGCCGGGCTGCACACCGTCCTGGTGCTCAGCGGCATCACCCAGCGCGAGGACATCGCGGCCTTCCCGTTCCGGCCGAACCAGGTCCTGAATTCGGTAGCGGACCTCAAGAACCAGATCTAAGAAGAAGGGCTGGTGCCATGGCTGTGCTGAACCTCCGGTCCCTGGCCGGTGGCCGCATCCTGAGGGGCAGCCAGCCGTTTGGCATGGACACCGCGGCGACGTCCGCCTTCCTGGAACTTCATGGCATCCGGACGGTTGTGGATCTCCGAAGCGAGTACGAGCGCGCCATCGTGCCCTGGCAGCTGGCCAACGGCGCCGTGGAGCTCGTGGAGAACCCCCTCGATCCGCGTACCGCTTCTGAGGGGCTCCAATCGATCCACACGGCCGAAGACCTTGGCGAGCTCTACCTTGGCTGGGTTCGCGCCCGCCCGGATTGGGTGGCCGAATCGCTGCGTCCCGCGGCCCAAGGCAAGCGGACGCTCATCCACTGCTCGCTCGGCAAGGACCGCACCGGCGTCGTATCCGCTCTTGCGCTCCTCGCGACGGGCACTGACCACGCCGCTGTCGTGGCGGACTACGCCGCAAGCACCGCCGCCCTCCCCACGATGTTGGAAACTATGTCGGCAGCCTGGCGGCTGGCTGTCCCCGAGGTTCCGGAGGAGGCATTCAGTCCCTCGCTCATGCTGCTGCAATCCCCCGAAGCTGCGATGGAATACTTCCTGGACCGTTTCGGGCACGAGTTCGGCAGCGCGGCGGATTACTTGCGCGACGCCGGCCTCAGTGGTTCCGAGCTGGACGGACTGCGGCTCAGGTAGCGGCCCTCGGAGCACCAGTCAGTAGAACACCACCCGCGAGCCGGCCCGCGGCAGCGGGAAGAGCTCGTTCTCCAGGTCTTCGATGATCGGATTGTAGATAAACGGATTCCACTGGGGGCTCGCGTGCGCGGGGCGGGCGCCGTCGGTCCGGCGGCCCGTGGACGCGATGTTGAGGGGGAATGTCTTGGCCCACGCTGCCCGGGCTGTTCCGTAGTTCACGGTGTCATCGTTCGGGTTTCCGATGAAGGCCATGCGGGTGTCCCCCAGCCTGTCGACAAACCGCGTCCCGTCGAAATGGTAAATGTAGTCCGATTCGCTTTGGATCAGCACGCTCGACGGCGCGATCGGGGAGAGCTGCTCCAGGGTCTGGTCCCAGATCTGCCCCCAAGTGCGTTCGTGCTTGTTCACCACGCGCTCGCCCAGCTCGTAGCCGCCGCGGAGGACCGAGGGAACCTGGAAGCCGCTCTCGTACAAGAACACGACGCCGTCGAACCAGCTTTGGTCGAGGATGTCGTACTTACTGAAGGGCGAAGAGTCCAACAGGATCAGCTTGACGCTGACTCCGTTCCTTTCACGCAGGAGCGCGGCCACTTCGGTGGCCAACATCCCGCCGAAACTGTGGCCGTAGAAATAGAGGGTGTTCAGCTTCCGCTCATTGATGTACGCGAGCACGGCGTCCACCACCTCGGCGACTTCCAGCCCCAGGTTGGAGTATCCGACGGCGGCCATCTGACCCCGCTGCCGCAGCGAACCGCGGATCGAGTTGAGGATCCATTGGGCCTCTTCCCAACTGGTCTTGTAACCGGGAAAGAGAATCCAACTCGAGTTGGGGTAGTACGACTCTGCGAAATCGTCCCCCACAGGGAGGATCTTGGTGGTGCGACGTTCTGCCTGGACCTGTCGGGTAAACAGCATGTCGGCCGCGAGGGCCGTGGAAGCACCCGCTCCAATCAGGAAGGAGCGGCGTGAAAAACTCTTCAGCTCGGCGGCTTGGCGGAGAACCCGGGCGAGCGATCCCGGGTCCTGCCAGCGCTGCTGCTTCCGGGGAAATTTCCCGGCCTGAGGGTCCACGCAGCCAGCTTAGGCGCTTCCGCCGACGGGCACACGGTCCCCCTCAAACGCGCCCAGGCTTGGGACGGTTAGTCGAGTCCCAGCTCGTCCTTGCCGAAGGCGAAGAGGTACGGCACGCCGGTTTCGGCTTCGATCTTTTCCTTGGCGCCAGTGTTGCGGTCCACGATGACGGCCACGGCCACCACGTTGCCACCGGCCTTGCGGACGCCTTCGACGGCGGTCAGTGCCGAGCCGCCGGTGGTGGAGGTGTCCTCAAGAACCACGACGTTGCGGCCCTCCACCGAGGGACCTTCCACCTGGCGGCCCATGCCGTAGGACTTCTGCGCCTTGCGCACAACGAAGGCGTCAACGGCGCGGCCGCCGTCGGCGGCGGCGTGCATCACAGCGGTACCGACCGGGTCCGCGCCCATGGTCAGGCCGCCGGCGCACTCAACGGCGATCCCGGCGTCGTCGATCATGGAGAGCATGACCTGGCCAACCAGCTTCGAAGCCTCGTGGTGGAGGGTGATGCGCCGCAAGTCGATGTAGTAGTCCGCCTCGGCACCGCTGGAAAGGATCACTTTGCCGCGGACGACCGCCAGTTCTTTGATCAATTCAAGGAGGCGGGCACGGGCAGCGGCAGTGGCGGTGGCAGCATCAGAGGCGACAGTCATGGTGCCTATTCTACGTAAAGCCGTCCGGGGGCAGCGCATCGCCCTGCGACACGATGAATCCCTGGCGACGCCTGAATTCGGGTGTCGTGAGGCTCTTTGGGTGACGCCAAGGAAATTCCGCGTCGCCAGCGCTTGCGACGGCCGCGACCCCTACGCGTTACCCGCCGTAACCTTTGAAATATCTGCGCGGGAGACGGTGTTCCCGCACATATGACAACAATCGGAATCATCGGTGCAGGACACATTGGCAGCCAAGTCGCTCGCAAAGCAGTTGAGCTTGGCTATGACGTAGTGATCAGCAACTCGCGGGGAGCGGAAACCCTGGCGGAACTGGTGGCGGCACTTGGCACACATGCCCGGGCCGCAACACCGGCCGAGGCAGCAGCGGCTGGCGATTTCGCCGTCGTGACCGTTCCCCTCAGGAGCTACCAGGACATTCCTGTGGAGCCACTCGCGGGCAAGATTGTGATCGACACGAACAACTACTACTGGGAGCGGGACGGCCGCATCCCGGAGCTGGACAAGGGCGAAGCCACCACATCGGGCCTGCTGCAGAAGCACTTGCCCACGTCCAAGGTGGCCAAGGGTTTCAACCACATCATGGCGAAGGAGCTCGGCACCGACGGCACCCCGGCGGGCTCCGAGAACCGCCGCGCACTGGCCACCGCCAGCGACTACCCAGAGGCCGCCGAACTCGTAGCGAAGCTCTACGACGAGTTCGGCTTCGACACCGTCAACATCGGACCGCTCGATGAGAGCTGGCGCGTGGAGCGTGACCGCCCGGCCTACGTAATTCGGCAGAATGCCGCCGAACTCAAGGACAACCTGGCGAAAGCAAGGCGCACTGTCTAGACCTCACAACACAGCAGCCGCTTGCCTCAGAGAGGGCAAGCGGCTGCTGTGTTTAAGCGTCGACGACGGCGAGCCCGGCCAACGCGGCTGCCTTGCGGACATACGCCAAGTTCGACGCCGTCCGTTCCTCCAAAGGAAGCTCGGTGGAAAAGTCCTCCAGCGTGACCCAGGAGTCGTAACCAACTTCTGCGAGCGCCCGGAAGTAGCCCAGGACGCTTCCCTGTCCCTCGGCCAAGGGAGCCCATTCGTTGACCCACACAGCCGCACCCGATTCGTCCTTCGCCTCGGTGCGGACCCAGCGGGCGTTCTTCACATGGACATGCGCCAAATAGGGGCCCAGGAGCTGGAGTGCCGGCAACGGTGATTCCCAGCCCTCGATCAGCAAGTTGCCGAGGTCATGGATAACGCCGACGTGCTGCGGATCCAGCCCTTCCAGCAATCGCCGGGCGGAGGAGGCCGACGCCGTCACAGTTCCATGATGCAGTTCCACGAGGGCTTTGACGCCGTGGTGTGCTGCGCGGGAAGCAACCCACTCGTAGTGTTCCCGGGTGGCGGCAAAGAGTTCCGGGTAGGACAGGCCAGTGGGTTCCTGGCCGCCCATGTTCGAGTTGCCCAGCGGCAGCACGTTCACGCGGACCTGCTTGGCACCCAAGGCTGCGGTCGCTGAGAGGACACGATCGACGTCGTCGTGGTTGTCGCAGCGGGCGTAACCGCCGAGGCCGGAGAATTCCAACCCTGCTTCAGCGGTGAGGCGGGCAATCTCCGGGATCGAATCCTCCAAGCCCGTCATGGGCCAAGTGGCACGGTTCCCTGCCCAGAAGCCCGGTTCCGCCGCGTCTGCCTGGTCCGTGACGCGCCATTCGATGCCGTCCCACCCTTGGGCGGCAAGCTTGGTGGTGGCTTCCTGCGGCGACCACTCGGGCGTGGATGCGGTAAAAACAGAGAACTTCATGCCGATACCTCTTCGCGGGTGCCCGGGTGGGAAGATGCCCCGCCGGTGCGGACCTCCACGTTGTTGTACTTGCCGGCTATGACGTCAGCGATCAGCACGGGCTGGCCCAGGGTTGCCGAGACATACAGGGCACGCACCGTGGCCAAGGCGGTCACGGCGTCCCGGACGGTAACGCCCGCGGGGCGTCCTGCCCGGATGGCCGCGATGATGTCGCGGTACTGCCGGACATGTCCAGCCGGATACACCGAGGGATCCAGTGCTTCGACAGTGTCGTCCGGGTATTTGGCGAGCTCGACGGCGGCCTGGTTCCCGCCGCCGAGGATGCCCATGGCACTCCTTTGCGAAGGATCGGCGGCGTCGGACGCGTGGAAGTACGCGAGGTCGTCGTTGTCGATCACCGCGGAACCCTTGCTGCCCATCACCTGGAGGCGGACCGTCAAGCCCGGGTAGGCCGCCGTCGTCGCATGCAACACGGCACGGGCACCGGATTCGAAAGTAACGGTAGCTACAGCGGTGTCCTCCACCTCAACGCCTTCGTGGGCGAGAAGCGCGGTTTTGGCGCTGATCTCAAGGGGCCGGCCGAGGAACCACAACAGCAGATCCACAGTGTGGACGCCCTGGTTCATGATGGCCCCACCACCGTCCATGGCCCAGGTTCCGCGCCACGCGCCCGAATCGTAGTAGCCCTGGCTTCGCCACCAGCTGACGGAGGCGACGGCGGAGGTCAGTGTGCCGAAGCGTCCGGCTCGACGGGCCTCGTCCACCACGCGGCTGGCCGGATCGAAGCGGTGCTGGCTGATCACCGTAGCCACCAAGCCCTCGGCCTCGGCAGCCTTGGCCGCAACCAGGATTTCGTCCGCCTTGCTCAAGTCAACGTCAAGGGGCTTTTCGATCACGACGTGTTTGCCGGCGTCGAGCACTTCCAACGCTTGCTGGATGTGCAGCCCGCTGGGCGTAGCGATGATGACCAGGTCAACCGGTGCGGCGGCGAGCGCCTCAGCCAGTGTCAGGAAGACCGCCGGCCTCGGGTCGCCCTGGGCTTCGATCTTGGCGGCAAGCGCCTCGGAAGCCTCGGCAACCACATCCACAAGCGCTGTGATGACGAGCTCCGGGAATTCGCGGACCGCCGCCGAGTGGGTGCGGCCGATGACTCCGCACCCTACGATTGCGGCCCGGATCTCCGCGGGAGCGCCTGGAGCATTTGAGACTTCGCTCACTTCGTCTCCACTCCTGCTTCATTGAGGACTTTCGCGAAAGCCCTCGCCGCAATGCCGAACGCCGTCGGGCCGGAGAAGCCTCCCAGTCCATGGGCGCCGGCCAAGTGTGGCTCGAGGCTCGCGAAGCCGGTGTACCCGTCGGCCTTCAAGGCCTCAACCGTGCGGAGGACATCGCCGTCGCCCTCGCCCGCCGGGACCACGGTGGCGTTCGAGAACAAGGCATCCTTCACCTGCAGGTATTCAAGGTGCGGGCGGAGCTTGGCGTAGCCGTCGTCGAAAGGCTTGACGCCCACCTGGACGAAGTTGGCCGCATCCCACGCGACTTTGAGCGCGGGAGACGCCACGGTTTCAATGATGTCCAGGACCCGTTCGGGGATATCCCCGTAGATGTCCTTCTCGTTTTCGTGCAGAAGTACGACGCCGGACTCTTCCGCGACGTCCGCGAGGGCACGCATGCGTTCGATGACCGCGTCGCGGATGCTCTCCACCGCGACGTCCTCGCCGTAGTAGAAGGAGAAGATCCGGATGTAGCGGGATTCCAGGACCTGCGCGGCGTTGACCGCCCGGCGGAGCCGTTCCACCTCGTGCTCGACGGGAAGGGAAACGTCCACTTTCCCGATCGGCGAGGCGATCGCAGAAACCTTCATGTCCGCGGCATCCAGCAAGGACTTCAGTTCACGAAGCTGCGCTTCATCCAGATCCACGATGTTGGTGCCCCAGGCGCTGCGGACCTCAATGTGGTTGGCCCCCAATGCCTGCATCACAGCAATCTGGATCTTGGGGTCGTCGTCGATCTCGTCGCCGAAGCCCGAGAGCTCCCATTCAACAGCTGGCGTGCTCATAGTTACTTGACTCCTCCGGCGGTCAGGCCGCCCACTAGGTAACGCTGGAAAATCAGGTACAGGATGACCACCGGGGCGGCACACACAAGTGAAGCCGCCATCATCTGGCCGTAGAAGGGAATCGCGCCGCCTTCTTGCGAGGCACCGAAGACCTGGAGCGCGACGGCGGCCGTCTGGCTTTCGGGCCGGGTCATGACCGAGGCGAACAGGACGTCGTTCCAGCCGAGCAGGAAGGCGAAAATACCGGAAACGACGACGCCGGGCCAGCTCAGTGGGAGGATGATCCGCACCAGCACGCCCAGGTTGCTGGCGCCGTCGATCCTTGCCGCCTCTTCGAGTTCCCGCGGCAGGCCGCGCAGATAGGTGACCATCACCCAGGTGGAGAACGGCATCGCGAACGTCAGGTACGTCACGAACAAGCCCCACTGCGTGCCAATGATCTGGATGCCCAAGTAGCTGGCGGACGAGGAGAACAGCACGAAGACCGGAAGCACCATGAGGGTACCGGGAACCGACTGCAGCGCCAACAGCCCGCGAAGGATCGTCAAGCGCCCACGGAACTGGTAGCGGACCAGGACGTAGGCAGTGGCGATCGACATCAGCGCGGAGACCACGGCGGTGGACCCGGCAACGAGCACGCTGTTGGCCAGGCCAGTGGCCAGTCCAACGCTCGTCCAGATCGTCGAGTAGTTCTCAAAGGAGAAGCTGGACGGGAAGAACTCGCCCCGGGCCACGCCGATGTCCGAGTTCACGGACGCGAGGAAGATGTACACGACCGGAATCAGCACCAGGGCACACAACACCGTCAGGATGATGGCGAGCATCGGGCCTGGCAGGAGCTTGGTGACTTCGTGCTGGCGTTTGGAGCCCGGGCGGAAGTTTTCGCTCGATTGGCGTCCGACGGCGGTAGTTGCGGTGCTCACTTTTTGCCTCCGGGAGTTTCGGCGTCGTCGAGTTTGACGGCCCGCAGATAGACGAACAAGGGGATCGCGATCAGGATCAGCGAAATGAACGCCATGGCCGCGCTGAGCCCGAACCTGAAGCTCTGGAAGCTCGTGACGTAGGTGAGGATCGGGAGCAGCTCCACATCGGACGGAGCAGGTACCCCGAACAGGACGAACGGCAAGGTGAAGTTGTTGATGTGGTGCAGCATGCCGATCAGGAACGCCAAGGCGAGCGGACCCTTGAGATAAGGGAAGACCACATAGCGGAGCTTGTTCCACCACAGGGCACCGTCAAGAGCCGAGGCTTCGTGGACTTCGTGGTCCACGGACTGCAGCCCGGACAACGCCAGCAGGTAGACAAACGGCCACGATGCCCAGATCTGGACCAGGATCAGCGTCCAGTAGGACTGGGGCCCGTTGAGCCAGAGTCCAGGGTCGATACCCACAGAATGCAGCGCCGAGTCGATGACGCTGCCCGGCTGGAACATGGTCCGCCATACCGTGGCCACCACGAAGGACGGAAGCACGTAGGGGATCAGGAAAATGGAGCGGATCACCGCGCGGCCCTTGAACGCGTTCTGGGTCGCGACGGCGCCGGCGATGCCGAGCGGGATAGTGACCACCATGGCCAGCAAGGAGTAGCTGACGCTGAGCCAGATGGCGTGCAGCAAGGGCGATGCGGTCAGCGCTTCGACGAAGTTCTGGACTCCAATGAACGGAGCGCTGACCCACTGGCGCAGGGAATACTGGTCCAGGTCCAGCCCAGACATGAAGACGCCGAGCAGGAGCGGCACCACGATGATGATCACCATCAGCAGGCCGCCTGGAATCAACATCCACAAGGGCCGGTTGCGCTCGCTCAGCCCCTTGCGGCGCCGAGGCGTGTTGCCTGGCGACTGCGGGTCCGGCTTGGCAGCGCGGGACGACCTGCGGCGCGTGGACTTGCCCGCAGTCAATGAATCGGTGGACATGTCAGTTCCTACTTACTTCGAGGCCCGGTCAAGTGAGGCCTGGCCCTTGGATTGTGCGTCCTTGAGGCGGCCCTGCAGGCTCGAATCGTCCACGGAACCTTTGGAAAGGTCCGGGATCGACTGGACCACTACGTTGACGAGGGCCAACTGAATGTCGCCCCAAGCGCCGGTGAAGGGCGTTGCCTTGGACTTGGCGGCAGTATCGGCAACCGGTTGGAGTATCGGGTTATTCAGAGACTTCAGCGCCTCGGCGTTGGCGGGCAGATCTCCGAAGATTTTCTGGTAGTTCAGCTGCTCGTCCTTGGACGTGATGAGGTTGATGTAAGCGAAGGCCAGGTCCTTTTGCTTCGAGTAATCGGCAACAACCACATTGTCACCGGAGAGGATGCTGGCGGCGTTCGCAGCGTCGGCCTGCGGAGACGTCTGGCCCGGGGCCGTCGTCGGCATGGTTGCGTAGGCATACTTACCGGCAACAACGGACTTCTCGAGCGTCGGGACGGAGCTCGACGTCGTCATCATCAGATAGCCGGCCTTGCCGCTCGCGAATGCCGCCAGGGCGTTGCTGTTGCTCCAGCCAACAGAGGCCGGATCGACAACTTTGTCTTTGGTGAGCCATCCGAAGTACGTTTCGTAGGCCTTCTTGACCGTCGGGTCGTCGAGCTTGAGTGTCTTGCCGTCCACCAGCGGGTTACCTGCCTGGACGGACATAGCCCAGATGAATTTCCACGGATCAAAGTTGTCCTTGTACCCGGTAGCGAGCCCAAAGGTTCCGGTGGCCGGGTCGGTCATCTTCTTGGCCTGGGCTGCGAGCTCGTCCCAGCTGGTGGCGGGCTTATCGATCCCGGCCGCCTTCAGGATGTCCTTGTTGTAGGCCATCACGAACGGCCGGCTGACAAACGGAATGCCCGCTTGGTGCTGTGCGTCCGGGCCGGAGATGCCCAGGGCTGCCTGGTTGAACCGGTCCTTGCCGCCCACCTTCTTCCAGTCGTCGTCGGACAACGTCACAAAGGCCTTGGTCGCATAGGCCGTGGGGGTGAAGGTGGTACCGAGACTATAGACGTCCGGGCCTTGACCCGACACCACGGAGGTCTGGATCCGTGTGAGTTCGTCATTTCCCGACGCGAACGTTTCGAATTCGACGTCGGCACCGGTCTGTGCCTTGAACTTGGCGGCAATATCCGTGAACCACTGCTTCTGCTGCGCCGGATAGTTTGCGTTGGAGTTGACCAGGACACTCAGCTTCTTGCCCTTTCCGTCAACGGGTCCAGCGCTCCCCCCGGAGCTGCTGCTACCTCCGCAGGCGGTCAAAGCCAGGGCTGCTGTTACGACAACAGCAGCAAATTTGGCGGACGATGCAAACTTCATTGTTTTCCTCCCTGGAGCCCGATGGCCTCATTGGCGTGGTGCGCGTCACATCGGGTGATTTCTCCGAGTCTAGGCATGCGCAACAAGGATGACAAGCGATTGCCAAAAATTGTCATCGGTGCTGCAATTGTGGAACAAGTCACTCATTGTTGAGCGGCTGCGGCAGATGAGGAACACCCAGACCATGGCAGAACTCCAGCTCCAGTCACCGGGCAGGCAGCCCACTATCCGCGATGTCGCAGAGCTTGCCGGAGTGGCAACGTCAACAGTTTCGAGGGCCCTGAGCAATCCCGGCAGAGTTAACCATGTGACACGCGAGCGGATCGAAGAAGCAGCCGCGCAATTGAACTACATACCAAGCTCCCAGGCCCGCGGGCTCAGTTCCGGACGCACCCAGACCATTGCGGTCCTGGTTCCGGACATCACCAATCCGTTCTTCTTCGACATCATCCGCGGGGCGCAGCACCAACTGAAGGCCGCCGGCTACACGCAACTGCTCGTAGACACCGAGGAATCAGCGGAAATGGAGGCCGATGCCCTGCAGAAAATGCGCCGCTCAGCCGACGGATTCATCCTTGCCGCGTCCCGCCTGACGGATGCACAGCTGGCTGAGGCAGCGGCACAGCAGCCCTTGGTCACGATCAACCGGGCCCCGGCAATTGCACCCGCTGTGGTGATCGATACGCCGTCGGCCATCATCCAGGCGCTGGAACACCTGGTCTCGCTGGGGCACACGAGGATTTGCTTCGTCGGAGGCCCGGCCACCTCCTGGTCCAACGCCAAGCGGTGGCAGGCGTTCCAGGACGAAACGGCCAAACGGAAGCTGACCACATTTAGCGTGGGGCCGTTCGCTCCCAAGACCACATCCGGCGCGGCTGCAGCGGACGCCGCAGCGCACACGGGGGCAACGGCATGTATCGTGTTCAATGACCTGCTGGCCATCGGGATGCTGCAACGGCTGCGCGAACGCGGTATTCGCGTGCCCGATGATATGAGCATTGTGGGTTGCGACGACATTTTCGGAGCCGATTTCTGCAACCCTCCACTGACCACCATGGCGTCTCCCATTGAACAAGCTGGGCGCGTTGCCGTCTCCATGCTGCTTTCGAGGTTGAATCCCCAGTACGGCGGCACCAGCCGGCGCTTGGCAGTCATGCCCACGCACCTCACGGTCCGGGGATCGACGGGGGCCGCGCCGGTACGCTGATTGGCCCGGACCCGCGCGCCCAACTGACTGGCAGTAAGTGTCGTTTTGGGCCCTCAAAACGACAATAACTGCGAGCTAGTTGGGTGGGTACCGGCGCTCCGGGCTACAACACGGGAAGTGACACAGTTGAGTGTTTCAAGTGCTGGTTACTAGTGTTGGGGACATGCGCATACTTCAGGCCACGATCATTGCGGAAATGGGCGTCCAGCCCCGGATCGACCCTGCCGAGGAGGTCCGTAAACGCGTCACGTTCCTGAAGGAATATCTCAAGGCAACGCACACCAAGGGCTTTGTCCTGGGCATTTCCGGCGGATTGGACTCCTCCCTCGCCGGGCGGCTTGCCCAGCTGGCAGTCGAAGAGCTTGCGGCCGAGGGCGTGGAGGCCAACTTCGTCGCGGTCCGGCTCCCCTACGGCACCCAGCACGATGAGGACGACGCCCAGGCCGCGATGGACTTTATCCAAGCCAAGACCGAGTGGACATTCAATATCTCCCGCGCAGTGGACGGTTTCGAGGATGAGTTCGAAAAGACCACGGGCGCGCGCATCTCGGATTTCCACAAGGGCAACACGAAGGCCCGGGCCCGCATGACCGCGCAGTACGCCCTCGCCGGCGAGCACAACTACTTGGTGATCGGCACCGACCACGGCGCCGAATCCGTCACCGGGTTCTTCACCAAGTTCGGCGACGGCGGCGCGGACATCCTGCCGCTCTTCGGCCTCAACAAGCGGCAGAACCGTGCACTCCTCGCCGAGCTGGGCGCCCCGTCCCGCATTTGGGACAAGGTCCCCACGGCCGACCTCCTGGACGGCAAGCCCGGCCGCACCGACGAGGACGAGCTCGGCATCAGGTACGACCAGATCGACGACTACCTCGAAGGCCGCGAAGTCTCCGACGAGGTGGCAGAGACCATCGAGCAGAAGTACCTGCGCACGCGGCACAAGCGCACTGTTCCGGTCACGATTTTCGACACCTGGTGGAAGTAGCCTCCTGAACCAGGGCGCCGCCGTCACGCTGAGCGCCTTTTTGCAGCGCACGACGGCGGCCTGCCGCGCCGTGGCGGGGGCGCCGCCGTCGTAATCCCGCAAAAGTGTGCCCGGCGTGACAGGACGCACCCGCGCGCCGCACTGCCTCTTCCAAACGCTTGGATGTCCTAGTATATTGCAGGTGAGGCGGATCACACGGCCAGTTCGTTCCCGGTCCGCGCTTACCCATTCACGCAGGGCGAAAGGCAGACAATGACAGTCACCGACGACTTCCGTGCAGCCCGCGACCGGCTCCTTGAGCTGCGCACTGACTACTCCAAGGCACACAGCGACTTCCAGTGGCCCCGCTTCAGCGAGTTCAACTTCGCCCTCGACTGGTTCGACCAGATCGCAGCAGATCCCGCCAAGGCCAACAATCCTGCGTTGGTGATCGTCGAGCAGGACGGCAGCTCCACCCGCCGCAGCTTCGCCGAGCTCTCCGCGCGATCCTCGCAGCTCGCCAACTGGCTCCGCAGCAAGGGCGTCCGCCGCGGCGACCGCATGATCATCATGCTCGGCAACCAAGTGGAACTGTGGGAACTCATGCTCGCCGGGATCAAGCTCGGCCTGGTACTGATCCCCACCACCACGCTCATGGGTCCGCGCGACATTGCGGATCGAGTGGAGCGGGGCGGCGCCCACTGGGCCGCCGTCGGGAGCGCCAACATCGCCAAGTTCGCCGAGGTGCCGGGCGACTACACCCTCATTGAAGTGGGCGACGGCGGCCCGGCCGGCACCCAGACCACCAGGGCCCTCCAGTACGCCGAGTCGGCTTCCGCGGAGACCGTGTTCGTCCCGGATGCCCCCACCGCCGCCGACGAAACCATGCTCCTCTACTTCACTTCGGGCACCACGTCACGCGCCAAACTTGTGGAGCACACCCACACGTCGTACCCCGTGGGGCACCTCTCCACGATGTATTGGATCGGCCTGGAACCCGGAGACGTCCATCTCAATGTGGCTTCCCCCGGCTGGGCCAAGCACGCGTGGTCCAATGTTTTCACGCCGTGGATCGCCGAGGCCTGCGTCTTCGTCTACAACTACGATCGCTTCGATGCCAAGGCCCTCATGGAACAGATGGGCCGCGAAGGGGTCACGAGTTTCTGCGCCCCGCCCACCGTATGGCGCATGCTCATCCAGGCGGACCTGACCCTGCTCAAAACCCCGCCCACCAAGGTTGTTTCGGCGGGCGAACCCCTCAACGCCGAGGTGATCGGGCAAGTGGAGAGGGCCTGGGGCCAGACCATCCGAGACGGTTTCGGCCAGACGGAGTCAACAGTCCAGGTCGCGAACACCCCCGGGCAGCCGGTCAAGACCGGCTCGATGGGACGGCCGCTGCCGGGCTACGACGTCGTGCTCATCGACCCTGCCACAGGCGAAGAGGCCGACGACGGCGAGCTGTGCTTGCGCTTGGACCCCCGCCCCGTGGGGCTCATGAAGTCCTACTTCGGCGACCCGGAAAAGACGGCCGAGGCTTTCCGCGACGGTTATTACCACACGGGCGACATGGCCAGCCGGGACGAGAACGGCGTCATTACCTACGTGGGCCGCGGCGACGATGTCTTCAAATCCTCCGACTACCGACTGTCCCCTTTCGAACTCGAAAGCGTCCTGATCGAACACCCCGCAGTGGCGGAGGCCGCCGTCGTGCCCTCTCCGGATCCGGTCAAGCTTTCTGTGCCCAAAGCCTTCGTAGTGCTCGCCGCGGGCTACGAGCCCGGTCCGGCCGTGGCGGAGGACATCCTCAGATACTGCCGGCAGCACCTGGCGCCGTTCAAGCGCATCCGTCGGCTCGAATTCGGCGAGTTGCCCAAGACGATTTCCGGCAAGATCCGGCGTGTCGAACTTCGAGGCACGGAGGTGGCCCGCCACAGCGACGGCCCGCTGCCTGCCGGCCTGGGTGTCGAGTACACCGAGGACGAGTTCCCGAGTCTGAAAGAATAGGCAGCCAAGCAATGTCAGGAGGAACCGTGGGCACCCCGCTCCCCCGCGACCCCATCGCCGACGCCCAGCGAAACTGGGAACGCCACGGCTGGGGCGAAGTCGCCGCGCCCATGGCGGCCATCACCGCGATCATGCGCACGCAGCAGATCCTGCTGGCGCGGATCGAGGGCGTGCTGAAGCCATACGGCCTGACCTTCGCGCGCTACGAACTCCTGGCGCTGCTGAGTTTCGCCCGCAGCGGCGCGTTGCCCATGAACAAAGCCAGCGCGCTGCTCCAGGTGCATCCGACCTCGGTGACCAACGCCGTCGACCGCCTCGAAAAGGCAGCCCTCGTGGTCCGCTCCCCGCACCCCACCGACGGGCGCACTACGCTGATCGAGCTCACCGCGGAGGGCCGCACCCTCGCGAAGCGCGCGACGACGGCACTCAACAACGAGGTGTTCGGCCAGTCCGGTTTCGGGAACGAAGACGTCGAGCACCTGATTCGCGTACTGGGAGACTTCCGCAAGGCCGCGGGCGACTTCACGGACTGAGCCCACCCCTGACCACATTGTGAGATTCATATATCAAATAATGAGACTCATGCATAGCATTGAGCCATGCAGAATTCAGCCGTGGAACCTTTTGTCGACCTCGAATGGTTGTCTCAAAACCGTCGCCGCGTGGTTCTGGCCGATGTGCGCTGGTACCTCGACGGGCGCTCTGGCCGGGAGGCGTACGACGGCGGGCACATCCCCGGGGCGGTCTTTGTCGACCTGAATCGCTGGCTCTCGGCTGAGGGATCGCCACTCGAAGGAAGAAACCCGCTGCCCGCGCCGGATGATTTTGCCCTTGGCATGCGGGATGTGGGAATCAGCGATGACGACATCGTGGTGGCTTACGACGACGCCGGCGGAGTCATCGCCGCACGCTTGGTCTGGATGCTGCGCGCCACAGGCCACAGCTCGGCCATTCTGGATGGCGGGCTGGCCAGCTATAAAGGGCCCTTGGAAACCGAACATCCTCTAAGGACCGCGGGTGATTTCACCGCACAACCGTGGCCCAGGAACCGCCTGGCGGAAATCCACGAACTCTCGATCGAAGCAAACCTCGCGGTGGACGCACGCAACCGCGACCGCTTCGAGGGCAGGCAGGACCCCATCGATCCCAGACCCGGGCATGTGCCCGGCGCGAGGAACGTCCCGTGCAGGGAGAACCTGGACCCCGACGGGAAACTGCGCAGCAAGGCCGAGTTGCTGCGCATCTTCGCCGCGGCAGGCATCTCGTCGGCCGAGAACGTGATCAGCTATTGCGGCTCCGGAGTAACGGCTTGCCACAGTCTCTTGGCCCTGGAATACGCCGGCCTCGGACGCGGCAGACTCTTCACCGGCGGTTGGTCCCAATACGGCCACGCGCTGGAACTCCCGGTAGAGCTCGGGCCCGCGTAGGGGGGCCTTAACGGTGCTTGAACTCCGGCTGGCGCTTCTCGGTGAACGCTGCCATGCCTTCCTTTTGGTCCTCGGTGGCGAACAATGAGTGGAAGATCCGACGCTCAAACAAAACACCCTGGGACAGGCCGGTTTCGAAGGCGGCGTTGACGGCTTCCTTGGCCACCATGGCAACCGGCTTGGACTTGGACGCGATCACTTCGGCAGCCTTCAGCGCCTCCTCCACCACGGAATCGGCCGGGACGACGCGGGAAACAAGTCCCGCGCGCTCGGCTTCCCCGGCGTCCATGAACCGCCCGGTGAGGATCATGTCCATTGCTTTGGCCTTGCCCACGGCATGGGTCAACCGCTGCGAGCCGCCCATCCCGGGAATGACACCGAGGTTGATTTCCGGTTGTCCGAACTTGGCGTTGTCCCCGGCAATGATGAAATCGCACATCATGGCAAGTTCGCAGCCCCCACCGAGGGCAAAGCCGGACACCGCGGCAATCACCGGAATGCGCAGGCGCGTGAGGTTTTCCCAGGCGCGGAACCAGTCGGCGGCATACATGTCCATGTACCCCTTGGATGCCATCTCCTTGATGTCGGCGCCGGCCGCGAAGGCCTTCTCCGATCCGGTGATCACCACGGCCCCCACCGCGGGGTCCGCATCCATGTCCGACACGGCGGCCACGATCTCATTCATGGTGACCTGGTTCAACGCATTGAGCGCCTTGGGCCGGTTCAGCGTCACCAAGCCCACCCGTCCACGGAGTTCCACCATGATGTTTTCATACTGCTGCGCCAAGCCGTGCCCCTTTTGTCGTAAATGAACTACCCGCCAAGGCTACTTGGCGGACTTGTCCCGGATGTCCGTGATGACGCCGGAGAAGTCGCGCCCGGCTCCGCCTTCGGCTGCGAAAGCGTCGTAAATCTGCGATGCCAAATGCCCCATTTTCCCGTCGACTCCGGTGCTCTCAAGCGCGTTGACCGCAAGACGGAGGTCCTTCGCCATAAGCGCTCCGGCGAATCCGGGTTGGTAGTCGCGGTTGGCCGGGCTCGTGGGGACCGGTCCCGGAACCGGGCAATTGGTGGTCAGCGCCCAGCACTGCCCCGAGGCGTTGGAAGCGACGTCGAACAGCGCTTGGTGCGTCAGGCCCAGCTTCTCGCCCAGGACGAACGCCTCGCTGACGGCAATCATGGAAACGCCCAGGATCATGTTGTTGCAGACCTTGGCGGCTTGCCCGGCTCCGTGGTCACCGCAGTGCACGATCCTCCGGCCCATGAGTTCCAGGATCGGCTTCACCGTTTCGAAGTCCTCGGGCAACGCCCCCACCATGAAGGTCAGGGTTCCGGCTTCGGCACCCACCACACCTCCGGAAACGGGCGCGTCCACCGAGCGGTGGCCGGCTTCCAAGGCAATGGCAGCGGCCTCGCGGGCCTCGTCGACGTTGATGGTGGAGCAGTCCAGGAACAGTGTGTCCGGCGCAGCCACGGAGAGCAGGCCCGGCGCTCCGTCAACTCCCCGGTAAGCGTCAAGGACGTGCTTGCCGCTGGGCAGCATGGTCAGGACAACGGATGCCCCCGCAACGGCTTCCGGAGCGGAATCCACCGTGGCAATGCCGTGTTCACGGGCTGCCTCGAGTGCTGCCGGCACGGGATCGTACGCGACTACTTGATGCCCCGCTTTGACAAGGTTCACGGCCATGGGGCCGCCCATGTGGCCAAGGCCGAGGAAAGCGATGGTGCCGGAAACTGCGTCAGACATGGTCGGACTCCTTTGAATGAAGTTTGAGTTCACGCTCGCCAAGCGACGCGAAGAAGCCCTCGACGGCGGCCGGCGACACCTCCGCCAGGGAAGCTGGCTTCCATTGTGGGTTGCGGTCCTTGTCCACCACTTGGGCGCGGATCCCCTCGCGGAAATCCGGGCCGGCCAGGCACCGCACGCCAACACGGTATTCCTGTTCCAAGGCCTCCTCAAGGGAAAGCCCCCGGACGCGCCGCAACGATTCCAAGGTGACTTTCACGGCTGTAGGCGACTTCACCTCGATCGTGACCGCGGCTGCAGCGGCTTCCCCGCCGGCGGCGCGCAGCCCGGCGACGATTTCCTCGGCGTCGTCGGAAGCATAGGCGTCATCAATCCACTCGCGCTGGCCGGACAGTGCCGAGGCTGGCGGTTCCTGAACAAAGCGCCCGACGGCGGCCTCCGCCGTCGAGCTTTCCAGCGCTTCCGCGAGCTCGGGCAGGCTTTCGGACGGCACGAAGTGGTCCGCTAGGCCCAGGAACAGGGCGTCGGCCCCGCTCAAGTGGGCGCCCGTGAGGGCTGCGTGGGTACCCGATTCCCCCGGTGAGCGGGACAACAAAAAGGTCCCGCCGACGTCGGGCACAAAACCAATGGTGGTTTCCGGCATGCCGGTACGGGTCCGCTCGGTGACTACGCGGACGGAGCCGTGGGCCGAGATTCCGACCCCGCCGCCGAGGACCAGCCCGTCCATGAAGGCCACATAGGGCTTCGGGTACCGGGCAATGAGCGAGTTCAAGCGGTATTCCGCAGCCCAGAAATCCGCGGTCCGGCCCCCGTGGCGCAGGATGTCGTCGTAGATCGCGACGATGTCCCCGCCCGCGCAGAGTCCCCGGTCCCCGGCGCCGTGTACCAAAACCGTCTTGACGGCGTCGTCGTCCGCCCAGGCGGTGAGTTGCTCCAGCATGGCGTGCACCATCCCGGCGGTGAGTGCGTTGACGGCCCTGGGCCGGTTCAGCGTGATGACGCCGAGGTGGCCGCGCTTCTCGAAGAGAACCTCGGCCATTAGCTGCCGGCCGGCATCACGAAGCTGGCGCCCTGGCGGATGCCCGAAGGCCAGCGGGTGGTGACCGTCTTGGTCTTGGTGTAGAAGCGGAAGGCGTCAGCGCCGTGCTGGTTGAGGTCGCCAAAGCCCGAGGCCTTCCAGCCGCCGAATGTGTAGTAGGCAATCGGGACGGGAATCGGAACGTTGATGCCAACCATGCCTACTTCGACGCGGCTCGCGAAGTCGCGGGCAGCGTCGCCGTCGCGGGTGAAGATCGCGACGCCGTTGCCGAACTCGTGCTCGGAGCAGAGCCGCAGTGCTTCTTCGTAGTCGGCTGCGCGGAGGACGCTCAGGACCGGGCCGAAGATCTCCTCCTTGTAGATGGACATGTCCTTCGTGACGTTGTCGAAGAGCGTCGGGCCAACCCAGAAGCCTCCGGCGTAGCCGTCCACCTTCAGGTCGCGTCCATCGGTGACGAGCGTGGCACCTTGGTCGACGCCCGCTTGGATGTAGCCCTCGATACGATGTTTCGCCGAGGCGGCCACTACAGGCCCGAAATCCGAATCCGCGGCCAGGCTGGGACCCACCTTCAGGCCCTTGATGCGGTCCTGCAGCTTGGAGACGAGCTGGTCCGCTGTCTCCCGGCCAACAGGCACAGCCACCGAGATCGCCATGCAACGCTCCCCGGCGGAGCCGAACCCGGCACCGATGAGGGCATCCGCGGCCATGTCGAGATCGGCGTCGGGCATGATCACCATGTGGTTCTTGGCGCCGCCAAAGCACTGGGCGCGCTTCCCGTGGGCCGCGGCCGTGGCGTAAATGTACTGGGCAATCGGCGTGCTTCCGACGAAGCCGATAGCCTTCACCCGCGGATCTTCAAGGAGGGTGTCCACAGCTTCCTTGTCGCCGTTGATGACGTTGAAGACGCCGTCCGGCAATCCGGCCTCGGTGAAAAGTTCTGCCAGACGCAGCGGCACGGACGGGTCGCGCTCCGAAGGCTTGAGGATGAACGCATTGCCGGCAGCCAGGGCGGGGCCGGACTTCCAGAGTGGAATCATGGCCGGGAAGTTGAAGGGCGTAATGCCCGCGACGACCCCAAGGGGCTGGCGCAGTGAGTGGACGTCGATGCCCGTGCCGGCGTTGTCCGAGAATTCACCCTTGAGCAGGTGCGGGGCACCGGCGGCGAACTCCACCACCTCGATGCCACGCTGGATGTCACCTTTGGCATCGGGGAAGGTCTTGCCGTGCTCGGAGGAAAGGAGCGTAGCGAGTTCGTCCATGTGTTCGTTGACCAGGTCCACGAACTTCAGCAGGATCCGGCCGCGGCGCTGCGGATTCATGGCGCCCCATTCGAGCTGGCCTTTCTCCGCGCTCGCAATGGCGTTCCTGACCTCGTCAGCACTGGCCAGGGGAAGGCGTGCCTGAACCTCGCCGGTGCAGGGATTGTAGACGTCGCTGAATCGTGGAGAGGTCCCGTCGACTCTTTGGCCGTCAATGTAGTGGGAAAGTTCGCGCACCATGGAATGCTCCTTTGCATAGGGGAATGCCCGCCATCGGCCTCGAAGGCACATGTCCAACTGCGCTCCGGGACGTCTTTGATCCCGAATATACTCGGACTTCCTACTAATTTCTAGAGCACTTCGGCTGCGGCCCTCAACACCCGACCACATTTGGGAATGCCCGACGCCGGAACCCGCGGCGGGCGGGGAGGTGCCGGGCCGCGGCGGGGGCAAAGGTGGTAGGAAGTGGTGGCCGAGCTCAACGAGGCAGCGAGCTATAGGCATCCAGCGCCTCCCGACGCGAGACCTTAAGGTCCACCACCGGCCCCGGATAGTCCGCCGTGGTCAGTTCCGGGATCCACTGGCCGACGTAGCTGCCGTGGGGATCGAATTTCGCGGCCTGGGTCTCCGGATTGAAGATCCTGAAGAACGGCGAGGCGTCCGCGCCGGAACCCGCTACCCACTGCCAGTTCGCAGGATTGGACGCAGGATCGGCATCCAGCAAGGTGTCCCAGAACCATTGCTCGCCCACTTGCCAGTGGATGCCAAGATTCTTCACCAAGAGGCTGGCGGAAACCATGCGGACCCGGTTGTGCATCCATCCTGTGTGCCACAATTGCCGCTGGCCTGCGTCAACCAAGGGGAACCCGGTGTTGCCCTCCTGCCATGCGCGAAGGAGGGTGGCGGCACTCTGGGTCTCTGCACTGCTGGCGGCGGCTTCATGCGAGCCGGCACCCTGGGCGGCACCGCCCTGACCACCCGGCCAAGCCCACGGATAGTGGTCGAACCCGGGCCGCAAATTGGCCGTTGCCAGGTCCGGACGATGGAAGTACTGGTGCCAGCAGAATTCACGCCAACCGAGTTCCGGGGCGAAGGCGGCCGCGCCGTCGCCCAGTTCCCGACGACGGCCCTGCTGGGCATGCCACACCTCGAACGGACTGAGTTGCCCCCAGCGCAAGAAGGGCGACAAGCGGCTACTGCCCGGCAGGTCAGGACGGTCCCGGTTCACCGAATAGTCCGCCAGTCCGTGCTCCACGAAGTCGTCAAGAAGCTCATGCGCCTGGGCCGAACCCGGCTGCCAGCTCTCGGACAATCCGGCCGACCAATCGGGGTTCCGCGGCAGCAATCCCCACGTGTCCAACTCCTCGGACCCAGGCAGCCGGCCGGAGAATCCCCGGCCCGGTTCCGGAGCTTCCAGCGGTTCACGGAAATCCATTTCGGACACGGTCCGCCAAAATGGCGTGAAGACCTTGAAGGGCCCGCCTTGCTTCGTGGTCACGGCCCACGGTTCATGCAGCAAGGAGGCCTGGAAACTCTCCGCATGCATCCCGGACTCGCGCGCCCAGGCCTTGATGCCGGCGTCGAGCATTCGCTCTGCCTCGCCGTAACGGCGGTTCCAGTACAGCGATCCGGAACCCATCGCCGTCGCGGTTTCCCGGACGATTTCCGCCGCCGGTCCGCGGCGCAGCAAGAGCGGTACGCCCAGTGCGGCGAGGTCTTCGCGAAGGGTGAGGAGGGAATGATGCAGCCACCAGCGGGAAGCGGCGCCGAGCGGCCTGATGCCCGGGGATTCCTGGTCGAGGACATAGAGCGCGACGGCGGCACCGTCGTCGGCTGCCGCCCGCAGCGCCGGGTTGTCCGTGGCCCGGAGGTCGTCCCGGAACCACACGATCGACGGCTTCACTCATCCCCCTCGGATTTACGGCAAAGGTCATGCCCCTTAGGACGAATCCTAAGGGGCATGACCTGTACTGAATCTACTGAGATTTACTTCGGCATCAGGACGGAGTCAACCAGATACACCGTGGCGTTGGCGGTGTGGACGCCACCGCAGATCACGGCGGAGCCTCCGTCAACCTTGAGTGCGTCCTTGGTTCCCGTAACGGTCACCGAGTCGCCCTCAACCGTCTTATGGGTGCCCACGATCTGGTCGGGGGTCAGCTGGCCGGGGATGACGTGGTAGGTGAGGATCTTGCTCAGGAGAGCGTCGTCGGTTTTGAGGCTGTCGATGGTGGCGGCGGGGATCTTGGCGAAGGCGCTGTCCACAGGAGCGAAGACAGTGAACTGGCTGCTGTTCAGCGTGTCCACCAGGTTCACCTTGGGGTTCAGTTTGCCGGACACAGCGGCCGTGAGGGTCTTGAGCAACGGGTTGTTGGAAGCGGCCACGGCTACGGGGTCGAGTGCCATGCCGGCAACGGAACCTGCACCGCTGGGAACCTGGGAGGCGTAACCTGCACAGCCCGGGCCAACCAAGTCTTTGGTCGGGTCCATCGCGGCGCTTGCCGAGGCGGAGGGGGTCGGCGCCATGGTGGACGACGAGCTCGGAGCGGCCGACGACGGTGAAGCCGTGGAGGCCGAGCCGCCACACGCAGTGAGGCCCAGCAGGGCGGAAGCGGCGAGGCCGGCGATCGCAAAAGACGTGCGCTTTGTAGAAAGCATGACATTTCTCCTTCAAACGGACTGACATTCGGTGCCGGTTGATTCCGGCGTGAAAGCACTTCACCCTTGCGGGCTAGGTCCTTATGCCAGCTATTCGGAGGTGTGGGCTGCAGGGATGGGTGAGTTTCAAAACTTAATTTGGGAGCCCCTCAAGATCCGACCAGTTTTAGAAGCCCCCGACGCCGGATGGCGGCGTGGGTGCCGACGCTGCGGCTCAAAGGTGGTCGGTTCTTGCGGAGCTCATGCGGTGGGCTTCTTCCATGAGCAACTTGCCGAGGAATTCCTGGCGTTCAGGACGGAATCGCGGCTCGATGCCCGTGAGGGACAAAGCGCCGACTGGCCTCCCCAGTTGGTCGAAGACGGCAGCCGCCATCCCCCAACTGCCTTCGAGGACCAGACCGGGATTCACCGAGTAACCGGCCATTCGGGTCTGCTCAAGGTTCCGGCGCACCACACTCTCGGTGTGGCCAGCCGCGAAGTCCCCCGCATGCCGTTCCCAGCCGGACAGGATCGTTTCCTGTTCCTCATCCGGCAGGAACGCCATGATCGCCGTGCCGGCCGACGCCACGCCAAGCGGGAACCTGACACCCTCGTGTAATACGAACGAGCGCACGGGGAAGCTGCCTTCTTCCCGAAGGACGCACACGGTTTCGTGGCCACGACGGATGGAATAGAAGGCGCTTTCCCCGCTCTCCTCGGCCAAGCGGCGCAGGCTGGGCCGAGCCAAGTCCTCAAACGGGAACCGCGCCGCCGCCACCGACCCCAGCAGGAAGATCTCGGGCCCCAGGATCCAGTTGCCGGTCCGCTGGTCGTGGTCCAGCAGGCCCTCGGCGGCGAGGGACGCGAGCAAGCGGTGCACCGTCGGGCGCGTCAACCCCGACTCGCGGACCAGCCCAGCGATGGACATGCCCTCCGGTTTGCGTCCCACGAACCGCAGGAGTGCGGCAACCCGGCCCACCACTTGGGCGCCCTGGACCGGCTTGGTTTGCGGCTGCTGAGTCGGCAAATCTACCCCTTTCCGAAGATTTCCTCCACAATGTGGACACTTCAAAGACTAGCGTCCACACTATGCCATTCCAGCCCTACCGGCCACGCGATGCCGTTGACCCTCCGCACTGGGTCACCTTAGGCTTCTTTTCAGACGACTAGCTCAGCCCCATGTCCACAAAGTGGATAGCCGCTGAGCGACCCTACTCAAAGACGAGGACAAAGCCATGGCCAAAATCCAGCCCAGCGCAGCCGTTGCACTGCAGGACGTCCTACGCGACGGCCAGACGATCGCGGTCGGCGGTTTCGGGCTCAGCGGCATCCCCGCGGACCTGATCGACGCCGTCCGCGATTCGGGAGTCAAGGACCTGACCGTGGTCTCCAACAACATGGGCATCGACGGCAAGGGGCTTGGCGTCCTCATCGAAACCGGCCAGGTCCGCAAGGTCATCGCCTCGTACGTGGGTGAGAACAAACTCTTCGCCGAGCAGTACCTCTCCGGCCAGCTCGAGGTCGAGTTCGCTCCCCAGGGCACCCTGGCCGAGCGCCTCCGCGCAGGCGGTGCCGGCATCCCCGCCTTCTACACGAGGACCGGCGTCGGAACCCTGATTGCCGAGGGCAAGCCGCTCGAAGAGTTCGACGGCGTCACGTACGTCCGCGAGCGCGGGATCGTCGCCGACGTCGCGCTGGTCCACGCACACACCGCGGACACGGACGGCAACCTGATCTACCGCTACACGGCCCGGAACTTCAACCCGGTCGTGGCGACGGCGGGAATCGTGACCATCGCCGAGGCCGAACTGATCGTGGAGCCCGGCGAATTGGATCCGAACCACATCGTGACACCCGGCGTCTACGTCCAGCGGCTGGTTCAGGCGAGCGGCCGGACCAAGGACATTGAGCAGCGCACAGTCCGGCGCCGCGCCGAAGCCCTGGCTGTCTAAGCACCCACCCGACAAGGAGCACCACCATGGCATGGACCCGCGACGAAATGGCCGCTATTGCGGCCCAGGAACTCAACGACGGCGATTACGTCAACCTCGGCATCGGCATTCCCACCCTCGTTGCCAACAACCTGCCCGACGGCGTGCGGGTTGTCCTGCAAAGTGAAAACGGCCTCCTTGGCATGGGTCCTTTCCCTTATGAGGGCGAGGAAGACGCCGACCTCATCAACGCCGGCAAGCAGACCGTCACGGTCCTGCCCGGCGGCAGCATCTTCGACTCCGCGACGTCTTTCGGCATGATCCGCGGCGGACACGTCAAGGTTGCCATCCTCGGCGCCATGCAGGTTTCCGGCAATGGCGACCTCGCCAACTGGACCATTCCGGGAAAAATGGTCAAGGGCATGGGCGGCGCCATGGACCTGGTCGCCGGCACCCCGCGCGTCGTGGTCCTCACCGAGCACAATGCCAAGGACGGGAGCGCCAAGATCGTCCGGGAATGCACTCTGCCGTTGACGGGCCTGGGGGTGGTGGACCGCATTGTCAGTGACCTCGCGGTGTTCGATCTTGTGCGGAACGTACAAGAAACAGACGGCGGGCGGCAACTCACCCTGACCCGCCTCGCCCCCGGGGTATCAGTCGAGGAGCTCCGCGAAAAGACCGAGGCAGCATTCGACGTCGCATTGGAAACCACCCCTGCATTGGAAGGAACACTGGCATGAGCCTGAAAGAGCAGTTCGGCAAAGATGTCCTCCTCACCGGATGGGGACACAGCAAGTTCGGCAAACTCACGGACGAGACGCTGGAGTCCCTGATCGTCCAGGTGTCCACGGAGGCCATCCGGAACTCCGGCCTTGAGCCACGGGACATCGACGAAATCTACCTTGGCCAGTTCAACTCAGGCATGCAGCCCCTTGGCTTCACGTCCTCGCTGGCCCTGCAGCTGTCCGAGGATCTTGCCAATGTGCCCGCAACGAGAACCGAAAACGCGTGCGCTTCCGGTTCCGCAGCATTCCAGCAGGGAGTGAAGGCTGTCTTGGCCGGCACTTCCCGCAACGTCCTGGTGATCGGGGCCGAAAAGATGACCGACGCCGGAGCCGACGTTGTCGGAGCAGCCCTTCTTGGCGCGTCCTACGAAATGGCGGGCAAGGCCTCCACTACCGGCTTCACGGGGCTGTTCGCCGAGGTGGCCAAGCACTACGAAAAGCGCTACGGCGCTGGCATTCATGGTTCTGGTTTTGCCGGCGGCCTAGGCGACATCCTCGGTTCCATCGCCGCCAAGAACCACCACAACGGCATGGACAACCCCTACGCGCAGATGCACCGGGACTTCGGCGAAGAGTTCTGCCGGACGGTTTCCGAGAAGAATCCCATGGTTGCCGAACCGCTTCGCCGCACCGATTGCTCCCCCGTGTCCGACGGCGCCGCCGCCGTCGTGCTTTCCGTAGGCCCGGCGTCGGGCGCTGCTACTGAACCCGTGCGACTGGCGGGCTTCGGGCACGCGAACGACTTCTTCCCGGTAGAGCGCCGCGACCCCACGGAGTTCGCCGCCACGCGGGTGTCCTGGGAGCGCGCGCTGGGGATGGCCGGCGTCGGGATCGACGGACTGGACTTCGCCGAAGTGCACGATTGCTTCACGATCGCCGAACTGATCATGTACGAGGCCATGGGACTGACGCCGCGCGGCGAAGGATCCCGGGCGGTGCAGGAAGGCTGGGTCTACAAGGACGGCAAGCTGCCCGTCAATGTGTCGGGCGGGCTCAAGGCCAAGGGCCACCCCGTGGGCGCAACAGGCGTATCGCAGCACGTCATCGCGGCCATGCAGCTCACGGGAACCGCGGGAGCCATGCAACTGCCCAACGCCCGCCGCGGAGCCGTGCAGAACATGGGCGGCGTAGGCATCGCGAATTACGTCTCCGTTTTGGAGTCGATCTAAGGAACCCCGCTGAAACTCCCCGCTTTTGACGCCCGACGCCGGCGCCGCCCGCTTGGTGGCGCGGGCCGCCGTCGGGGTCCAAGTCCAAAGGTGGGGAGTTCCAGCGCCCCCCTTCACCAGCTACCGCGCCGGGTCTACACTGACCCTATGTCCGACACCGCAGGACGCAAGTTGTTCCAGCATTCAGGAACGGCGCTCATCTTCCGGGGAGCCTTGGCCCTTCTCTTCGCCTTCCTGGTTGCTTCCTTGCCGGTCGCCACGGTGTTTGCCCTCGTTTACGTGTTCGGCGTCTTCGCCATCACCGACGGGCTCACCAACATGGCCCACTACTTCTACGACCCTGCGCGCCACTCCCGCTGGAGCATGATCGGCGGCTTCGTCTCCGTTGCGACCGGCCTCGTGGCCGTTTCGTGGCCGGGCATCACCGCCGCGGCACTGGGCGTCCTCATAGGAGCATGGGCCCTGGTCCTCGGCATTTCGCAGATCATCCTTGCCATGGACACCAGGACGACGGTCAGGGCTTGGTGGATCTGGATGCTGACAGCCTTGGTCACCACTTTGTTCGGGCTTTTTGTGCTCGTCAATCCGGGCGCGGGATTCCTGGGCGTGGTGGCGCTCCTCGCAACATACGCCGCGGTCAGTGGTGTTCTGTTGATCGCCTCCGGCATCAAGCTCCGCAGGCGCGCCTCCACTTCGGTGATGCTCGCCCATTAGCCCTTGCGGGAGCAATCTGCCGCGAGGGGATGCGCTGGGTCCCAAGTTCGGTAAGTTAGTGGCTGTGAAGATAGCTACCTGGAATGTGAATTCGCTCCGCGCACGTGCCGATCGCGTCGAGGCCTGGCTGCAGCGCAGTGACTGCGACGTCCTCGCGATGCAGGAAACCAAGTGCAAGGACGATAACTTCCCGTGGGAGCTCTTCGAGCGCATGGGCTACGAGGTTGCCCACTTCGGTCTGAGCCAATGGAACGGCGTCGCGATCGCCTCGCGTGTAGGGCTCGACGACGTCGAGCGCACCTTTGTTGACCAGCCCGCCTTCGGAAAAGCCGGCAAGGATCCTGTCCAGGAGGCCCGTGCGATTGCCGCAACGTGTGGCGGGGTCCGGGTCTGGAGCCTGTACGTTCCCAACGGCCGTTCCCTGGACGACGAACACATGCCGTACAAGCTCAAGTGGCTGGACACCCTGAAAGGCCACGCCGCCGGCTGGATCACGGATAACCCCAAGACCCAGGTGGCGCTCATGGGCGACTGGAACATCGCGCCCCTGGACGAGGACGTCTGGGACATCGATTACTTCCGGGCGAACGCGCTCACCCACGTCAGCGAACCCGAGCGCGAGGCCTTCCGGGCGTTCGAAGCGGCCGGTTTCACCGACGTCGCGCGCGCTTACACCCCGGGTCCCGGCGTCTACACCTACTGGGACTACACGCAGCTGCGGTTCCCCAAGAAGGAAGGCATGCGTATCGACTTCGTCATGGCCTCCCCCGCGCTGGCCGCCCGCGTTACCGGGGCCTCAATCGACCGCGAGGAACGCAAGGGCAAGGGCGCCTCGGACCACGCTCCCGTGATCGTGGAGCTTACGGACTGACCGGCAACAATGACGGAGGAGGCGGGCCCGCGATGAGCGGAAAGCTATACGGGAGCCAGGCAGGACTGCCCTTCTCTTCCGCGTTGCGCGTCTACGAACCGCTCGAGGCGTTTCCCGAGGACCAGCGGCAGCAGCTCGTGGCGAGCGGTACCCGCAGCGGTTCGCGGGCCGCCGTCGAAAGTGCCGAGCTGCTCGCTTCCCTCGGAAGGGTCACCCGCAAGGGCGGGGATCCTTTCCCGACCGGCAGCACCGATCTGGTCCGCATCACGCGGGTTCCTTCCGGGGACCGGAACGATCCCGACGCCGGGCGGCTGCTTTACTGCCCCAGCCAACTGGTCATCCGGGCAGGATTGGCGGCCAATGCCCTCATGGAAGGTATCCACGGACCCCTCGCGGACCTGCTCATCCCCGTGGACCAGCGCGACCGGCATCAGGCACGCATCGACCGTATCAACGCCAGTCACGACGCGAAGCGCGTGCACACACGGGCCTCCACGTGGGGCATCCCCTTCAGCTGGTTCTCGCTGTTCCAGGAGTCGGACCGCAAGGATGTCGTGGAATCCGGCGGACGCATCTTGACGGTCAGGGTTTGGGCCTCACTGACGGATGCCTTGGACCGGGCACGCTTTGCCGTAGCCAACCTTGCCCTCGCCGCCCCTGACCTGGACATGCTGGACGACCTCACCCAGCTCACCGAGTGGCTCGAGTTGTTCCACGTGCAGTCAATGGTCGAGCTGGACTACGGCGCCGTGGCGGACAAGGTGTACCCGGACGAGTCCCCCATGGATGTCAGGCTCGGCATCGAATGCCTGGCCGAGGGCGACATGACGGGAGCGGCCGCCGCTTATCGCAGGCTGGCTTCCCGCTGGATCCCCATCAGGCAGTTGGCCCGGGCTTCCTAACTACGGGCTTCCTGACTCTGCGTTTCTTAGCTCCTGGGGCGGGTTAGCCCTTGGGGCGGGGCGGAGCAGTGGTTTCCCGCACGATCAGCCGGTGGGCTGCCTTCATGGACCGCACGGAACCTGCGGCCCCGGCCAATTCGTCCAACAGCATCCGCGTGCCCAACTGGCCTTGTTCAACGGGATCCTGCGCCACTGTTGTCAGGCCCATGGCCTCGGCGAATTCGTGGTTATCAATGCCGATGATGGACAAGTCTTCCGGTACGCGGACGCCACGGCGCCGCGCCTGCAACATGGCTCCCATGGCCATTTCATCTGAAGCGCAGAAGATCGCCGTCGGTTTGGGCCCGGGCTTGCTCCAAAGCTCGTCGAAGGCTTCCTGGCCGCTGCCCACGGTGAAGTTTCCGAAAATGTCCCATTCCGGAGGCATGGAGAAGCCCGCGCTCGTCATGGCATCCGTGAAGCCGTCAACGCGTAGTCGCGGCACGGTGAAGTTCAGGTCGGAATCGTCCTGGCCGTGGAGCAGCGCGATCTCCCGATGGCCGAGGTTCAACAGATGCATGGTGGCTTCCACCGAGGCAGCGTAATCGTCGATACCGATGCTGGGGCAGTCCTCCACTGGACCACCGACAATCACCAAGGGGATCTCGATCCTTTGGAGATCGGCGATTTCCTCGGGCGTCAGGGACATACAGAGGACCAGGAGTGCATCGATCTGCTTATAGACCATCGTCTTGCTGAAGAGCCGTTCCCGCGCTCCGCGCTGCCCGCCCAAGTTGAACAGGGACAGGTTGTAGCCGCGAGCGTGGAGCTCGCGGTCTACACCCTCGATGGCCTTGAAGAAGAACCAGCGGTCCACGTAGGGTGCCAGGACACCGATCGTCCTGGTGCGGCCTGTGGCCAGTCCCGAAGCGGACGACGACGCCACGTACCCGAGTTCACCGGCAACCCTTAGGATCTTTTCCCTGGTTGCAGGAGACACCCGGGGAAGGCCGCGCACCGCGCGGGAAACGGTGGCGGTGGAAACGCCTGCGGCCTGTGCGACGTCCTCAATGCTGGCTCCTGCGTGGCCGCCACGCTGGGACCGTTCACTCGTTTTTGCCACTCAAGCCCCCTCAAAGAATCCGTGCGGAAGCCGGGGGTTCCTTCCCAGACGGCAGATAACCAGCGTATTCCGCCTGGTTGCCCTCCGCCGATTCCGCGCTACTTATTTCCGCTCGCTGCTCACCTGATGCGCCTGGATGTCCGTGCGGGGAGCCGCCGGCGAAGCCGAAGCATCCCCCACAAGGCCAGCAACACTGCCAGCAGGCCCAGGGCCCAGCCCAGTGCGGGCTGGGCCGTGAGCTCGGCGGCGACGGTGATGACCAGCAGTACCAAGGCCCAAAAGCCGAGGAAACCTATCACGAGGTCGAAATCTTCCGCCGATTTCACCCGCGAGTGCTGCTCCTTGGCCGGGCCGCCGAGGGACGGCCCGGCCGAATCCGGAGTTTGCGTCATTTGACAGCGCCGGCTGTCAGGCCCGCCACGATCTTGCGCTGGAAGACCAGAACGAGGATCACCAGCGGAATCGTCACAACCGTTCCGGCTGCCATGACGGCGGTGTACGGCTCCTGGTGGGCCTGGGCACCGGCGAAGTAGGCGATAGCGACCGTGACTGTCTTCGTCTGGTCATTGGACAGCTGGCTCGCGATGAGGAACTCATTCCACGAAGCGATGAACGCCAGGATTGCAGTGGTGAAAACAGCTGGCGCAGCAAGCGGCATGATCACCTTGCGGAATGCCTGGCCCTGCGTGCAGCCATCAATTCGAGCTGATTCCTCCAGCTCCCACGGCATTTCCCGGAAGAAGGACGTCAAGGTGTAAACCGTCAGAGGGAGCACAAAGGAGATGTTCGGAATGATCAGCGCCTGATATGTGCCGTACCAGCCGATGTTGGTGAACAGCTGGAACAACGGCGTCACCAAGGCCACGCCCGGGAACATCGATGCCCCGAGGACAAAGCCGAGGACCAGGAACTTGAACCGGAATTCAAGCCTGGACAAGGCATACGCAGCGAACACCCCGAAAAGCAGGGCAACTACGGTGGTTACCCCTGCTACGAAGAGCGAGTTCAAGAGGTTCCGGCCGAAGTGGTTGCCCAGGCTTTCAGAGAACACCGTGTTGAAGTTGTCCCAGGTGATGTGCGTGAAGAAAGGCGTCGAATCGAAGGTATATCCAACGTCGCGGAACGCGGTCACGATCATCCAGTAGAAGGGAATCAAGCACCAGATGAAGATGAGCGCTGCGCTGATGTACGTACGTCCGCTCGCCCAGCGTTCCCGCCGTCGGGCAGCTGTCTTGGGCGCGGAGTCAATGCTCACGGCGGTCATTTTTCCTGCCCCTTGGTGGTCTTGGGTGTGGCTGAGGCGACTGCGTTGGCTCCCAGGAAGCGAACGAAGATGAACGCAACGAGGAAGATGATCAAGAAGGTGATGGTGGACAAGGCCGCTGCTGAGTTGAATCCCTGACGGATCTGGTCAACCACCAGGATGGACAACGTTGTTGTGCCGTTCGAGCCCTGGGTCATGATGGCCGGGAGGTCATACATGCGCAGTGCGTCAAGGACACGGAACAGGACAGCCACCATGAGCGCCGGCTTCACGAGCGGCAAGGTGATCTGGGTGAAACGCTGCCATGCCGAGGCACCGTCGACCTTGGCTGCTTCGTACACTTCCGCCGGGATGATCTGCAGGCCAGCCAAAATCAGCAAGGCCATGAACGGCGTCGTCTTCCAAACGTCTGAAATGATGATCGCCCAACGGGCTGGCCACTCGCTGCCTGTCCACAGGATTGCCGTGCCGAAGAGCTTGTTGGCGATTCCGTCGAAAGCGAAGATGAAGAACCACAGCTTCGCGGTCACGGCAGTCGGAATGGCCCACGGAACCAGGACAGCAGCACGAAGGGCACTGCGGCCGCGGAAAGTCCGGGCCATGATGACGGCCATCCAGAACCCGAGAACGGTCTCCAGGACAACGGTGACCGCCGTGAAGAAGAACGTCGTTCCGACGGCGCTCCAGAATTGGGCGCCAAGAGTGCCGGGTGCACAAGCAGCTGAACCACACTGCTGGGCCAACCAGTGGACAAAGTTATCGAAGCCGGCGGGTCCGCCCTGGACGAAGACCTTGGTCACCGGATCCAGGCCCTGGTCCTTCTGGAACGCCATGATAATCGCGTTGACCACCGGGTACACGATGACGACGGCAAGCAATACCAAGGCGGGGGAAATCAACCAGAACGCCCACCGGCCTTGAGACGTGGCCGCCCGGTCCTGTCCTACTTCTTTTTGAACTTTTTTGGTTTTGGGGCTTGGTGTCTCTGGCGCCCGCTTAGGCTGCGCAAGGGTGGACATTTCCCCTCCTTCCGGAAATTGATAGCGTGCCCCTCGGGCGACCGTACGCTTGAAGCGCCAGCCGCCCGAGGTTCACTGGAGGTGTCGCTATTGGCTGGCCGAGTTGATGGCCGTGTCCATATCCGTCATTGCCTGATCGACGGACTTGTCACCCTTGATGGCAGCGTAGGCATTGTCCTGGATGGCCTTGGTGACTGCTGGGTAGAACGGCGTGACCGGGCGCGGCACGGCATTCTGGATCGAGGTCTTCAGCACCGGAAGGTACGGCAGCTGCTGGACCAGGGCCGGATCGTCGTACAGGGAACCGAGCACCGGGGCGAGCGAGCCCTGCGTTGCGTAGAACTTTTCAGTCTCTTCACTGGTCATGAAGGTCAGGAAGTCCTTGGCCGTTGCCTTGTGCGCCGAGTAAACGCTGACGGCGAGGTTGTGTCCACCGAGGGAAGAGGCACCGGGGCCGCTCTTACCCGGGAGCGGAGCCATGCCGAAGGTGTCCTTCACCTTGGATGAGCCGTCCGTTTTGGCGAGGTTGTAGACGTAGGGCCAGTTGCGCAGGAAGAGGAGTTTGCCGTCTTCGAAGGACTGCCGGCTCTGTTCTTCCTGGTAGGTCACGCCCTGCGTGGGGATGTTTCCGTTCTTGTAGGCGGTGACGAGGTTGTTGAGGCCGGCCTTGGCCGCCGCGGAGGTCACGGTGGACTTGCCGTCGTCTCCAACGATGGTGCCGCCTGCCGAGTTGATGGCTTCAGCAGCGTTCACTGTGAGGCCTTCATACTTGGCCATCTGTCCTGCGTAGCAGTCGATGCCGTTCGACTTCGCGATGGAGCACATGCTCATCATCTCGTCCCAGGTCTTGGGCGGGGTGGGCACCAGGTCCTTGCGGTAGTAGAGGATGCCGCCGTCCGAGGTCTGGGGTGCCGCGAAGAGCGTGTTGTTGTACGTTGCCGTCTTGACCGTGGCAGGCAGCATCTTGGAGGTATCGATGCTCATCTTGTCCGTGAGCGGCTGCAGCCAACCCTTCGCGGCAAACTCAGCGGTCCAGATGACGTCCACGTCAACGACGTCGTAATTGACGTTCTTGGCCTGGAAGTTCTGGACCAAATCGTCGTGCTGCTGGTCCGCCTGGTCGGACTGCTCCTTGAAAGTGACCTTCTGGTCCGGGTGCGCCGCATTCCACTTATCGACAAGCGGGCGGACAACGTTGCTGTTGTCTTTGCCCTGGACGTAGGTGATTGGACCGCGTCCGTCGAGGTTCGCTGCGGCATCTCCGCCGCTTGAGGCTGTGCTGCCGCCACCGCCGCCACCACAGGCGGACAGGGACATGGCTAGCACGCCGGCAACAGCGGCCGGCAAAAGGTACTTGCGTGTGTTCATGCTGGGAACTCCTCAGTGAGTGGACCAGGTATTTCCGCAGTGCGGTTGATGTGGTGAGCCTCACATTAGTAAGCTTCCGGGTAGTAATGCAAGCGTTTACACAAAAATATGTCATCGAGAGGAATCCAGTGCCGCACTCCCCGATCCCAACCCCCGGTTCCAGCAATTCCGCGTGGTGGGCAAGCGCCGTCGTCTACCAGATTTATCCCCGCTCGTTCGCCGACGCCAACGGCGACGGAATGGGCGACCTTGCCGGGGTCACCGCGAAACTGCCCTATCTGCAATCGTTGGACGTGGATGCCGTCTGGCTCTCCCCGTTCTACAAGTCGCCGCAGGCTGATGCCGGATACGACGTAGCGGACTACCGGGCCGTGGATTCCCTCTTCGGCACCTTGGATGACTTCGACGCCATGCTGGAGAAGGCACACAGCCTGGGTATCAAGGTGATCGTCGACCTCGTGCCCAACCACACCTCGGACGAGCACGCCTGGTTCCGCGAAGCCCTCGCCGCCGCCCCCGGCTCCCCTGAACGCGCGCGCTACATGTTCCACCCGGGCAAAGACTCCAAACCAGGCTCCCGGGACGGGGCCTTGGCCCCGAACAATTGGAAATCCATCTTCGGTGGCCCCGCGTGGACACGCCTAACGAACGACGACGGCACTCCCGGCCAGTGGTACCTGCACCTTTTCGATACGAAGCAGCCCGATCTCAACTGGGAGAACCCCGAAGTCCACGAAGAGATGCGTTCGGTACTGCGCTTCTGGCTGGATCGCGGAGTTGACGGCTTCCGGGTGGACGTTGCCCATGGCCTGGTCAAAGAAGCCGGCTTGCCGGACTGGGAGGGCGAGGCCGCCATGGTCGAAGGTGGTTTATCCGCGCCAGGCGCCCACAGCGAAGCCGTCGAACCGCACACGGCCAGGCTTCACATTGTCCCCGCACTCGAAAACTCGGCGGCCGTAGCGACCGCCGTCGAGCACAAGGTCAAGCCGCCGCTGGACCCGCCGTCGCCCTTCTTCGACCAGGACGGCGTCCATGACATCTATCGCGAATGGCACAGAGTCCTCGCCGAATACGACGGCGACCGCATGCTCGTTGCCGAGGCCTGGGTGGAGCCCGCGGAGCGATTGGCCCGGTACGTCCGCAAGGATGAAATGCAACAAGCCTTCAACTTCGATTTCCTCTTGGCAGGCTGGGACGCGGAGCGCATGGCAGTGGCAATCGAATCTTCTCTGGACGCGGCGGGATCCGTCGAGGCCCCCTCCACCTGGGTTCTGAGCAACCACGACACCGTCCGGCACCCCAGCCGTTTCGGGCTGGCAGATCCCACCACCTTCCCCAAGGGAATCTCGGCGGAAGACGAACAGCCCGACGCCGCCCTGGGCCTGGCGCGGGCACGCGCGGCCTCCATGGTGTCTTTCGCTCTGCCTGGCTCGGCCTACCTGTACCAGGGTGAGGAACTGGGCCTTCCGGAGCACACGTCCCTGCCGGCCGAGGCGCGCCAAGACCCCTCCTTCTTCCGGACCAAGGGCGTGGAACGCGGCCGCGATGGGTGCCGCGTGCCCTTGCCCTGGAAATCCGCAGAGCCTGGCTTCGGATTCTCGGAAGCGGCAACGGCTGGTACGGGCGGCGCCGGAGCTGCTGGCAAAGCGCCCGCTGCGCCCTGGCTGCCTCAACCCGAAGCGTTCGGCGAGCTGGCGGCGGACGTCCAGGCCGGCGTCGAGGGCTCCACCCTCGAGCTGTACCGCTCCGTCCTGGCATTCCGCCGCTCGCACCGCCTGGGCTCGGGCACGTTCCAGTGGGCTGAGGAGCACAATCCCGCCAACGGAGTCCTGGCCTTCCACAACCGGGACGTGCTGGTAGTTGTCAACATGGGTACCGCAGCTCTCCCTGTCCCGGCCGGGTTCCGGGTGGAACTCTCCAGCGATGGCGGATCGGGCGGGGCCTCGATTGTCCCGAACAGCGGGGCGTACCTCGTGGCTAAGTAGGGTCTTCCCTTCCCGACCTTCTCTGGAACGGAAACGGGGCCAACACACAGCAAGTTGTGCGTGTCGGCCCCGTTCTCCAGCCAAAGAGGGTCAGGAAGGCGCGTAATGACCGGCGTGGAGCCTATTTGCCGCCCTTGAAGAAACCGGCGATCCTGGAGCCGAGGCCCTTGGCGTTCTCAGCCACATCGCCCGCGATTTCCTTGGCGTTCCCGGCAACATCCCCCGCGAGGT
This sequence comes from Arthrobacter sp. GAS37, assembly GCF_044908325.1. NCBI lineage: Bacteria > Bacillati > Actinomycetota > Actinomycetes > Micrococcales > Micrococcaceae > Arthrobacter > Arthrobacter sp. GAS37. The sequence continues at coordinate 150,876 of NZ_JBIYDB010000006.1, forward strand.
CCTTGGCTTTCTCAGCCACGTCACCCGAGAGGAACTCCTTGACGTGCTCCGCGGTATCGCCGGCAAATTCCTTCGCGTTCCCGACCGCCTCGCCGGCAAATTCCTTCGCGTTCCCGACCGCCTCGCCCGCAAATTCCTTCACGTGCTCCGCGGCATCGCCCGCGAGCTGCTTGGCCTGTTCAGCTGCGGCTTCGGCCGTTTGTTTGATGTTGTTGTGTTCTTCGCTCATGGTTTTCTCCTTGTTCCTGGTCCAAGTTTTTTGGTCCATCGGCTTGACTCGGACCCAAGGTCCGGTGCCGGCCGGGCAAGCCCAACCAAAGGGAAGAGTTCCCCCTAACCTTCAAACTATGGCCCCACGGACAGCTCTGCAACGCAAAACGCCCGGGAGGTAACTTAGCTATCCGGTTAACAGGGGTCGGAGTCAGTTCAACGAACGCGCTCGGCCTTGCTGAACCGGGTCCGCGCGCCGGCCCCGATATGAATCAACACGGGAGTCCTGCGTCCCACCACCACGTCCAGCGCCTCCACCAGCCGGGAGACGTCCGCGGCCAGCAGGTGCGGGGAAACGCCTTGACGGGGCTGGACCCTGACCCGGAGCCCGGGACGACCGTTGACCTCGTAGGTCGCCACCGTTACGCCCGCGAGATCCGTACGTTCGGCGAGGGCCGCCTTGAGCGCCTGCTCGGCAAGGTTCCCGCCGATGTTGACGTCGCCAGGCGTCCGGGCGTCGTCGTACTCCGACACAATGAGGTTGGCGCGGCCTTTGCCCTGCTGCGACACCCAGGACACCATGAGCACGATCAGCACAACAAGCACCGCAGCGGCTGCAACCCAGAGCCAGCTTTCCTCCCGACCTGGAATGCGGGTCTGCTCAGAGAGGTACTTGGCGTGTTCCCAGAGGCCGGCAGACCAGCTTTGCCACCAACTTCCCACGGCGGGAACGGTGGCGAGCAGGACCAGAAGAATGCCGATGGCCAGCAGCTTCAGGCCAAGGATGCCGATCAGGATGCGGTTAAGGACGTGCGGAGTGCCGTTCATGCCCCGATCACCCCGGACGTAGCGACATTGACGCGGACTGAAGGCATGGGCGAAGGGGCCATCCTTTGAAGTTCGTCCTCGACGGCGGCAAGGATCCGTTCCTCGTGCAAGGGCACGCCCGAGGTAGGCCGGACGTTGACCACAACCAACCTTTGCGAGACCACCACCATGACTTGCTCGTGGGTGACGTTCGCTGCTGTCCGGGCGGCTCTGGCAAGTGCCGAAGCAATGACTTCGTCGTCCACCACTACTCCGGCCCGGGGATCCTCAAGCAAGTGCCGGGACTTTCTGCCGGGCAGGACCGCGTTCAAGAAGAAAATCAGGCCCACCATTGCCACGACGCCGCCGAGGGCACCGAGCAGCAAGGGCGAAATACCTGAGGGCAGCGCCGTGAGCCGTTCGGCAGCCGTTTGCGGATCGATGAGCCACGGTGGTTGGCCAATGGCGCGCAAAGCCGATTCGAGGAGGGCGTAGACACAGGCCGCGATCACAAGGGCCGCGGCCAGCCCCGCCATTCCCGCACGGGAGGAATGGGTCTCACGCTTCAGGATGCGCTGGAGCCCGACGTCGATCCGGTCGCCGATGTCCGAGGTCCCCGGCGTCTGGATGACTGGGGCCCCGCCGTCGGCTGTCTGCGCGTCCGCAGGGTCCGGGTGGCTGCGCCGGGCGTGCGGGGTCTGGGCGTGGCTCATTGGACGCGAGCTCCTTCGCTGATGCGTGCGCCGCTGATCCGGATATCCACGCGGCTCAAGGTGGAACCGCTGAGCTGGGTGACTCGCTCAAGGATGACCGTCTTGGCAGCGACGGCCCGGTCCCAAACCGTCCCACCGTATCCCTCTACCCGCAGCGGGTCTCTGAGGACTTCCGTCAGCGAGGGCACCCGGATCGGGGCGGCAATCGAGAGTGCCAGCAGTCCGTCGTCGTCCGACCATTCGGCGCGAACATCCTGCGCCGAGACACCGAGCGCTTCCGCGGCGGCCGCCTGGGCCAAAGTGGTGAGGGCCTGGGTGCTGATTCGGTTGTGGCCAGCCAGGGAGACGGCGGGCTGCACAGCCTCAGCCGTGGAACTCATGACGACGAGCGGCGGCCGGTGAGGGCATCCAGCACGCTGCGCAGGTCAAGCTTTCCGTCCGCGGCGCGGCCCAGAAGTGCGCCGATGCCCATGAAGAGAAGGGCGATGATGAAACCCCACAGCCCGAATTGGAAGGCCATGAACGCCACGAAAGCGCCGATCCCGATTCCGACAACGGTCAAGTTCACTGGAGTGGCTCCCTTTCCGATAATGCGCCTCTTGTTCCGGCTTTGATGGGCGGAGCAACGTAGACGTCGTTGATCTCAACGTTGACCTCGATGACTTCCAGCCCCACCAACGATTCGACCGCCTGATAGACGGCCGCGCGGACCTGGTTGGCGACATCATGCAAAGGGTATCCATAGACAGCCACAAGATTGAGGTCCACGGCCACTTGGGTTTCTCCGACCTCGGCGCGGACACCCGCAGCATGGTCCTGGCTGCCGACGGCATCGCGGATGGCTCCGAGGGCGCGCGAAGGAGCCGAGCCTAGGGAATAGACGCCTGGAACAGCCCTGGCGGCGATGCCAGCAACCTTGGCGACAGCGGAATCCGAGATCACTGTGCGGCCACTTCCCGCCACCGTTTGACGGTCCTCGGACACCGGAGCCCCAACGGCTTCCGGTTCAGGCGCGGTGTAGCTTTCCTGCTGGTCCATTTAGCCCTCCCCTTCTCTTGAGTACCACCCTAGCGCTTGGCCAAGTCAAGGCGGAGACAAGCCGGCCGTGGCCGTCGGATTCTGCTGGATCATCCCGGTCGCATAGCTTGCCGGCCACGTGATTCCAGGGGGATGGGGTTTGTCCATTCGAATGATTGAGCAGAATCCGTCGCGCACGCTCGAAAATGGCACGCGTGCACGGAAATGTTCGCCTTTTAGGCAGAAACCGAATAACCCCAGGCTTTTCCCTGCAGGTTAAAAGAAGAAAAGCGCCAGTTCCGAAGAACTGACGCTTCCCAGTGGTGGCTCCGACCGGCGTCGATCCGGTGACCTTTCGATTTTCAGTCGAACGCTCTACCAACTGAGCTACAGAGCCTTAGGTGACAATGTCACCATGATTGCCGGAATTCCTTCCGGCAATCAGAGCGACCCTGACGGGACTTGAACCCGCGACCTCCGCCGTGACAGGGCGGCGCGCTAACCAACTGCGCTACAGGGCCTTGCTTGTTTGCAGTATCTCTACCGCTTTTTTCAAGGCTTCCAGCCTACCAGACTTTTCAGTCCGAACTGACCAGTTCCTTGCGTACCCCCAACGGGATTCGAACCCGTGCCGCCGCCGTGAAAGGGCGGTGTCCTAGGCCGCTAGACGATGGGGGCCTGGAACAATCCGAATTCGCGACGGTCAACAACGCTATGCGTTTACCGCTTCTCGCTCGTCCGAACTGGACTCTAAAACTTTAGAGCATAGTCGGGGATATTCCCAAATCGCGCCCCGCGAAACGCAAACCGGCCTCAAACCACCGTTCAAATCCGCTCCGTCAGAGTTGGCGGTTTCTTGTTGAAAGACGTCCGAATTCCGCCAGTCCGTCCGACCCGTCCCGGGCTAGATTGGCATCATGGCCACAAGCACCCCAATCTCTCCGGCGAACACCACCTCCCGGACCATCAGTAAGCTCGGCATCGCCGCCGTCATCGTCACCGTTGTCCTCTGGGCATCCGCCTTCGTGGGCATCCGGGCCGTGGGACCCAGCTTCTCCCCCGGCTCCTTGACGCTCGGACGGCTGGTGGTTGCCGCCGTCGCGCTCGGTATTGTCGCCCTGCCCAGGCTCAAGCGCTGGCCCAAAGGCCGGGAATGGCTGCCCATCCTGGCCTACGGTGTCATGTGGTTCGCGGGTTACAACCTCGCCCTGAACGCCGCCGAGCACATGCTCGACGCCGGAACCAGTGCCATGCTCATCAACGTCTCGCCGATCCTCATCGCCGTGCTCGCCGGCGTCATCCTGAAAGAAGGCTTTCCGCGCTGGCTGGTCATCGGTAGCCTCGTGGCGTTCGGCGGTGTTGCACTGATCGCGCTCGGTTCGGGACAGCGCTCGACGGCGGACGTCGCCGGAGTGCTGTTGTGCCTCCTTGCCGCTGTGCTCGCCGCGGTGAGCGTGATTGTCCAGAAGCCCGTGTTGCGGAAGTTCTCCGCGGCTCAGGCCACCTGGTTTGGCATCATGGTGGGCGCCGTGTGCTGTCTGCCGTGGGCCGGCCAACTGGTGGCCGAAGTGCAGGCCGCACCCCTTCCGGCCACTCTCGGCTTGGTGTATCTCGGGATCTTCCCGACAGCCATCGCTTTCACCACGTGGGCCTACGCGCTGTCCCTCATTGAGGCCGGGAAACTCGCCGCCACGACGTACCTCGTTCCGGGGGCCACGATTCTGATTTCCTGGGCTGTGCTCAAGGAAATCCCCACCATCTGGGGCCTCGTGGGCGGCGTCATCTGCCTCGTGGGCGTCGGGTTGACGCGGCGCCGCTCCCGCTAGGATCACGTCCCGCTAGCGAGGCACCGCCGTCGACCACCGCCGCAGCTACCTCGCCATTCCGGCGAGAAGCTCGCGGTGCGTGGGCGGGTTGGCTCCCGGACGCCCCACGGTAATGGCTGCGGCCATGGAGGCGGTCTGCCCGATGCGTTCGAGAACCGTGGGCGCAAGCCCTTGGCTGCCGCGCAGCAGCAGCCCGAGGATCAGTGCCGACATGTAGGAATCGCCGGCGCCGATGGTGTCCGCAACCACCGATGTCACCGCGGGAACCGTCAGCTGGGTGTGCGGCGTCGCCATGAGGGAACCCTGGGCGCCCCGCGTGACGACGGCCAGGCCTGCACCGAGGCCCAGGATGTGCCTGGCAGTCTCTTCCAAGGACTTGCCGGGGTAGAGCCAGAACGCGTCGTCGTCGCTGAGCTTCACGACGCTGGTCAGCGGTACGAGCTCCTCGAAAATGCGGAGCGCCTCGCTGTGGCTGCCCAGGAGGTCGGTGCGTATGTTGGGGTCGTACGTGACGATGCATCCGCCCTGGGCCTGCTCCAGGAGGGTCCTGACGACGGCGGCGCCGGGCTCGAGGAACGTGGCGATCGAGCCCGTGTGGAGCACCTTCGGGGCGTAAGGGAGTGCGGCAGGAGCCAGCGTCCATTCGATGTCGAAGGTGTACTCGGCCGAACCGTCCGCGGCGATCTCCGCCGTCGCCGTCGCAGTCTTCGCAAGCGATTGCGAGCCCGGCAGCACAACCACACCGGCGCTTGCCAGGTGCGCCGCGATGGACTCGCCCCGGGAATCACGCCCGACGGCGGTCAGCAGCCCGGCCTTCACATCGAGCCGCCCAAGGCCGTAGGCGACGTTCGCAGGCGAGCCGCCGGGGTATTCGGTCTGCCCTCCGGGCGAGTTCACGATGTCGATGAGGGCTTCGCCGACCACGACGACGTCGAGCGGCTCGGACGCAAGGGGCGAGTGGTTCATGCGTTTCCTGTTCCTTGGTTGGGGAGTTTCAGTGGCTGGTGGTTGGTTTTCAGTGGCGCCGCCACGGAATGGCGTTCGACGAGGGGACATTCAAAGTATTCGGTACTGCCGTCACGTTCCGCGCCGGCCAGCAGTAGTTCGATGGCGCGCCGGCCCATCTCAAGGAAGGGCAGTTCCAGCGTGGTCAGTCCGGGCCGCAAGTGCGGGGCGAGCGTTTCCTGGTTGTCGAAACCCACCAGCGACACATCGTGCGGGATGGACAGTCCGAGCTGGGCAAGCGCTTGGTAGGTACCCCAGGCGGTGCGGTCGTTGGCGCAGAAGATGGCGGTGGGTGGCTGCGGGCCGGTCATGAGTGCCAGGGCATTGCCGAAACCGCCCGACTCATGCCCGTCGCCGATCCGGTGGAGCCCGGGATCGGGGTGGAGGCCGGCCTCCTTGAGGGCCCGGAGATAGCCCGCATAGCGCCCGACGGCGGCTGGAAGCTCACCGTCCACCGCAGCGATGTTGATCATCGCGATACGCCGGTGGCCTGCGTCCAGCAGGCGTTTGGTGGCGGTGTAGCCACCCAGCTCCTCTTGGGGAGCGATGCTCGGAAAGCGCCCGGAACGGTCGCGCGAATTGAGCACGACGGCGGGCACCTCCGCCAGGACATCCGGCACGTCAAGGATCCGGTGGTACATGGCGGCGTAGACCACTCCTGCCACCTTGTAGGACAGCATGGTCTCCAGCGAAGCGGCTTCGAGGGCCTTGTCCCCGCCCGTGTTGGCGGTCAGGAGGAGCAGCCCGGCCTCCCAAGCCCGGGCTTGGGCGCCCTCGATGATCTTGCCGGCGAATGGCGCCGTGGCCACGAAGTCGCCGACGAAGCCGATCATGCCAGCCACGCCGTCGCGGAGCACTTTGGCGTGGGCGTTGGTCCGGTACCCCAGTTCGTGCGCGGCAGCATGGACCCTGCGCCGGGTTTCTTGCGAGAACCTGGTTCCTGCGGCGTCGTTGAGCACCAGGGAGACCGTGGCCTGGGAAACACCGGCAGCGGCAGCGACGTCGTTCATCGTCGTGCCGGAGCGGCTGCCGGGTCGGGTCATGGGCTGGCCTGTCTGTTGGGCGCACTGGGTGCGCTAGGTGCACTTGTCGCAGGATCCGCACGACTGGCTTGGCTTAACCTGGGGCTGGGTTATACGAATTACCGGCCCGGAAAACTGTAGCTGTCATCACATCCGGCGTCAACGACCGGGCCGCGGACTAGAGTCAGAACATGCCCGCGAATTTACCTCCCGGCCTGCCGATCGTTCCCGACGGTGATTCCCCTGGCGGCCAGCGCATTTCCTCCCGACTCCCTGGTACCAGCAGTGGGGTTGGCACTGGCGCCGCGGCCGCGCAGTTCAACACCGTTCCATTCGAGATGTCGCCGGAAGACTTCGAGGCGGCCGTCAGCGATGCCTTGCTCCTGATACCGGACAAAGCAGCCCGGGCCATGGACAACGTGGCTATCTTCATCGAGGACGACTACATCCCGCAGCCTGGAGACGAGCCGGACACCGTGCTCCTGGGCCTGTATGAGGGGGTGCCGCTGACGGAACGGGACTCTTGGTGGGATGCCGGTTCCCTCCCTGACAGGATCACCATATTCCGGCAGCCGATCCTGGATATCTGCGGATCCCGCCAGGAGGTAATCGACGAGGTGGCCATCACCGTGATCCATGAGATCGCCCACCACTTCGGCATCGGCGACGACCGCTTGCACGAGCTCGGCTGGGGATAGGCGCCGGGGATCGTGGGTGCCGGCCGCACGCTGCGTTCCGGAACGCAGCTCCCGGACCACACCCACGGTTTCGGCTAGATAGCCACCGTCCCCGCGGCGCCATCCACTGTGATCGTATGGCCTGAACTGATCCGGGACGTGGCATCCGGGACGCCCACGATCGCCGGAATCCCGTACTCACGGGCCACGACGGCGCCATGTGAGTTGGGCCCGCCCATCTCCATCACGAGTCCCCCGGCGGTCAGGAAGAGGGGCGTCCAGCCGGGATCCGTGGAGGGCGCCACCAGGATTTCTCCGGGTTCGAGATGCGCGCCCACCGGATCCATGATCACCCTGGCCACTGCCGTCACCGTTCCCGCCGAAGCCGGGGTCCCCAGCAGCATGCCGTCCGGCAGTGCGCCGCCCGACGCGGGTCGTCCATTCCCGCTGTTCAGGAAACCGGCGGGCAGGGCTTCCGGCTCGGTGCCGTCGGAGAGCAGTACGCGTGGCACGTGCCGGCGCTTGAGTTCAAGCTCGTAGGCCTCGCGCCGCTGGGCCACCAGATCGTGGAGATCCTTGCCGTCCAAGCCGTGGCGGGCGTCCTTGAAATCCAGGAAGAAGACGTCGCCGGCGTCATCGATGACTCCCGCTTCCGCCAAGGTCTCCCCCACTTCCGAAAGCTGGGCGCGGACCGCGGCGAAGCCACGCACGAGGTGGTACTTCGGAAGCTCACGGAGTCCCGCAAACATGCGTGTCCGCTCAAGGGCCATTTTCACGATCCTCGCGTGCAACGGACTCTTGGACCGCGCACGGGCCACCAGTACGGCGAGCTGTTCCTCGGCGTCGTGGGCAGCTTTTTCGAACTGTTTGTCCGGCGCCAGTCGGGGATCGTCGAGGCGAAGGTAGTTGACCAGGACTCCGATGATGTGGGTGGGGTCGTCGGACCAGCGGGGCATGCCCAGGTCGATTTCCGCGATGGCCCGGTGGCCGTAGTCGCGCAGGAACGAGGCCAACCCCGCCTGCGCGACTGCGGGCAGGCCGCCGTCGCGGTAGCTCTCCGCGAGGACAGCGGGCTCGCCGCCGGTAAAGGCCTCCGCGGAAGCGGGATCTTCGCGGATGCTGGTTGAGAGCCGCCACAGAGCAAGGTCCATTTCAGTGGTGACGTTGTTGGGCAGGCCGCGGATGATGGTTTGGAGCTCGCCCCAGGAGGCCTGTTCGCCAAGTATTTTCCGGACCAACCCGATCATCCCGAAGCCGAGCGCTACCGGTGGCAGGATATTGGGCAGTATGGGGAACAATCCCTCGCGAAGTATCCGCTCGGCGTGGTCCAGCTTTTCGCGGGGAGTGGCATCGGCGGGGACTTCATGCGTGGCCTTCAGTTTCTCGCCTAGCCGTTCCACGTTTTCAAGGGCAACGTCCGGCCGATAGAGGGCGCGCAGCAGGATCTCCGGAAGGCGGAAGCGGAGCACGATCGGGGCAACGTGCCTGAGCAGTTTGAAGGGCGTCTTGCTGGTGACGGCGAAACGCGGGTCCTCGAACAGGCCGCGCACAATGGCCGCCGAACGTGCTTCCATGACGTCGAAGATCCTGGGCACGATGGCGCGTCCGGCCTTGCTTCGGAACATCGAAGTGAGGTCAAAATAGATCCGTTGCCCGGCCTCGTAGTAGGGCGAAGGCCCGTCGCGCGGTTCGGGAACCCGGAATCCCGCCGCTTCGGCTACCGAGGACCCCATGAGCCTGATGCCCGCGAGGCCCATGGGAGTCAGGGGACGGGTGAGTCCTTGGGCGAGGCTGAAGCAAAGGTACGCGTGCGGACCGGGGACCGCGGGTTGGCGGGTCATTTGCGGGTAGAGCGTGGTGATGGGGCGGGCTTGGGTGAGCCACAGTTTGCCGTCGCCATCGATGGCCCATTCGGTGTCCTGCGGTGCTCCGTAATGGTCCTCGACGCGCTGGCCGAGGACAGCGAGCGCCCTGATCTGGGAGTCGGCAAGGCAGGCATCCCCGGCCGCTCCGTCTTCTGCCTGCGCCGCCGCGTCGAGCCTTTCGGTTCCGCCGCCGGGAATGGAGCGAATCACCAGCTTCCGGTCGCCGATCCGTCGCTCCGTGATCCTCCCGGTGAGGGAATCCACCACAAAGTGGTCCGGATTCACGGCGCCGGATACCACGGCCTCACCGAGCCCGGGATTGGCGTCGATGACCGCCTCGCGGCGCCGCCCGGTCACCGGATTGGCGGTGAACAACACTCCTGCGGTCTCAGCATCCACCATCCGTTGGACGACGACGGCGAGCGTCACCGTGGCGTGGTCGATCCCGTTGCTTGCCCGGTAGCTGACCGCTCGGTCGGTCCACAGGGAGGCCCAGCACTTCAGGACGGCCTGCTGCACGGCGTCGGCCCCCAGGACGTTCAGGTAGGTGTCCTGCTGGCCGGCGAAACTCGCAAAGGGCAGGTCCTCGGCGGTGGCAGAGGACCTGACGGCCACCGGGACTTCCGGGCCCAGCGCGGAGTAGGCCGAGCGAACGGCGTCTTCGATGTCTGCAGGGATGCCGGCGTCGAGCACCGCTTCCCTGGCGCGGGCCGCGAGGGAAGCGATGCCCTTAAGGTCGCCGGGTTCCACGGCCTCAAGGCCATGGAGAATGTCCGCGAGCGCCGACTCGGGGCTTCCATCGGGCTGCAGCGCGCGCCGATAAGCCTCGGTGGTCAGGCAAAACCCGGGCGGGACCGGAAGTCCCGCCCAGATCAGTTCGCCGAGGTTGGCCGCCTTGCCGCCGACCTCTGGAAGCATGGTTGCCCGGATCCGGCGCAGCTCGACGATCAAGCGCGATGCGTCCCCGGGCTGTGCGTGCTCCACCGTTGCCGTCCGCCTGCGTCCACCAGTCCTTGGGTTTGCCTGTTAGGCGGCGAGCATCGGACCGAAGTTGACGCGGTCCGCCAGCCTGGGATCCTCGCGGTCGGGAACAACCAGCACGGGCCCTTTGGCATGGTGCAGGACGCCATCCGACGTCGATCCGAGGAGCATTCCTGCGAAGCCTCCCCGCCCACGCGTGCCCAGCACCACGAGTTCGACGCTGCGGCTCACTTCCACGAGAACTTCCACGGGCGAACCATCAAGCAGTTGCGTTTCCGCTGGAAGCTTGGGGAAGTGGCTCTTGAGCCACGCTAGGCCTGCGTCGAGCTGAACCCTGATGTCCTTGAAGAGTGCCTCCCGGTCCAGTGGTGCCGGAACCCACGCCAGGGAACCGCTGTACTCGGGTACGGCGCAGATGACGCGCAGCTTGGCGCCCATGCGTTGGGCCTGCTCTGCGGCTTCCAGGACGGCAACGCGGGCCTGTTCAGAGCCGTCCACGCCGACTGCGACCACGTTCTCGATCACGCGGGAGCCAACCTTCGCGCGCTCGGCCTTGATGTGCTTGTCCTCTGTGGTTTCACCCAATCGGTCCGCGCAGAAGAGCGGGACTGTCACGGTGGGGCACTTGGAGTGCGCCGGCAGGGCACTGCTCACGGAGCCCAGGAGCCTGCCTACGAACCCGCCGCGTCCCCGGGTGCCGAAGACCAGGAGCTCGGCCGTTTCGGACAGATCGAGCAGCACGCCGGAGGCATCTCCGTTCTCCACCGATCCATCGACGTCGATGGCGTAGCCGGAGACCTTCTCAAGGGCCTGCTTGACGATTGCCTCGGCGCCGTCCCGGATAACGGAGTCATCCACTGTTGCGTAGCCGCCGTCCAGGCCGGAAGCCGCGAAGATGGGCACGGAGTAGGCCGTGACTACATGCAGGGGAAGCTGCCTGCGTTCGGCCTCGCGGGCGGCCCAAATGAGGGCGCATTGGCCGTGTTCGCTGCCGTCAACGCCCACCACAATTCCGCCGGGGGCAATGGATGGTTCCTCTGCGTTGCCTTCGGTCTCTGGTCGATGGCTCTCAGAGTGTTTGCCGTGCTGGTCCATGGGGCCTGCCTCCTCGCACTGCTGGCTGATGTTGCGGCTATTCTGCCAGAGGCCGCGCCCACAACGTGTTTCTCGCTTGACTGCCGTGAGTTGCGGTCTCCAATGCTCACTATTCTCGTTTGCAAGGGCCGAATCAAGCCGGAAGAAGCGTATGTGGAAACCCGCCGGAGGGCGTGGAAATCTGCCGAATCGGGGCGCGAAAAACGCATCGGCGGACATGCCGGTCCCGGGGCTATCCACCACGCGATTTCTTCTGTAATGTTCGAGGCACTGGTGACCGGGGATCGTGTTTTTCAACACATCAACGGCCATCATTCGCGACCGCTTTGGGGACTCGGACGCCACCCCGGTGTTGCCTTCGGCAACGCACCTTCAAAGAGGAGCCAAGCTGTGTCAACCATGCCTACTGCGAGTACGGAACGCACCACCACCGTGGTCATCGGTGCCGGCATGCCCGGCCTGGCCGTGGCCAGCGAACTCAGCCGTTACGGCGTAGACGCGATCGTGGTGGACGGAATGTATGTCCCCGCCCCTTTGCAGCCGCTCAATACCGGCATCCTGCAGCGCTGTGACGCCGCGGACGCCGCGTGCCTCCAGGAGCGCAGCGAAATCCTGCGGCACCTGCGCAATTACGCAGCCAGTCACGGCCTCGATGTGCGGAGCACCACACGGGCCGTCCGCCTTGATCGCCTGGACGAAGCTGCCGTGGGGACCGTGATTTCCGGATCGGTGGTTTCCGGCTCCGAGCTTTCCAACCCAGTCGGACCAGATCTGGCCTCGCCGGGCTTGGCATCCTCGGGGGTGGCCTCGTACCAGTGGGCCGTCCACACCGCCAACGGAGTTCTCTTGGCCGACCACGTCGTTGTCACCCGCTGTGGACAGAGCCAGCTGCGGCGGATGCTTGCTGAGCTCGGCATCTCGATCGGCCAGAACCTCGTCGCAGCCATGCGCGCGATTGGAATGTACCTGGTTGGCGTCGGCGAACTTGCCACGCCCACCCCGAAGGAAGTCCTGTGCCAAGCCAAGGTGGTGGGCCAGGCGATTTCCGCCAAGGTCTACCCGGACAGCGTCCATGGTGCCCTCACCGGCACCTTTGCGGCAGTTCCTGCCTCGGCCTAGAACCAGTATGGACGGACTTCCTATGAGTCCTCGGGGTCCTCGTCATCCCCGGAACCGTCAGAGTCCCCGGAATCCCCGCCTGCCAGCCGGCGTCGTGCGGTGACACCCAGGAAGACCAGCAGGCCCGCGGCCACCACCGCGAAGACCACAATGCTCCAGGGGAACGGTTGGGATGCGTCGGGCACCTTCTCCGGCGTCGCGGTCGAACCCGGCGCGGCGGTGCCGGCGGTGGGCACCTCCACCGAAGGTGCGGTGCTCGCGGAGCCGCTGCCCGCCGTCGTACTTCCTGCTTTCGCGGTGAACGTGAAGGTGCCTTCGATGGGGTGCGAATCCGAACTGACAACTCGCCAGATGACGGTGAAAGCGCCGGCAGGCGCGCCAGGCCTCAGCTTCTGCGACACCACCGCATCCACAATCTCCACGGAACCATCTGCCCAGTTCTGGCCTGAGGCGTCGTTCACCCGGATCTGTGAGCCGAGCAGGAGCGGCCGGTTGTTGAACGTGATGGACACGGAGTCCGGGACGCTGGCAACGGTTGAGCCGTTGGCCGGTGACGTTGACTCGGCGACGTCGTGCGCGAAGGCGGGTGCCGCTGAGAACAGGGCGGCAGAGAAAAGAACCGCTGTGAAAGCGACGACGACGGCCAGCAGCTGGCGGATAGGGCGCATGAGCGAATGACTCCCTTGGGGTTGGATTCCTTACAGACTAGGCGAATTCGCGGGAGGGCCTAAGCCGCGGGCATAGGATTTGAGAGCACACTTCCCCGATCCCCGGAGACTTCCATGCTCAAGCAGGGCTCAGCCATCGACCGATACTTCAAGATTTCGGAACGCGGATCCAACTACTCGCGAGAAATCCGAGGCGGCTTCGCGACCTTCTTTGCGATGAGCTACATCGTGGTCCTCAATCCTTTGATCCTTTCCGGGGCGGACTCGAGTGGCGCTTCCCTTGGCTTCGCCGCCGTCGCCGCCACCACGGCCTTCGTAGCCGGCATCCTGACGATCCTCATGGGAGCCTGGGCCAAGCACCCCTTCGCAGTGGCTACCGGGCTGGGCGTCAACGCCTTCGTGGCAGTCACGATTGCGTCGCACCCCGGCCTGACGTGGCCGGACATGATGGGCCTGGTGATGCTCTCGGGCCTGACCATGCTGATCCTGGTGCTCACGGGTTTCCGGACCGCGGTTTTCAAAGCCGTACCTGAGGCACTGAAGACCGCGATCGTGGTGGGCATCGGCCTCTTCATCGCGCTGATCGGCCTGGTCAACGCCGGCTTCGTGCGCCGCATCCCGGACGCCGCCGGCACCACGGTCCCGCTGGGCCTGGGCGTCGACGGGAAGCTGCTTGGCTGGCCCACCCTGGTGTTCGTTGTAGGCCTGGTCCTGACCATCGCCTTGGTGGTCCGCAAAGTACGTGGCGCCATCCTGATCGGCATCATCGTCTCGACGGCCCTCGCGGCCATCCTTGAATTCACCCTGCACATCGGCCCGAGTTTCGACGGCAAGACCTACAATCCCCGTGGCTGGTCCCTGGTTGCGCCCAAGTTCACCGAGTGGGCCGCACCGGACTTGTCCCTCATCGGCAAGGCGAACCCCCTCGGCGCGTTCCAGCACCTTGGCATCATCGCCGCCACGCTGTTGGCATTCGTGATCCTGCTCAGCATCTTCTTCGACGCCATGGGCACCATGGTGGGCCTGGCCAGGGAAGCAGGAAACATCGACAAGCACGGAAACATCCCCAACGTGGACCGCGTCCTGCAAGTGGACGCGCTCGGTGCGATCATCGGTGGCGGCTCGTCCGTGTCCTCCAACCAGATCTTCGTGGAATCCGGCGCCGGCATCGGCGAAGGCGCCCGCACCGGCCTCGCGTCGATCGTGACCGGCCTGCTGTTCCTGGTAGCCATGTTCTTCACCCCGCTCATCAACCTGGTCCCGTTCGAAGCCGTCGCCCCTGCCCTGGTGGTGGTGGGTTTCATGATGGTGTCCCAGGTGGGCAAGATCCACTGGCAGGACTGGGGTGTCGGCATTCCCGCATTCCTGACCTTGTCCCTCATGCCGTTCACCTACTCGATCGCCAACGGCCTGGGCGCCGGGTTCATTTCCTTCGCACTCATCCGCACCTTCCAGGGCCGGGCCCGCGAAGTCCATCCGCTCATGTGGGCCGTGGCCGCAGCATTCCTGCTGTTCTTCGGGATCGGTCCCGTCGAGGAAATCCTGGGCGTGAAGTAGGCCTTTCCGGAATACCGGACACCCTCCGCCTGCGAGCGGTGTTTTTCGCTGCCGTCATGCGCTGAGCTTGAATCATGGAGATTTCCCCCGCTGTTGCCGATGTCCGCCCGACGCCGTGGACCGGCCGCTTCGACGGCGACGGCGACGAGCACCGCCGCTGGTGGCAGGCAGTGGCGCCCCATTCTCCCGAGGTAGCCGCCCCCGGCGGGACGGAAGCGGGCTCACGGCCCGCCGTCGTCGTTGGCTTCCGCAGTGATGAAGGCGTGCGGCGCAACAAGGGCCGTATTGGCGCGGCGGCCTCGCCGGAGGCTATCCGCAAAGCTTTGGGCCCGATGGCTTTCCATCTGGACCGCGACGTGTTCGACGCCGGGGACGTCGTTGTGGAGGACGGCTCGCTGGAGGCGGGGCAGGATCGCGCGGGCCGCGTGATTTCGGACTTGCTCGACGCCGGCAAACTCACGGTGCTGCTCGGCGGCGGCCATGAAACTGCTTTCGCCAGCTACCTGGGCGTGGCTGGCTCGGAGGCTGTGGCAAGCGGCAAGCGCCTCGGCGTCCTGAACCTGGACGCGCACTTCGACCTGCGGGACGAGCCGGTGCCGAGCTCGGGCACGCCGTTCCTGCAGATGGCTCGAGCGGAAGCCGCCGAGGGCCGCGAACTGAACTACGCCGTCGTCGGAATCTCCGAGCCCAACAACACGCGCACCCTGTTCGACACGGCGGACCGCCTTGGCGTGAAGTACCTGCTGGATGAGGACTGCTCCCCGGAGGCCGTGCAGGAGTTCGTGGCACGGTTCCTGGACACCGTGGACATGCTCTACCTGACGATTGACCTGGACGTGCTGCCGGCGTCGGTTGCTCCCGGCGTGAGTGCTCCCGCGGCGTATGGCGTGCCGATGCCCGTCATCAGCGCGGTGTGCAAGCAACTTGCCGCGAGCGGAAAGCTCCTGCACCTGGACGTTGCCGAGCTCAACCCCGAGTTCGATATCGACTCGCGGACCGCCAAGGTGGCCGCGCGCTTGGTGAACACGCTGCTGGGGTAGGCGTTCCCCAACCCAACTGACTCGCATTTGTTGTCGTTCTGAGCCCCCAAAACGACAACAAATGCGAGTTAGTTGGGCCTCAGGCGACGGCGCGGAGCCTCACGGCGATGAACTGACGGCCGGGGAGTTCCAGGCGGAAGCGTCCTTCCACTGCGTCCGGCAAGGTTTCAACGCTCATGTTCCAGGTGTCGATGATGTCCACCTCGTAGCGGCGGGCGGCAGGCATCACAAAGTTCCGGTAGGTGGGCTGGTTGAAACCGAAATAGCTGAGCTCGTACTCGTGCCGGATGCCGGCGGTCGGGACGTCCCAGGCGCTGGGCAGCGGCTCGAGGAACCCTCCGGGGGTTTCCTCGAGGATGCGGCGCAGGAAGGCGACCCGGTCCGGGCTGCTGCCATGGAATTCTCCGCCCTTGGCCCACCACAGCACGTCGTCGGAATGCATGTAGGTTTCGCCGTGGCCTACGTAGCCGCCCCGGACGGCCCCTTCCCAGAACCGCCGGGTCATTTCTTCCCCGGTGATGTTTCCCCAGCCCTGGTCGATGTTGCCCTCGTAGGCGCACTCGTCGATGACCACCGGTTTCTGCCAGCGGTCCCGCCATTCCCCTGTGAATTCTGCCGTCTTGTGCACGTCCTGGCGCTGTATGCTGCTGTGCGTGATCCACGGCCGGGAGTAGTCGTAGAACGCATGGCAATTGTGGATAGACAGCAGGTGACCGTTGGGATCATTGGCCTGGACGATGCCCGCGAAGCGTTCCCAGTCTTCCGTGGTCTTGCGGAACAACAGATCGTACTCGTTGGCCAGGGACCACCAGATGTTCCGGTGCGAAGCCAGCCGGGCCACCACGTACTTCAGGTAGCGGTCATCCTGGCCCGGACTCATGGTGGAAAAGCCCCAGCGGTCATAGGCATGGAACAGGATCAGGTCCGCCTCGATGCCGAGCTCCTCCAGCTGCCCGATCCTGTGTTCCAGATGACGATAAAACTCCGGGTTGGGCCGCTCATAGTCGAACCCGCCAGCGAGGGATCCTTCGAACGGGTACAACTCCGGCTCGTTCTCATTGAACAAGTAGGACTTCGGGAAAACGCACATGCGCATCTTGTTGAACGGCCCGGCCGCGAGCGTGTCCAGGGTCTGCTTCTCCAACGCATCCCCCTGATGCGTCCACGCATAGGACGTCGTACCGATAGGCAGGTACGGGGTCCCATCCCCGTAGGCGAAGTGGAAAGTCTCGGCCACCCGGACAACCCCCTTCGCCCCGGCAACCGCTTCCCCGGCCGTGAACGCGCCGGCGACGCCGTCCAGCGAGCGCGCGTTGCTGGTAGTGGTGAACGTCCACTCCCCCGCCTCCGGCACCAGCAACCGCACGCGGTACACGCCGCCGCCGTCGTAGAAACCCGGCACACTGAGCGTGCCGCCGGACGGAGACGTGAACACGGCCCGGAGTTCGACGTCGGTGAACGGGTTGCCGTGCGAGGGACCGGCGAGGGTGAGCTCGAACCGCTCCCGGGCGGCCGTCGTCGTCGGGTATACGGCAACCGCACTGCCGCGCACGACAGAGCCAGGCTCATAGTCCCCGGACGGGTCGGGAAGATCAGCCGCCGCCTCAGCCGCGCGCTGGGCCAGAAGATCCTCGGGTTCCAACTCGCCGAGGAGGCGCAGGATTTCCGCGGTTTCCTTGGGCTTCCCCTGTAGGGCCTCTTCGGTCCCCAGGATGGTGCCCACCTCGTGGAAGTAGAGCGTGTGCAGCGCCGGGCTGTTAACAAGGGTAGGGACGCGCTCGCTCAGGATGCGGTTGCCTTCGGCGTGCCGCATCACGAAGTACAGGGGGCTTTCAGCGGTGAACGTGGTCATCTTTGCCTTCTCGTTTCAGGGTTTCGTGGACGAGACAGCAGCGCGTGTGCCGTTCAGGGCCGACAATGCGGAGCCGATGTCTTCCTTGATAGGCGCTGGAGTGAAGATCAGCCGCTGATTCAGTGATGTCTGGCGGTACCAGACCGTGTCCTTGCGGAATTGGGCGGCCGCGGCCGGATCATGCGCCTCGATGGCCTGCCAGGCTGCCGCGTAGGCCTCGGGATCGTCCATGATGGCGGACAGCGGCGAGTCCAGGGACACGGCACCGGGAGCCGAGGCAGGCCCGGCGTCGGGCACGGTCCAGGCATGCCGACCGGATCCCACCTCGAACTCTTCCGAACCGTCCGGCAAAGAAACGACGGCGGTGGTCCCCGGAGGCACGACTGCTTCCACACGGATCCGCTCGCCGGAGCGCTTCCACGCCGCACTGGCCAGCCCGTAAGGCGTCTCGTGTGAGGTGCTGGCGTGCTGCAGGCTACGGAGCGGACGCGGGGCGATGTGCTGTTTCCGATAACCGGGCGCCGCCGGGGCCAAGCCCGCAACCGTCCGGTGCATCCAGTCGGCGATGGCGCCGAGCGCGTAGTGGTTGAAGGAGGTCATTTCGCCCGGGTTGATGCTGCCGTCCTCCAGAATGGAGTCCCAGCGTTCCCAGATGGTGGTGGCGCCCTGGGTGACCGGGTAAAGCCAGGACGGGCATTCGGTCTGGGTGAGCAAGCGCTCGGCAGCATCCATGTGTCCGGTGATTGTCAGGGCGTCCGCGATGAGCGGCGTGCCGACGAACCCGGTGGCGATCCTGTAGCCGCCCAGCCGCGCGAGCTCCGCGAGCCGGTGGCCAAGTGCCTGGCGCTGGACGGGATCAGTGCAGATCCCGAACATGAGTGCCAGCGAGTAGGCTGTCTGGGCATCGGAGACCATGCGGCCGGAGGGCGTGACGTACTCGGAGAGGAACGCGCTGCGCACGTCTTCGGCGAGGGTTGAGTATTTGCCGTGGTCGTCGTCGGCGCCCAGCACGGCCGCGGCCTTGGCCGCGAGCTCGAGGGAACGGAAAAGGTAGGCGCTGGCCACGATGTCGCCGTGCGTGCGGGCGGCGCCGGGCTTGTCCGGCGGGGCTGCCGGGTCCAACCAGTCGCCCAACTGCATCTGGCCCTGCCACAACCCCGAACTGTCCCGGACGCGGAGCAACGCATCGGCCCAATCGCACATGCTTTGGTACTGCCTTCCCAGCAGTCCACGGTCACCGAAGCGTTCATAGAGCACCCACGGAACCACGGTGGCGGCGTCGCCCCAGGCGGCTACCGGCGATTCCAGCATGCCGAGCACCGCCGGAACCACAATAGGCACCACGCCGTTGCGGTGGCTTTGCTCGATGGCGAGATCCTGCAGCCAGGAACTCAGGAACCCCAAGGAGTCGTACAGGTAGCTGGCCGTGGGGCTGAATACCTGGATGTCTCCGGTCCAGCCAAGCCGCTCGTCCCGCTGCGGGCAGTCGGTGGGCAGCGCCAGGAAGTTGCCACGCATTCCCCACAGGGCGTTCTCGTGCAGCCGGTTCAACATCGGGTCCGAACACTCGAACCAGCCGGTGCGGCGCATGTCGTTGTGGATGACGACGGCGGTGATCGCCGCCGGGTCCAGCTCGCCTGGCCAATTGTCTACTTGGGCGTAGCGGAACCCATGGAACGTGAAGCGGGGCTCCCATTCCTCTTCCCCGCCGCCAGCGAGCGTGTAGCTGTCAGTGGCGGAGGCCAGGCGAAGCGGACGAAGGGACAGTTCACCACCCTCCAGGACCTCAGCGTGGCGGAGCGTGATCCGATGTCCTGCATCGCCGCTGACCCGGATCCGCAGGCGTCCCACGAGGTTCTGGCCGAAGTCCAGGACGGTGGCACCGGAGGGCGTGGTCAGGACTTCCCTGACTGGCATCTCTTCGATCCGACGGACCGGAGGCGCTACGGCGGGAGTTGCTTCCGCCCACGACTTGAAGTCCACTGCTCCGGAGTCCACGAAAGCGGGAAGCCAGTGTGAATCGTCGAAGCCCGGCGATGACCAGCCGACCTCGAGGCGCCGCGCATCGAAGGCTTCCCCCGCGTAGATGCCGCTGGAAACGAGCGCGCCCGCTGTGGTGCCCCGCCAGTCCGGGCCGCTGGCCACGGTTTGACGTGTGCCGTCGGCGTATTCGAGATGCAGTTCAACTTTGACGGCCGGCTGCACGCCGTAGAACGGTTTAGCGAAGCCGTGGAAGCCGTACTTTTCCGTGTACCAGCCTCCTGCGAGCCACACACCAACGGCGTTGGCCCCCGCTCGGAGGAGCGAGGTGACGTCGGTGGTTTCGTGGTTGAGACGGTCCGCATAGGCGGTCCAACCCGGTTTCAGCACCTGGTCATCCACTTCCGAGCCGTTGATTTCGGCCTGGTAGACACCGTGTGCAGTGGCGAACAGGGTACCCCTGGTCAAGCCCGGGCCCACCGTGAATTCGTGGCGCAGCTGTCCCGGCTGCCCCAGCGGGATTTCCTCTCCGGCGACGGCGGGCAGGCCGATGGCCTCGGCTTGCCATGGCCCTCCAAGGTAACCGCCCGCCAGGGTGAGAGGCTCGCTCCAAGCGGTGGTGCCGCCGTCGTTCCCCGAGACCCGCACCTCGACCGCGACCTGTTCCCCGGCGGCGATGGCCGCAAAAGGCCAGTCCACCAGCACCGATTCAGGGCCTTCGTACACTGCCGACTCGACAGTCCCTTCACGGTTCAGCCGCAGTTCGGCACGAATCTGCTGCCAATCCATGCTTTCAGTGGCGACGACCCAACTGAGCCGCGGCCGCGGATTGGCAACGAAGGCGGTGTCGGTCCGGTACTCAGCGCTGAACCGGCTGACAGAAGTCTGGCGGAGACCTGCTGGCTGCGGTGCCAAGGAGGTTGACGTCACGAAGGGCCTTTCGGAATACGGTGGGTGGGCGGGCGCTGGAGTTCCTACTGTGGTTCGCGGCCTTCACTACGGAACCAGTCGAACGTGACCGTGCCGCTGCTCGCGAAGACGCCGGCAACCCGTCCCGTAAAGGAGGCCGCGGTTTCCGCCGAGAGGTAGCGGCCGTCCAGTTCGGCCAAGGTGACCAGTTCGCCGTCGACGACCGCCTGGAGGGCGATGGTGTCCGAGCTCAGGTGCCCGAAACCCACGCCCGAATCCGGCTGGCGGGTTTCGATGCGAAGTTCCAGCGGCCCCGGAGGAACCTGTCGCGTCCAGCATTGTTCGATCGAGGAAATCCGGGCCCTTGCCATGAGGGTGGTCCCCTTCAGTTCGATGGAGTAGTGGTGCGCCTCGTCATAACGGACGGCGAGTCCACCGGCGTTCCCCGTCCCGGCATGGGTGCCAAGTTCCTCGGGAGATCCGGTGTCCACCAGCGCGGAGATGGTCTCCACCTGGTAGCGCTGGCGGCGCCCCAGGAAGGAAGGCCGGGAATCGTCCAGGCCGGTGCCGTCGCTGACCAGGGTGAGCCGCCCGGGGTTCTTTTCGGCGGAGGCGAACGTGCCGGGGAATCGCCGCACGGCGATCCAGCCGCCGTCGAGCTCGGCGTCCGCAAAGTTGTCCTCGAACTCGCCGCCGCCGGGGCGCGGGTGGAGGATGACCGGTTCGACGACGGGCCAGCCGTCCTCCCACGTGACCGGAGTGATGAAGGTTTCCCTGCCCAAGGCGGAGAAGGCCCGGGTCATGCCCTTGGGACGCATGCCCAACAGCACCATGGCCCAGCCGCCGTCGGGCGTCTGCACGAGGTCGCCGTGGCCGGTGTTCTGGATGGGGCGCTCGGTGCTTCGGGCACTCAGGATGGGGTTGGAGGGGTTGCCCTCGAACGGA
Organism: Arthrobacter sp. GAS37; assembly: GCF_044908325.1. Lineage (NCBI taxonomy): Bacteria > Bacillati > Actinomycetota > Actinomycetes > Micrococcales > Micrococcaceae > Arthrobacter > Arthrobacter sp. GAS37. The sequence continues at coordinate 172,164 of NZ_JBIYDB010000006.1, forward strand.
CCGGCCGGCGACGTTCCGCGGGCAATGCTAACGCTATGTCCGCGCTCAGTGCCGCCCTCGGCGATCATGAGGTACCAGTAGCCGCCATGGCGGTAAAGGTGCGGTGCTTCGGGGAACATCAGGCCGGTGCCGGACCACACGCTGCGGGGTTCCTCAAGAGCCCTGCCTGCTTCAAGATCCACGCGGACCTGAAGGATGCCGCCGTGCTCGCCGATGTTCCCGGTGACCGTGTCGAGTCCTGAATACGTCATGTAGGCGGTGCCGTCCTCGTCCCAGGCTAGATCCTGGTCGATCCCGATGGCGCCCTCGATGACGAGTCCGTCGCTCCACGGGCCGGCAGGATCCTTGGCAGTGAACACCAGGGTCCCCCGCGCCATGGCGTCGGTGACAGCGACGTAGAACAGGCCGTCGTGGAAACGGATGGTGGGTGCCCAAGCGCCGCCAAGGGTGGGTACGTCCCTTGAGTCGAGCTGCCCTTCCCGGTCCACCACATGGCCGATCCGGTCCCAGTTGACCAGGTCGGTGCTGTGGTAGATCGGAATGCCGGGGAGGTATTCGAACGTGGAGGTCGCCAGGTAGTAGCCCTCGCCGACCTTGACGATGCTGGGATCAGGGTTGAAGCCCGGAATCAGTGGGTTAGGGAAGTTCATGCAGCGCCTCCAAGGGTTGCGTCGGTCAGGGTTAGAACGGTTTCGAGCGGAAGCTCGCTGACTGAGGTGCCGATGCGCAGGCGGTAGTCACCGGCTTCGTAAGTCCAGCCGTTGTCCCAGTAGGCCAGCAGCCGGGTGGGCACATTCAGGGTTGCGGTGAGGGTTTCGCCGGGTTCGGCCCACACGGGGGCGGAGGCGACGAGCCAGCGCACAGGGCGGTCCACGGCCGAGCCGGGCCGTTCGGCGTAGACCTGCACCACCTGCTTGCCGGCGCGGGTGCCGGTGTTGCTCAGGGTCACCGTGAGGGGCACGACGGCGCCGGGCACCGCGGTGCCGGGGGCCTCGGCTGTGTCGAGGGTCCAGTGGGTGTAGCCGAGTCCGTGCCCGAATTCGTAGGCCGGTTCCGCCCCTGCTTTCAGCCAGGCCCGGTAGCCGATGTGGATCCCTTCGGTGTAGGCCAGTTCCCCGTTCGCGTCCGGAGTGGTGTTGATGACCGGCACGTCCTCCTGGGTCGCGGGCCAAGTGGTCGGAAGCCGGCCGCCTGGCTCGGCCGAGCCAACCAGGATGTCGGCGAGGGCGGTGCCGAATTCCTGGCCACCGAAGTACCCGATGAGGGTCGCGGCCACCTCGTTCCGCCAGGGCAGCAGCACCGGGGACCCGGAGTTCACCACCACCACGGTGCGCGGGTTGGCCGCCGCGACGGCACCGACCAGGCGGTCCTGCAGACCCGGCAGCTCCAGGGTGGTGCGGTCGTAGCCTTCGGATTCAACGCGGGAGTTCGTGCCGACCACGACGACGGCGACCTCCGCCGCTTTCGCTGCGGCGACGGCGTCGTTGATCAGGGCCTCGGGGTCCGTGTCGTCCGCTTCGAGCCCGATGGTCACGGCCAGGGCGTTGGACAGGGACCCGGTGCGCCCGGCGAGGTCCAGTTCCACCGTCACTTCCAGCGGAACACCGGCCCTCGCCGCGACCGGGACGGAGGCGGAGGGCGGGGCCAGGAACGCAGCGCCCAGGTCAGTGCCCGTGGTTTCGATGGACGCCTCATGCGCCAGGACCCCGTCCACGAAGATCCGCCCGTGCCCCACGGTGGAGAAGCCCAGGCGGATGGTGCCGGTCTCCTCCGGCGTGTAGTGGGTGTGGAACTGGACCATGGAGGACTCCGCGATCGGGGCGTCCCCGCCGAACCAGACCAGCGCGGTGGAGCGGCGGTCCTCCGCGAAGAGTTCGGTACCGGTGGAGGCAAAGAAGCGCACCCGCAGCCCCGGCCCGCCCGTGACCGGGTTCCTCAGCTGTTCCAGGGGCAGTTCGGAAATGCCTTCCTGCACCACCGCGCCCACGTTGTAGGAGACGTTCTCCGGGCCGAACGCGGCACGGATCCCGTCCAGCGGGGTGACGATCTTTTCCGGGACCACGGTCGCGGACCCGCCGCCCTGGGTCCTGGCATGGCGGGCATTGTGCCCGATGACCGCCACACTGGTGACGGAGGCAGGAGCCAGCGGCAGCACGCCGTCGTTCCTCACCATCACCGTGCCAGCCACGGACGCCTCCCTCGCGAACGCGACCGGATCCTCCCGCTCCGCCGGCACTCCGTCAACCTGTTCAGGGGCCACCGGCTCGAAGCCCTCCAGGGCGCCCACCCGGGCGGCGAGCTGCAGGATCCGCAGCACCTTCCGGTCAACCGCAGCCTCCGGAACCGTGCCGCACTTCACCGCCAACACGAGCGCGGAACCCCACGGACCGTCCGGACCCGGCATCACCAGATCCTGGGAATGCTTCGCGCTCTCCACGCTGCGCACCGCGGTCCAGTCACTGATCACCACGCCATCGAAACCCCACTCGGTGTTCAGCGGGGATTCCAGGAGCTCGTTCTCCGTGGCCGTGGCGCCGTTGACCGAGTTGTACGCGCTCATCACCAGCCACGCCTTCGAGTCCACGATCGCCTTCTCGAACGCCAGCAGATACAGCTCCCGCAGGGCCCGGTCCCCCACCTTCACATCCACCGTGAACCGGTCCGTCTCCGAATCGTTGGCCACGTAATGCTTGGGGGTCGCACCGACGCCGTTGCGCTGCACCCCGGCGACATACGCCGCTGCGAGCTCAGCGGTCAGGACAGGGTCCTCGCTGAACGCCTCGAAATGCCGGCCACCCAGCGGGGAACGGTGCAGGTTGATCGTCGGACCGAGGACGACGTCGACTCCCTTGCGGCGCGCCTCCACCGCCGACGCCGCCCCCAGACGGTCAGCCATCGCAGGATCCCAGGAAGAACTGATTGCCGTGGCCGAAGGGAAGTTCATCGACGGCTGCCGCTCATCCCACACCTCGCCGCGCACACCGGTGGGCCCGTCCGAGAACAACATCCGGCGGAGCCCGATCTTCTCCACCGGCCACGTCGTCCAGAAATCCCGGCCTGTCAACAACCGCACCTTCTCCTCCAGGCTCAACCGAGCAAGAAGGGACTCGAGGCGCTGGTCGATGGTCTGGTCGGTGATGGTTTCCATGGTGGCTTTCTTGTCTGTACTAGCTGATGAAGTGTCGATGCTCATGCGGTGGCGTCCGCGGTGACCGCGGCCCCGGCGGCTTCGCGTTGGGCGGCAATGATGTCTCGGTACCAGTACGCGCTCCACTTGGGGATCCGGGCCTGGGTGCCGTAGTCCACGTAGACCAAGCCGAAGCGCTTGTCGTAGCCTTCGGCCCATTCGAAGTTGTCCATGAAGGACCACGCGAAGTAGCCGCGGACGTCGACGCCGTCGGCGATCGCCTCGCCCACTGCGGAAATGTAACCTCGCAGGTAGTCGATGCGTTCGGGGTCGCGGACCTCGCCGTTCGGATCCACGTAGTCGTGGAACGTCACGCCGTTTTCCGTGACGTAGAGCGGAAGGGAGGTGTACTCCGCGGCTACCCGCTTGAGTACCGCCTTGAGTGCCCCGGGCGTATTGGACCAACCGAACGACGACGGCGCAGGCTGCACGTGCGTCCAGCTCGCCCCTCCCGGGGCTGATTCGTCCGCGGAAACCAGCATGTTGGTGTAGTGGTTGATGCCGGCAAAGTCACCAGGCGCGGAGATGATGGCCAGGTCGCCGGGCTGGACCAGATCTTCCGGTCCGGCACCCTCGCCCGTGGCGGCCAATCCGTACTGGCCATAGACCGCAACGGTGGACTCGGCGTAGCGGCCTCGGTAGACAGGGTCCAGGAAGATCCGGTTGCTGATGGCGTCCCAGTATTCCGTGGCTTTGCGATCGGCGTCAGAGTCGCTGGCCGGGTTCAGGTTGCCGATGAGGTTGGTGATGCCCATCTTGGCCTCGGGGCGGCGGGCACGGAATTCGGCCAGCGCCAGGCCGTGGGCCACGAGCAGGTGATGGGCTGCACGCACAGCAAGGCGATCGTCCTTGAAGCCCGGGGCCTGCATGCCCCAGGAGTGGCCAAGGAAGGCCGCGCACATCGGTTCGTTGATGGTAATCCAGTGCTCGGCAAGGTCACCCAGGGCCTCGGCCACGAGTCCGGAGTACTCCCCGAAACGGTAGGCAGTGTGCCGGGCCGGCCAGCCGCCGTCGTCCTGCAGCGCTTGCGGCAGGTCCCAGTGGTAGAGCGTCACGTACGGAGTGATACCGCGGGCGGCGCAGCCCTCCAGCAGCTCACGGTAGAAGCGCACGCCTTCCGGGTTGAGCGGACCAACGCCGGTGGGCTGCAGCCGGGACCAGGACAAGGACAGCCGGTAGGACGGGATGCCCAGCTCAGCCATGAGGTCAAGATCCTCTTCCCATCGGTGGAAGTGGTCGCAGGCGATGTCCCCGTTGTCGCCGTGGATGGTAGTGCCCGCCTGGTGGGAGAAGGTGTCCCAGATGCTCTGGCCGCGGCCGCCCTCGTTGACGGCACCTTCGATCTGGTACGCCGCGGTGGCCACGCCCCAGGCAAAGTCGGCGGGAAACATGGCGGCTGGGGAGAGCTCCGGGCTCGCGGACAGTGGCGGCTGCGTCATGGGCTAGCCTTTCGTGTGTCTGTGCTGTTCTGAAGGTGGGGCTTGCGTTGCGTCAGGCCACGCCGGCTTGGACGTTCTGCTGGTGCTGGATGTCCAGCAAGCGCACGCGATCGGCGCGGCGTTGGGCTTGCCGGTCCGGGTCAGGGACCGGGGCGGCCATGAAGAGTCGCTGGGTGTAGGGATGTTCCGGTTCTCCGGTGACTTGCTCGCCGTCGCCCCATTCGACGATTTCGCCGTGATACATCACGGCCACTCGGTGGCTGAGGTGGCGGACCACCGCGAGGTCGTGGGAGACGAAGAGGTAGGCGACGCCGGTGCGTTCCTGGATCTCGATGAAGAGGTCCAGCACCGTGGCTTGGGTGGAGAGGTCCAGGGCCGAGACGGGTTCGTCGCACACGATCAGCTTCGGGTCCAGTGCCAGGGCCCGGGCGATGGCGATGCGCTGGCGCTGCCCGCCGGAGAACTCGCGCGGCAGCCGGTGGGCAGCGCCGTGCGGCAGCCTGACCTGGTCCAGCAGCTCGGCGACCCGCTTGTTGGCCGCCTGGCGTTCCACTTTCCGGACCGTGAGCGGCTCGGTGAGGATCTGTTCGATGGTCATGGACGGGTTGAGCGAGGTGTACGGGTCCTGGAACACCACCTGGATCTCGTGGCTGAGCTCCTTGCGCTGGGCGCGGGTTGCTTTGGAGATTTCCTGGCCGCGGTACTTGATGCTTCCCCCGGTGACCGGGGCCAACCCCAGCACGGCGCGGCCCAGCGTGGTCTTGCCGGAGCCCGACTCCCCGACAAGACCCACGGTCTCGCCGGGGCGGATGTCCAGGGAGACGCCCTTGAGGGCCTTGAACGGTTCCTTCCGGAAGCCCTTGAGGGGATATTCGACGACGACGTCCCTGACGTCGAGCAGTGTTTCGGTCATGGCGTCACTCCTTTCAATGCCTTGGACTGGCCGCTGGTGGTGAGTTCCCCGGGCGACTTCAGCGGTCCCCCGGTGTTGAGGGGGCCACGCGGTGCCGCGTCCTCGAGGATCGCTTCCAGCAGCTGCCGGGTGTAGGGGTGGCGGGCGTCCTTGAAGATGGTCCGGACGGGCCCGGTTTCCACGACGCGGCCCGTCTGCATCACGGTCACGCGGTCGCACAGGTCGGCGACGACACCGAAGTTGTGGGTCACCAAGATGACGCCCATTTTCAGCTCGTCCTGGAGTTCGCGCAGCAGGTCAAGCACTTCGGCCTGCACGGTGACGTCCAGTGCCGTGGTGGGCTCGTCCGCGATGAGCAGGTCCGGCTCGCAGGAGACCGCACCGGCGATCAGCACTCGCTGGGCCATGCCTCCGGAGATTTCATGCGGATAGGCGTTGAAGGTCCGCTCGGGGTTCGGAATCCCCACCTTGGCCAGCAGGGCCAGTGCCCGCTTCCGGGCCTCCGCCTTGGAGATACCGAGGCATACCCGCATGGGCTCCATAAGCTGGCTGCCGATGGTAAACGCGGCGTCCAGGTTGCTCATGGGTTCCTGGGGGATGTAGGCGATGCGCTTGCCGCGGACCTTCGTCATTTCCTTCTCGGAGAGGCGGGCCAGGTCCGTGCCATCGAAGATGATGGAGCCGCCGGTGACGCGTCCGCCTTGCGGCAGGAGCCGGAGGATGGAGAAAGCGGTCTGGGTCTTGCCCGAGCCGGACTCGCCCACCAGACCATGAACTTCACCGCGGCGGACCGTGAGGCCCACATGGTTCACCACGTGGGTGGTGGAACCGTCGGGCTGGTCGTAGCCGACGCCCAGGTCGGTGACCTCCAGGAGGATCTCACCGATGGTGTTGTCTTCACCGGCGGGCGCCTCGGGATGCACCACGGCAGGCTCGCCGCGCTTGGCGGCAGCTTCTGCGGAATCGACGACGGCGGCCCCCTTGCGACGGCGCTTGACCGGCCCGCGGCTGCGCTCGAGTTCGTCGCGCATCGCATTGGCCAGCAGGGTCAGGGCGATGCAGACGACGCCGAGGACGAGGCTTGGCCACAGTACAAGGGTGGGTGCCTTGTAGAGGTTGATGAAACCGTCGTTGAGCATGCTCCCCCACGTGGGGATGTTCAGGTCGCCCAGGCCAAGGAATTCCAGGCCGGCCTGGATGGCGATGGCGATGCCAAGGACCATGGCGGACTGGATGATGACGGGCGCGCGCACCACGGTGAGAATGTGGCGGCCGATGATCCGGAAATCGCTGAGCCCGGAGACCCGTGCCGCGTCGACATACAGTTCGTTGCGAACCGCCGTCACGCACGCGTAGACCAGCCGGAAGTAGGCCGGGGAAAGCAGGACGCCGAAGATCATCATGGACAACCACATCGATGGTCCGACGACTGCCCGTGCGGCCAGCAGGATGACGATGCCGGGCATCGCCATGAGCAGGCCGGTGAGCCAGGAGGACACTGAATCGAACCAGCCGCCGTAGTATCCGGCAACCAGCCCGCCGGTGACGCCGATCGCTACGGCAACCACGAGCGCCAACAGTGCGCCGGCCAGGCTGAACTGTCCCGCGAAAAGCAGCCGGCTGAAGACGTCGCGCCCGGCACTGTCCGCACCCAGCACGTGTTCCGGGCCGGACTTGGCCAGGACTGACTGCAGGCTGGCCAGGCTCGGATCGTGGGTTGCGAGCACAGGTGCCAGCACCGCGGCCAACGCCACGAGCGCAAGGACAATCAAGGATGCAGCGCCGGTGGGGTGCGTGAGGAGCTTGCGGAACAAGGAGACTCTGGCTGCCTGTGTGGGCAGTGCGATGGAAGTGTCGATCATGACAGCCGAACTTTCGGGTTGAGCCAGCCTTGGGCGAGGTCGATGATGAGGTTGACGATCACCACGATGGCGGCGGTGGCGACGACGACGCCCATCACCACCGGGATGTCCCCCTGGCTGGTGGCGGCAACGGCAATCTGCCCGAGGCCGGGCAGGGCGAAGATCTGTTCAACGATCACGGCACCGCCGAGCAGTCCGATGAACTGGACCGCGAGGACTGCCAGGGCAGGACCGCCGGCGTTACGGAGCACGTGCCGGTACACCACCCGGTTGAAGGAGAGGCCTCGGGCCCGGAGCGTGCGGACATAATCCTGGCGGAGGGCATCGATCAAGGATCCCCGGACCTGCTGGACCACTGAGGCGATGCAGCCGATCGAGAGGGCGATGATCGGCAGGGTGACCGTGGCCGCCCAGCCGCCGAACGACGTCGTAATCGGTACATAACCGGTGGCCTTGAACCACTTGAGGTTCAAGGCGAACAGGGACACGAGCCCCAAAGCGATAAGGAAGCCGGGAATCGCGAAGCCCAGAACGCCCACGAACTGGACCACACGGTCCACCCAGCCCCGGCGCACTGCGGCCAGGACAGCTATGACCACCGAGATCACCGCGGCGATGATGGTGGCGCCCAACACCAGGGAGAGGGTCACGGATACCCGGCTGGTGACGCCGGTGGCGACCAGCTGGCCGTTGAACCACGAGCGTCCAAGGTCACCAGCAAGGGCGTGGGTGAGCCAATCCCAGTACTGGACCACGAGAGGGCGGTCCAGGCCTAGCTGGGAGGCTTTCAGTGTCACCTGGGCCTGGCTGGCTGTGGGGCCCACAATGCGGCGGGCGATGTCGCCGCCGCCCGCATACAGCAGCAAGTAGGCGACCGTTGTAATGACGAACAGCAGGAGGACGCCCGAGAGCAGGCGGCGCAGCACGAAACGGTACATCAAAGTTCCTTAGGGGAAGGTTCCTGGGGCCGCCGGGACCAGGCCACCGCTTGTGTCAGTGAGCACGTTTTATCACTGAGCGGGCGGTCCGGTCCCGGCGGCTGTCCGCTAGGAGGCGGGAGAGAAGGACCAGATGAACGGGTAGGCGTTACCCGTCTGGACCTCAACCTTGGTCTTGGCGTCGGTGACGAAGCTGGACTGCGGGCGGTACCACGGAGCGAACCAAGCCTGCTCCACGATGTACTTGTTCAGTTCCTTGGCAGCGGCCGTCTGCTCATCTGTAGAACCGACGTGGATCTTGTTGATCAGCTCGTCAACCTTCGGGTCCTCGTACTTGTACGGGTTCCAGGGGGCGGTCGGGGAGATCTTCATGTTGATCAGCTGCCAGTCGGACTGCTGCTCCAGGATCATGTAGCTCACGCCATACTTCGGCGCCAACAGGTCGGCGATGAAGTTGTTGCCGGTGTCCGTGAACTCCGCCGTGATGCCGACGTCCTTGAGCTGCTGGGTGATCAGCGCCGGGAGGGTGTTGCCCATGAGTGCGGAGGACGGCAGCTTCAGGGTCAACCCGCTGGCGTAGCCGGCCTGAGCGAGCAGTTCCTTGGCCTTGGCGGGGTTGTAGGCATAGCGGGAGTCCAGGGACTTGTCATAAGCAGCCGACGACGGCGGGAACACCTGGGTGGTCAGCTCGCCATAGCCCTGGCCGATGGACTGCAGCATCGCCTTGGTATCGAAGGCGTAGTTGAGTGCTTGGCGGACGCGGACGTCCTTGAGCGCGGGGTTGGTGGTACCAGCCCGGTCAAACAGGATGAGCCCTGCCCAGTTGAGCTGGAGTGGATTGACCTTGTATCCGGCAGCCTGGATCTCCGTGAGCGTGTTGTTGTCAGCGGTGTTGGCTGCGTTGAGCTGCCCGGACTTGATGGCGTTCAGCAAGGAGGTCTGGTCGCCGTAGACGTTGAGGACCAAGTTGTCGTAGTGCACCAGGCCCTTGTCCCAGTAATTCGGGTTGCGGTGATAGCTGTAGGACGTGCCCGTCACGGTGGCTGCGGTATCCAGCACGTAGGGGCCGGAGCCGACGGGCTTGGTGGCGATGTCCGCGTTGCCGAAGGACGCCGGGCTCTGCATGAAGGACGCGTCCTTGGACAGGTAGTTCAGGAACGCCGGGTCCGGGGCGGACAGTGTCAGTTCCAGGGTGGTTGCGTCCACGGCCTTAGCAGTCTTCAGGGCTGCCAGGAATTGTGCGTCCGGCGAGGTGCCTGCCTTGAAGCGTTCAAGGTTTTGCTTCGCCGCGTCGGCGTTGAAGGGGGTGCCGTCGCTGAATTTGACGTCGTCCCGCAGCGTGAGCGTCAGGACCGTCTTGTCCGCGTTGTACTTCCAGTCTTTGGCCAGCATCGGCACGAGCGAGCCATCCGGCTTCATCCGAATCAAAGTGTCGTACACGGCCTGGTAGAACGGCGACAGGTTGGCGAACTCGGACTGGTTTGCAGCGAAAGTCTTGGGCGCCAGCAGCGCGCCCAGGGTCAGGGTTTGGGAGGACTGGTCCTGGGGGGCAGCGGCACCGCCACCACCACAAGCAGTGAGCCCCAGGGCAACAGCCGCAATAACTGCGGCCATTCGCTTGGATCGGAACATCTTTGGTCCCTTTCACGATCAGTGGCGTCCACCATGGACGGCCATTGGGAAAGACCGTAACATCAAAAACCTAGCGACCACTAGGTTTTAGATGAATTTTTTGAATCGTTATGAAATGTGACGACGCGCACAGTGGTTGACCAATTGATGGACTTATTCAAAAATCGACGTTGTTAGGGTTGATCCATGAAAGAGACCGCGGGCGGCACCCAGCCCGAGACGGTGCGTCGAGGGCGCCGCGGCACTTATGCCAAGACGGAGGCGCGGAGGCAGGAAATCCTGAAGGCCGCCTTCGACGTCTTTTCGTCCTCGGGCTACCGCTCAGGCTCGCTGAAGGACGTAGCGGACAAAGTAGGCCTGACCCAAGCAGGGCTCCTGCACCACTTTCCCAGCAAAGAAGCCTTGCTTGAGGCACTCCTGACCTTCCGCGACGACGAGTCCGCGATCTACACCGGGGCCTTGGATGCCACGGGTGCAGACTTGCTGCACGCCATGGTGGACCTGACACGGCACAACACCACCATCCCAGGCCTCGTGGCGCTGTACTGCGTACTGTCCGCGGAAGCCACCGACCCCGAACACCCTGCCCACAAGTACTTTCTTGAACGGTACGAGCGGGTACGCCGTTTGATGACCGAGGGCTTCGCGCACATGGCGGATGAGGGCAAGCTACGGCCAGGTATCGCGCCTAGCGCAGCCGCACGGCAATTGATTGCGCTCATGGACGGGTTGCAGGTCCAGTGGCTTCTCGATAACGAATCGGTCGACATGCCATCCGAAGTCGCGGCCTACTTGAACGCCGTCACGACCGAAATCTTCTAGCCCAACTGGCTCGCAGTTGTTGTCGTTCTGGGGCCTCAAAACGACAACAACTGCGAGTTACTTGGGGTAAGCAGGCGCCCTGCGTCACAGCGCCGTCAGGCCGCCGTCCACGGTGAACAGCCCACCCGTGGCGTACGCGGAATCGTCGCTGGCGAGGAACACCATGATGCCCTCGACGTCGGCCGCGGTTCCGGGCCGGCCGAGCATCGTGGAGTCCACCAGCCCGGCACGACTCACTGGATCGTCCGCGATCGTCTGCACCAGCGGGGTCTCGGTGTACCCGGGAACAACCGTATTCACTCGGATTCCTTCGACCGCATAGTCGGCGGCGACAACCCGCGCCAAGCCATGCACCCCGGCTTTGGAACTCGTATACGCGGTGAAGGTCTGCCCACAAGCAACCACCGCCGTAGGGCTTCCGGTGCAGATGATCGAGCCGCCGCGACCTTCCATGGCACGGACTGCGTGTTTGAGTGTGAGGAAGGCTCCGCGCTGATTGATGGACACGGTCTTCTCCCAAACCTCCAGATCCAGCTCGCCAACGCGGGCGTCCTGCCCGAACAGCTGCACCCCGGCATTGGCCACCACCACGTCGAGCGCTCCGCCTTCCGCCACGGCGGCGTAAGCCGCAGTCACGCTGGCTTCGTCCGAGATATCCATGCTCACGGCCCGGGCCGGGACCGATCCCGTGACAGCAGCAGCCTTCTCGGCGGCTTCCAGGTTGATGTCGGCGAAGTACACGCGGGCGCCCTCGGCAACGAAGCGCTGGGCCACGGCCAGCCCGATGCCGGAGCCTGCTCCTGTGACAAGTGCGGTCTTGCCGTCCAGTCGTTTACTCGTTGTGGGTCCTCTTTCAGTTCAGTCCACGCGGGGGACAACAGCAGTCCACGGCTCGAATTCAAGGTTGGTACTGTCGCCGCCCGGCAGCCGGACGACGACGCTCAGCGGCTTGGCAGTGAGGTTAGCGGCAAACAGGACCGTTGTGCCGCCGTCGCGCACGGGATACAGCACGACGCCGGGCACCCCGCCCGCCACGTCAAGGACCTCGCAGCCGCGCAAGGCGGCGACGGCGGCCAGCAGCTCGCCCGCGGGCGTGAAGCCGCCGGGTCCGCGAATGCCGCGCGGTCCTGCTGCCTCGAAATAGCTGACTGATTCGACGCCGGGAAAGCTGAGGGCTGCGATACTGCCCAACAGCCAGGCGGCCGTGAATGCCTCGGGCTGGAGCGGGTCCGTGGCCATGGCTTCGGCTGCCGCGTCGTCGCCCTCGGTGGCGACGGCGTTGAACCGCGCCTTCAGGGTCACCGGCCCGAGGTGCAGCGGCCGTCCCGAGCCGATACGAAGGGCATTGAGCGCGACAAGACGCTGCATAGGCAGGGTCTCGACGACGTGCGGCACCTCGGTCGCGTGCATTTGCGGCGTGATGCTGAAAGACACGGCGTCGGCGTCCGCCGCGAGGCGTTCCGCATTCCGGTTCAGCTCGGTGAAGTGCGACCGCGCGCCTGAAAGCAGTGTGCCCGTAAAGTCTCGCCGCCGAGCCTCGTCCCTGAGTTCATCCCAGAGCTTTGGCTCCGTGACGTGGCTGAAAGCGTCGAACACCGCGAGCCGGACCACGTTGTCCAACGGCAGGAGGTCCAGGAGCCCCCCGATGCGATCCGACGAGTCGACCGACAGGCGCACATCCAGCGGAACGCCCAGATCTGCGGCTTCTGCCGTCGCGAGCCGGAGTATGTGTTCCGCGTCCGGCCCGGGCGCCAGCTCCAGAAGCAGCGCGTCCAAGCCGGGGATAGGCTCGGGACGGGTCTTGGATGTTGTCGCCGAAGCCGAGGTTGCCGAGACGGGGGTAGCCGAAACGGAAAGCCCAGGCACCCGGGCTGCGCCGCCGTCGAGCACTGCGAGCACGCCTTCTGACTGCCGAACAGACGGCGCCACAGGCCCGGGCATCGCCGTCAGGAGCACCGACTGGTGGACCCGATCGCCGGCGGAAACATCAACCGGAAACGGTTTCGAAAGCGGCGTGCTGTACGTCTTGAAGGAAGCGTCCGTCCAATTCCGCTGGTCTTCGGTCTCGAAGACGTCGCCGTGGAAGTCGAGCCTGAATCGTGTTCCGTCGCGCTCCCATGCCATGGAAGAAACGTCCATGAAGGGTTGGTGCGGGCTGATGTCCATGGGGAAGAACGACGGCGTGCTGGCGCCGCCGGGGCTGCCGATGCTCACCGCGCGGCCGGCGTCGTCGGGGCGGTGCAGCACCACGAGTCCGATCCGGTTGCTGCGGAAGGCTGCGGGAGCGACGCCGTCGAACGTCACTTTGACGCTGTCCTGCATGAGGTGAACGGCGAGCTCGCCTGTGTAGCTGGTGCCGAACCCGGCGAAGTCGATGCCGAGCTGGAGCCTGACACCGCCGTCGCGGGCGTGTTGCGCCACCCGGCTGACTGTGGGCACGAGGGTGCGCCAATCGTGGTCGCGGACCACTGCGCGAACGGCGCGAAGTACCGGAATGCCGTTGAACGTGATGTCCGAGAGTTCATCGTTGCGTAGCTCGGCTCGCCAAGCTGCGGCTTCCACCATTTCCGATGGGGCAAACAGCCTGGCGCGGTTTTCGTCATTGATCACAGCAGGCCTTTGCAGCGAGGACGGAATGAAGCGTAGTCGGGATCAATTGTGATGCGGGCCATGCGACGAGTCAACCGGTTGACCAATATTTGAGAATGCAAGCACGGCGCCCCTGTCGCGGAAGGTCACCTGAAGCAACGCCGCGCAACCCGGCGAAAGGCTTCGAAACCATTATTGGTTCGCACGCCGCCGCCTGCCTAACCTCGATGCACGTGGTGTACCCGAGAGGCCAGGGAGCTGCCTGCAAAGCAGCGCACGCGGGTTCGAATCCCGCCACCACGTCTCATGCGCGGGCGCCGAAGCTACTGGGCCGCGTCGTAGCCCGCGAGCAGGCGGCGAGACGCCGTGCCCATGTGTGAGACCATAGCCTCCGTCACCAACGCGGCATCCCGGGACTCGAGGGCCTTGAAGATCGCGCGATGCTCGGCGAGCGCGGCGGCGGCATGGCCCTCATCTGTCAGCGCCCGGTCCACCCAGATCCGCAAGAGCGACCTAATGCTCTGCAGGAGTTCCTGCAGGACCTGGTTCCCTGAAGCGGACGCGATTTCCTTATGGAATGCGGCGTCGGCCTCGACGAAAACCGCGAGGTTATCCAAGCCGGCCTCCATCGCGGCGAGGTTGGCGCGCATGCGCTCCAATGCCTCGTCAGTAATGCGGGCCGCGGCCAACTGGACCGCCTGGACCTCCAGGCCACTGCGGAGTTCAACGAGTTCGCGCGTGCGTGGCTCGCCCAGCATGAGCCCCCAGCTGAGTGTGCGCGGCAGCAGTTCGGAGACGCCGTCGCGCAAGTACGTTCCGGACCCCGGCCGGACTATGACGATGCCGAGGATTTCCAAAGCGGCCAACGCCTCGCGAACCGCTGAGCGCCCGACGCCGAGCGAAGCCGCCAACTGCCGCTCGGCCGGGAGGCGCGTCCCCGCCGCGATGTCGCCGCTGGTGAAGTACGCGAGCAGCCTCTCCGCAACCTCGGAGACGACGGAGCCGTGCTCCATGGGGGCAAGGGCTGCCGTCATCTGGGCCGCTGCGGCGGCGGAATTCGCTGACATCTTCACAGCGTAGCAACCGGATGACCAATTTCTACCGCCGCGCAGGCCCACGAATTCGTGGGTGCGGGCCGTGGGCTGGGTTCCGGAACGCAGCCCACGGCCCGCACCCACGGTCCAGCCGCCATGCGAGCCCGGCG
>NZ_JBIYDB010000007.1:0-174934 GCF_044908325.1 Arthrobacter sp. GAS37
GGCACTTCACCGAGGCAACGAAACCACCCATCCGGAGGTTTTCAAATGAGGCAACGTATTACTCTTCCCGGAGGTATTGCAATGAGGCAACAGGGACAGAGGTGCCGCGATTGCCTGCGGTTCTCACACCGTTTTGGATCACTTGGCGAATAAGTGCGTGACTGACGCCACGTGCCGCGGCCTGCGCCACAGCGTGACGTGTCAGGTGCCCCAGGACTAACAAAGCAGGGATCCAGAATGGATCCGCCACCACGGGGAACGCAGTTCCCGAAGTGAACTGAACTCGTTGAACGAGGGTAGACCCGTCTATTTCGAACTTGGTCTCCACGGGGTGGCCCTTCGCGTCAACCGCCCAAGGCCGCAACTGAACCAATTTGATTGTCAAGGCTGTCCCGTATCGTTATCCCGCCATCCTCAAGCGGAACTAGCTGGTTCTCTTCCCTGAACTCGAAGCGATACTCCCTTGGCGACGAATTGTCCGTAATATGGATCAACGCTCGGAACGCCCCACTGCCGGCGTCCTCAATAGATGACGTGAAACGCGCCCCAGACGTTACGTGCGTCGTCAGATCACCTTTCGGTTTTTGCATAGTCGGATGGCCGGGCAAGCCCATCTGAACCTGTGTTCCTCCGTCGGTTGTCGAGGTGACTCGGCCGCTTTCGACGGACAAGTTTCGACGATCGCTGCTCCAGGTGGAGTCCAAAATCTGATCAGTCTGACTGCTGAGTGCCGACAACAAGTCGGCAGCGACCGGATCCGGTTGATTGGCGTGAGCCACAACTGGACTCATGGCCGCGGCAACCATGCCAACAGCAACTGCTACCCCCAAAAACCGGTAAATGCTCATGCTTCCCCTCCATCTAGCTGGCGTGGCTCTTGTCGGCGGTTCAACAAGAGTTTTCGGAGATGCTTTCAGCATTTTGAGGTTGATTGTCGGGTGACGGCGAAAATGAGTGCTTGGCCCAGCGAAAATGAGTGCTCTGCCCGGCGAAAATGAGTGCTCTGCTTTGAAAGGAATGAGTAGTACCGATCCGCCGGCGGCGGTCATGACCGTTGGTGGTCAGGTACGCGGGAGGGGACCCACCGATCGACGGAGCGTGCTTTCGACGGCAGCCACCTAGGCTCCGCATCTTCTTGTCAGCGGTGTGTGAAAGAGTTTTCCTATGACAGATCCACTGCTTGCCCACGCCACCGAATACGGCCGGATGTATGCCCGGTCCACGTCCGAGACCTTCTCGGTCCCTTCCATCACCACAGTGATCGGCCAGCAGGCCCACTCCCTGGACGGCTGGTTCGGCTACATGGGTGCCAGCAGCCTGGCGAAAGATCCCGAACTCCCACAACATCTGTCCAGTCCCGCCAAGCTAAGGCAGGCCGTCAACAAGGCAGCCAAGGCTGCGGAGGTGTACCGGGACGACGCCGCACGACGCGGCGACCGCGTGCATAACTACTGCGAGCAAGTGGCCCTCCGCGCCCTCGGACGCCCGCACCGCGTGAAGGAGACGCGTGAAGAGCTCGCTTCACATGGTGAGGAAGCCTTCGCGGCCCGCTTCGACGAATGGTGGGAGCTCTACCGGGTGGAGCCCATTGCGCCCGAGATCACCGTGTGGAACGCCAGCGTTGGCTACGCCGGAACCCTTGACCTCGTCGCCAAAGTCAACGGCAGGGTCTGCCTGATCGACTACAAGACCAAAGGCACCACCCGCGATGGAACAGTGAAACCCCTCGACGACAAGGTGGTGATGCAACTGGTTGCGGGCATGAAGGCCGAGGAGAGCCTTGTGGATCCAGTCGCAGGGGAGTGGGAGCCGTGGAAATACGGTGAAAACCCTGTCCTGCTTGCGGTGGCTATCGGCGAGACCGAAGTGCGTCCCCAGCGGGCCAACCCGGACGTTCTCAAGCACCACTGGTGGAAGTTCTGCGCCTTGAAGCGGGTGTGGGAGATGTCTGCCGATGTGGCTGCAGCCGGAACGGCGCTGCTCCCTGTAGCTCCGCCGTCGTACCCTGCCGCCGCGGCGCCCGCAGGCTCAACTAAACTGGCCTAGGCCCCTTTTGCGGGGACCGAAGCTTCGCCGATCGTGAGGAAAGACAGCACATGGCCATTTTGAGTATCCGTATCATCGGCGACCCCGTGCTCCGCACGGTTGCTGATCCAGTCACGGAATTCGGGCCTGAGCTCGCCAAACTCGTGTCGGACATGACCGAGACCATGGAAGACGTGGACGGTGCAGGGCTCGCCGCCCCGCAGATCGGCGTCAGCCAGCGGGTCTTCACTTACCGGATCGGCGGCGTGGAAGGCCACGTCATCAACCCCGTGCTGGAAAACAGCGATGACTTCCAGCCTGACGAGGTGGAAGGCTGCCTTTCCATTCCCGGACTCGCCTTCCCGGTTCGCCGCCGCAGGACCACACGCGCCACCGGCGTGGACCTGAACGGCAACCCCGTGTCCGTCGAGGCAGAGGGCATGCTCGCCCGCTGCTTCCAGCACGAGACCGACCACCTGGACGGGATCCTGTTCACCGACCGCCTCGAGGGTGAAGACCGGAAAACCGCCCTCCGGGCCATCCGTGCGGCGAACTACCACTCCGTGACAGAACGGACCACCGCCAAGAGGGCCAACACTGTGGGCTCCAGCTTCGGCAGCTTCGGGGCTGCCGAATGAGGGTGCTTTTCGCCGGCACCCCGGCTGTAGCAGTCCCTTCCCTTGACGCGCTGATCGCGGCCGGATTCGAGATCGTGGCGGTACTGACCAGGCCGGATGCCCCGACCGGCCGCAAACGGATCCTGACGCCGTCGCCGGTGGCAGCACGTGCGGCTGAACTGGGCATCGACATCATCCACGCCTCGAAAGTGGACGCCGGGACCACCGAGCGGATCGCTTCTTATGAGCCGGACGTCGCAGCGATTGTCGCCTATGGGGGACTCGTCCCCAAAGCCGCACTCGGAGTGCCGCGCCACGGCTGGATCAACCTCCACTTCTCCCTCCTTCCTGCCTGGCGCGGCGCCGCACCGGTCCAACGTTCAGTCATCGCCGGTGACGACATCACGGGAGCTGCTACCTTCCTCCTCGAAGAAGGACTCGACACCGGACCGGTCTTCGGGACTTTGACGGAAACCGTACGCCCTGAAGACACGTCCGGCGACTTGCTGGAGCGGCTCTCGCGCAGCGGCGCGATCCTGCTCACCCAGACACTGTCCGCCGTCGAGTCCGGCAAAGCGGCCCCCCAGCCCCAGCAAGGCGATGTCTCACTCGCGCCCAAACTAACGCTCGACGATGGCCGGCTCGACTGGACGCAACCGGCCCTCGCCATCAACCGCAGGTCCCGCGGCGTCACGCCCGAGCCGGGAGCGTGGACCATGCTCGACGGGCAGCGCGTCAAACTGGAGACTGTCGCTTTGCGCCCGGACATCCGGGACCTTGCACCGGGCCAGGTCCGGGTTGACGGCAAGAACGTCCTGGTCGGGACCGGATCCCATGCAGTGCAGCTCGGGCGGATCCAGCCTGCGGGCAAGAAGATGATGCCGTCGGCCGATTGGGCCCGTGGTTTGGCAACACCAGAAAGCGTGGAATTCGAATGAATGAGTCCGGCCGGCGCGGCCCCAACGACAATGGGAACAGGGACGGCGGGGGCCACGGCAACCGCGGTCCCCGCGGCGAAAGCAACCGCAACGCCCAAGGCCGCGAACGCAACAGGGGCCCGCAACGCGGTTTCTCCACCAACGCACCGTCCCAGAGGACCCGGCGCGCGGATCCGGCACGATTGGTGGCGTTCGAAGTCCTGCGCGCAGTCGCTTCGGAAGACGCATATGCAAACCTTGTGCTGCCCTCACGGATCCGCCACCACCACCTCGACAGGCGCGACGCCGGATTCGCCACTGAGCTGAGCTACGGGGCACTGCGCGGCCAGGGGATGTACGACGCCGTCCTCACCCAGTGCGTCGACCGGCCGCTCGACCAACTCGACCCGGCAGTCCTTGATGCGTTGCGCCTTGGTGCCCACCAGCTGCTCGCCATGCGCGTGCCTGCCCACGCCGCACTCGACCAGACTGTCGGGCTGGCCCGCGCGGTCATCGGAGCCGGCCCGTCGTCGCTCATCAACGCGGTGCTCCGAAAAGTCACCGCCAGGACGCTGCCGGAGTGGCTTGACCACCTGCTGGAAAACGAGACCGACGAAACCAAGATCGCTTCCATACGCCACGCGCACCCGGAATGGATTGTCAGGGCGCTGCGCCAATCGCTCGTCATTCATGGCCGTCCCGCGAACGAAATCACCGAACTGCTCGAAGCCGACAACGCAGCCCCTGTGGTGAACCTGGTGGCGTTGCCCGGCATAGGCAATCTTGATGAAGCCCTGGAGAGCGGGGCCACTCCCGGCGAACTCGTCATCGACTCGGCGCTGTCCAGCGGTGGCGACCTCGGGCGCATGTCCTCCATCCGCGAAGGCACCACGCGCGTCCAGGACGTCGGATCCCAGTTGGTAGCACGCGCCGTCGCGGCCGTGGACCTCGGACGGGGCGCCAAGGACGGCGAGAAGTGGCTGGACCTTTGTGCCGGTCCCGGTGGCAAGGCCGCGCTGCTGGCCGCCCTCGCCCGCCAGGAAGGCGCGAGCCTCTTGGCCAATGAACCCGCCGAACACCGGGCAAAGCTGGTCAGCCAAGCCCTCTCGGCGGTTCCGGCGGACGCCTGGACCGTGCGGGTAGGCGACGGTCGCGACGTCGGCAAGGAACAGCCGGAAACTTTCGACCGCGTGCTGGTCGACGTCCCCTGCAGCGGCCTTGGCGCGCTCCGCCGCCGCCCCGAATCACGCTGGCGCCGGACGCCCAAGGACCTTGCCGATCTCGGTCCGTTGCAGCGCGAATTGCTCAACTCGGCCATCGACGCCGTCAAACCGGGCGGAGTGGTGGCGTACGTGACGTGCTCCCCGCACCCGGCCGAAACCACCGCCGTCGTCAGCGATGTCCTGCGCAAGCGGGACGACCTGGAGCAGATCGACGCCGGAGCGGCCCTGGACGCGGTCAGCCTGAGTGGCAACCTGGGCGCCGGGCACGAGTTGACCGCCCAATTGTGGCCGCACGTGCATCAAACCGATGCGATGTTCCTGGCGCTTATCCGGAAGAAGCCGTAACCTTCGCCGCCATTCCGCGGCTGAAAGTCCCGCGTGCCTAAGCTGGAGAATTGCCAAAACCATCAGACCGCCACCAACACTGAGGGAACTGCCTTGACCGAGTGCTGTATCAACCCGAGCATCCTGTCCGCGGACTTCGTGAACCTGGAAGCCGAGCTGAAGAGAATCAGCAACGCCGACGCCGTCCACGTCGATGTGATGGACAACCATTTTGTCCCGAACCTGACGCTCGGCCTGCCGGTTGTGGAGCGGATCCAGGCTGTGAGCCCGGTCCCGCTCGACGCCCACCTGATGATCGCCGACGCCGACCGCTGGGCGCCGGCCTACGCCGACGCCGGCGTGGCTTCCGTGACCTTCCATGCGGAAGCGGCGATGGCTCCCATCAAGCTCGCCCGTGAGCTCCGTGCCCGCGGTGCGAAGGCAGGTATGGCCCTTCGTCCGGCCACGCCCGTGGAACCATACCTGGACATGCTCAGCGAACTGGACATGCTCCTCATCATGACCGTGGAACCGGGCTTCGGCGGACAATCCTTCCTGGACGTCACGCTGCCGAAGATCCGTCGGGCGCGTGCGGCGATCGACGGCTCGGGCATCGGCGTCGCAATCCAGGTCGATGGCGGCGTCACGGAGGAGACCATTGTCCGGGCAGCCGAGGCCGGCGCGAATGTGTTCGTTGCCGGGTCCGCCGTCTACGGCCATGCGGACCCCGCTGCCGCTATTGAGCGGCTGCGTGCCGCCGGCCTCGCGGCAATGTGGCAACAATGACGCAATTGCATGCATATTGCTCCGGGAATACATCGGCCATGCCTCCAGTTGTGTCAGAATAGCAACACACATACGTGCTCCGGGGTCGGTGTAATTCCGAGCCGGCGGTTATAGTCCGCGACCCGCGAGCCATCGCGTTTCCTTCACGGGAATCACGACGGCGGACGGTTGAACTGGTGGAATTCCAGTACCGACAGTTAAAGTCTGGATGGGAGAAGCACGTACAGTCATGCCTTGGCGTTCCGTGCGTCCGGCATCGCACTGTCGTACACCCCCGGAGCCATCGCGGCATTCGAGGGAAGGAACGACATGGACTTTCTGCGATGGCTCTTCGAAGCACAGATTCCCGTAGGCGGATCTGTCCTTGTTCTTCGCGAAGTGCTAGGCAATATTTTCGGGCTCGCCAGCGCCCTGGGCGGCATGCGCCGCAAAGTCTGGGCATGGCCCATCGGGATCGCAGGCAACCTGCTCCTGCTGACGGTCTTTCTTGGCAACGTCTTCGGTGCCGCCTCGCCGGCAACCCTGTGGGGCCAGGCCGGACGCCAGATCATGTTCATCAGCGTCGCCGCCTACGGCTGGTACCGCTGGCGCCAGGGCCTCCAATCAGGCACCCACGGCCGCGCCATTGTGCCCGGATGGGCAAGCCCCAAAGTGCGGATCGCAATGGTGGCAGCCATGATTGCGGGAACAGCCGCCCTGACTCCCGTCTTCGATTCCATGGGTTCCTACCCTCCTGTGTGGGCAGACGCGTGGACCTTCATGGGTTCACTCCTGGCGACGTATGGGATGGCACGCGGCTGGACCGAATTCTGGCTGATCTGGGTTGCCGTTGACATCGTGGGAGTTCCGCTGCTTTTCAGCGCAGGCTACTTTGCCAGCGCGTTTATGTATCTCTTTTACGGGTTCTTCACACTTGCCGGATTCTTTGTCTGGTGGCGCGCTGACCGACGTGAAAGCCGG
Organism: Arthrobacter sp. GAS37; assembly: GCF_044908325.1. Classification (NCBI taxonomy): domain Bacteria; kingdom Bacillati; phylum Actinomycetota; class Actinomycetes; order Micrococcales; family Micrococcaceae; genus Arthrobacter; species Arthrobacter sp. GAS37. The sequence goes on from NZ_JBIYDB010000007.1 coordinate 6,853, forward strand.
CCGCTCAGGCCAATGCCCGAGCCGGAAACTGCAGGAGCCCTCTCATGAGCGACGTTTCGAAGCTGAATTTCCCGGAGGCTGAGTCTGCGGCCATGGAGACCGCACTGCACGTGGCCCTCCGGGGACACCGTGGCGCGAATCCCTTGGTGGGAGCGGTTGTGCTCGGGCCCAACGGAGAGCAACTCATTACGGGCTACCACCGCGGCGCCGGCACGCCACACGCCGAGGCGGATGCCATCGCCAAGGCGCAGGCAAAAGGCCTCGACCTCACCGGAACAACCATGGTGGTGACCTTGGAGCCTTGCAACCACATAGGGCGCACGGGACCTTGTGCGCAGGCCATCATTGACGCCGGCATCTCCCGCGTGGTCTACGCCGTGGACGATCCCCACGATCCCGCCGCCGGAGGTGCCGGGACGCTGCGCGCTGCCGGAGTGGACGTGCAGTCCGGGCTTGCCGCCGCCGAGGCCTTGAAGCTGAACCGCGAGTGGTTCCACGCGGTGGAAGCCAGGCGCCCCTTCGTCACGCTTCACATTGCACAGACCCTGGACAGCAGGATCGCGGCCACGGACGGGACCAGCCAATGGATCTCCAGTCCGGAATCGCTGGCCGACAACCACGGACTGCGGCGCTTGATCGACGCCATTCTGGTGGGCACCGAAACGGTCCTGGTGGACAACCCGCGGCTGACGGCGCGCGAGGCGGATGGCGAGGAATCGCAAAGCCAGCCGCTCCGGGCCGTCATGGGGCTGCGGGAGGTCCCCGCGGATGCCGCGGTACGGGGGACTGACGGCAAGTTCATCCATTTGCCGACCCGCGACCCTTCCGAGGCCTTGGAGTTGCTTTTCGCCGAAGGCGTCCGGCACGTCATGGTGGAAGGCGGTTCCCGCATCCTGAGCGCCTTCCTTGCCGCGGGTCTCGTGGATGAATTGATCGTCTATCTTGCGCCCACCCTGTTGGGCTCCGGTACAGCGGCCCTGACGGATCTCGGCATCTCCACCCTCGCCGACGCCCAGCACTGGAACTGGGACGACGCCGGCGGCGGTTCAGTCCATGCACTGGGTCGCGACCTCCGGCTGCATCTGAGGTCCGGACCATCGGAGGGAAACAAACCGGCCTGGACGAAATCCCACACCGAACACCACGAACCATTTCCGGGCAAGGACGCCTCGGACACCACTACAGGAGGACACTGATGTTTACCGGAATCGTTGCTGAACAAGGCACGGTCCTGTCCGTCGAGCACGACGGCGAGGCCAGCGCCACGCTGCGCCTCATGGCCCCCAGCACCACTGAAGGGCTTGGCCTGGGCGGCTCCATCGCCGTCAACGGCGTGTGCCTCACCGCGACGGACATCGACGGCCGGGAGTTCAGCGTTGACGTCATGGGCGAAACCCTCGTCCGGACCACTATCGGCGAACTGACCGCGGGTGACACTGTGAACCTCGAGCGTTGTGTCCAGGCGGGCGGCCGCTTGGACGGCCACGTCGTCCAGGGGCACGTCGACGGCGTCGGGCGGCTTCTGGAGCGCGAGTCGCTGGGCAACTGGGACCGCCTCCGCTTCGCCGTGCCGGCCCCGCTGGCACGGTACATCGCCGAAAAGGGGTCAATCGCCGTCGACGGCGTTTCACTCACCGTCACCGCCGTCAGCCCGGCCGAAGAAGAGAACCCATGGTTTGAAGTGGGACTCATTCCCACCACCCTGGACGAAACCGGGCTCGGGGCCAAGGCCACAGGCGGCCGCGTCAACCTTGAGGTGGACGTCCTCGCGAAATACACCGAGCGCCTGCTGTCCTTCCGTACACCGGCAACCGCCGCCGGGGCTGCCCAGTGAGCGCCGCACACAACGGCAGTACCACAGTGGTGCGCCAGGGGCTGGACCCCGTTGAGAAGGCCGTGCAGGCCATGGCGGCCGGCCGCCCCGTCATTGTTGTGGACAATGAAGACCGCGAAAACGAAGGCGACATCATCTTCGCCGCCGAACACGCGACGCCCGCCCTCATGGGATGGACCATCCGCTACAGCTCGGGAGTCATTTGCGTTCCCCTCGAGGAGTCGCGGGCTAATGCCCTGGCGCTGCCGCCCATGGTCCTGGTCAATGAAGACGCCAAGGGCACGGCCTATACCGTGTCCTGTGATGCTGCGGTGGGCGTGAGCACCGGTATTTCCGCAACGGACAGGGCCCTGACGGCCCGGATTCTGGCTGATTCCAGCAGCACGCCGTCCTCGATCACCCGTCCCGGGCATATTTTTCCGCTCCGGGCCGTTAAGGGGGGAGTGCGTGAACGTCCGGGACACACGGAAGCGGCAGTTGATCTTTGCAGGCTTGCGGGGCTCGCCCCGGTGGGCGTGATCGCCGAGTTGGTACATGACGATGGTGAAATGATGCGCCTGGACAGCCTCCGGGAGTTCGCTGCCGAGCATGGATGTCCTTTGATTTCGATCGAGGATCTCGTGGCTTACGTTGTAGCGTCGGAGGCTGAGCACCAGGTTGCAATTCCGGCAGGAAACGAGGAGCAGCGATGACTACAGCGACAACGCACGACGGCGGCACGCCCGCGCGCGCAACGCATCCCGTGAGCGGCGGCCCGATTGTCCAGCTACCCACCGCCTTCGGTGAGTTCGTGGCACAGGCGTGGATCGACCTTGCAACGGGTGCGGAGCACCTGGCGGTAAGTTCCCCGAAAGCGCCGCGTGCAGGCAAGGCCCCGCTGGTGCGCCTGCACTCGGAGTGCCTCACGGGCGACGTTTTCGGCTCGTACCGCTGCGATTGCGGCGAACAGCTGGCCTACGCCCTCGAGCTGATCCGCGAAGAGGGCGGCACCCTGCTCTACCTGCGCGGACAAGAAGGCCGCGGCATCGGCCTGGCCAACAAGATCAAGGCCTACGCACTGCAAGAGGCCGGATTCGACACGGTTGAGGCCAACGAGCAGCTCGGGCTGCCGGTGGACGCCCGCTGCTACAAAGCGGCTGCGCAGATCCTTGCCGAAATGGGCCTTCACGAAATCCGCCTCCTGAGCAACAACCCGGACAAGCAGAACAGGCTTGCCGCGGCTGGCGTGAAGGTTGTCGAGATGGTGCCCACCGAGGTTCCGTCCCGTGAAGAAAACCTTCGCTACCTTCAGACCAAGAAGGACCGCATGGACCACCGACTGACCCTCGGCGACACCGAACCGGCCGGCACCCATGCAGCTGCCGGCACTTTTGACCTCGAACAAGACTGAACTGCACTACCAAGACTGAACTGCACTACCAAGACTGAACTGCACTACCAAGACTGAACTGCACCAACAAGGCTGAACGGACTACCACACACCCATGAGCGGACACGGCGCCCCCACCATCGACCTCACCACCCTGAACCCGGAGGAAACCCACCAACTGAAACTCGCCATCGTGGCCGCGAGCTGGCATACCCAGATTATGGACGGGCTCCTCGACGGGGCACTGCGTGCTGCAAAGGAAGCCGGCATCTCCGAGCCCACCGTGCTGCGCGTCCCGGGGTCCTTTGAGCTGCCCGTCGCGGCCGCACGGCTCGCGCCGCACTTTGACGCCGTCGTTGCCCTCGGCGTCGTGATCCGCGGCGGGACGCCGCACTTCGACTACGTGTGCCAGGCGGCGACGTCGGGACTCACCGAAGTAAGCGTCCGCACCGGCGTGCCGGTGGGCTTCGGCGTGCTCACCTGCGATACCGAGCAGCAGGGCCTGGACCGCGCCGGACTGGAAGGCTCGTCCGAGGACAAAGGGCACGAAGCCGTGACCGCGGCGCTCTCCACTGCACTGACCCTCAAGCAGTACACCTAGCAAATCGACGCAAGGGATGTGGGCGTGCCGGCGCACTTTGTGCGTTCGCTCACATCCCTTCCGTCATCCAATGACCCGACAGGCGGTCACCGGCCCCGAGCAAGTAGGCTGTAGGGCGTGAAGAATTTCGAGACGCTGTTCGCAGAACTGAGCGAAAAGGCAGCGACCCGTCCGGCAGGCTCCCGCACCGTCGCCGAATTGGACTCCGGAATCCACGGCATCGGCAAGAAAGTCGTGGAGGAAGCCGCCGAAGTCTGGATGGCGGCAGAGTATGAATCCGATGAAGCCGCGGCCGAGGAAATCTCCCAGTTGCTCTACCACCTGCAGGTCCTGATGCTCGCCAAGGGTCTGAGCCTGGAAGACGTTTACAAGCATCTCTAGCCACGTCCGCTCCGTCAGGGCCTGAAGAGGTCTCACCGGAGCGCCAGCGTGGCCCTCGCGCTCACCGCAAAGTTTCTTCTGAGAACAGTGCCGTGAGCACAATGCCTGAAACATCCCCTTCCACTCCCCAAGAAAGTCCCCAATGCTGCGAGTAGCCGTCCCCAACAAGGGATCCTTGTCCGAAGCCGCCTCCGCGATGCTGACCGAGGCGGGATACCGCCAGCGCCGCGATACCCGCGAACTCGTCATGGTCGATCCCGACAACGACATTGAGTTCTTCTTCCTCCGCCCCCGTGACATCGCCGTGTATGTCGGCCAAGGAACGCTCGACGTCGGCATCACCGGCCGCGACCTCCTGCTGGACGCGCAGGTCGAAGCCGAAGAGCTGCTTCCCCTTGGCTTCGCCGCGTCCACCTTCCGTTTCGCCGGCCCCGTCGGCGACTTCTCCAGCGTCGAGCAGCTTGAAGGCAAGCGCCTCGCGACGAGCTACGACGGCCTCTTGCGCGACTACCTCGCCGAGCGCGGCGTCAAAGCCAAGGTCGTCCGCCTCGACGGCGCCGTTGAGTCTTCCGTTCGCCTCGGCGTCGCTGACGCGATCGCCGACGTCGTCGAAACCGGAAACACGCTCAAAGCTGCAGGAATGGAGATCTTCGGCGAGCCCATCCTCAAGTCCGAAGCCGTCCTGATCCGCCGCACCGGCGAGGGCGGTGCCGCAAACGGCACCGCGAAGGAGATCGAGGTCCTGATCCGGCGCCTGCAGGGCGTGCTCGTCGCGCGTCAGTACGTCCTCATGGACTACGACATCCGCAAGGACCTTGTGGAGGAAGCCGCCACCCTCACCCCGGGCCTTGAATCGCCCACCGTGTCGCCGCTGCGCGACTCGGATTGGGTCGCTGTCCGCTCCATGGTTCCGAAAAAGGAAACCAACCGGATCATGGATGAACTGTACGACCTGGGCGCCCGCGCCATCCTGGTCAGCAGCATCCACGCCTGCCGCATCTGACACGAGACACTTCCAGGAGTAGCAATGGCTGTAGCAGTACGTGTCATCCCTTGCCTAGATGTCGACGCTGGCCGTGTGGTGAAGGGCGTCAACTTCGAGGGTCTTCGCGACGCCGGAGACCCCGTCGAGCTGGCGCACCGCTATGACAACGCCGGGGCAGACGAACTCACGTTCCTTGATGTCACGGCGTCTTCCGGCAACCGGGAAACCACGTTCGACGTCGTTCGCCGCACCGCCGAGGAAGTCTTCATCCCGCTGACCGTCGGCGGTGGCGTCCGGGGCGTGGCTGAAGTGGACAAGCTCCTGCGTTTCGGCGCGGACAAGGCCTCCATCAACACGGCCGCCGTCGCGCGCCCGGACGTCATCGACGAGATCACCCGCCACTTCGGCTCTCAGGTGCTGGTCCTGTCGGTGGACGCGCGGCGGACGAGGCCCGGCTCCGAGCCCACGGCTTCCGGCTTCGAGGTGACCACCCACGGCGGACGCCAGGGAACCGGGATCGACGCCATTGCGTGGGCCAAGGAAGCTGCGGACCGCGGTGTGGGGGAGATCCTCCTGAATTCGATCGACGCCGACGGCACCAAAGACGGCTTCGACCTCGAACTCATCCGCCTTGTCCGTGCGGCCGTCCACATCCCGATCATCGCTTCCGGCGGCGCTGGAGAACCGGCGCATTTCCCGCCCGCAGTGGAAGCAGGTGCCGATGCCGTTCTGGCAGCCTCGGTGTTCCACTTCGGTCCGGATGACATGATCGCCCAGGTCAAGGCAGCGATTCGCGAAGCAGGTTTCCTGGTCCGCTAGTAGTTCCCGACCCAAGTAGCTCGCATTTGTTGTCGTTTTGAGCCCTCATAACGGCAACAACTGCGAGTCAGTTGGGGTTTAACGGCGGGTCAGAGGCCGACTTCGGCTGACTGAAGAAGGGCGACGGCGTCCGGTTGGCCTTCGAAGGTGACCAGCGCGTGATGCGTGCGGCCGTGGGCGTGCATCAGGAGCTCACCGGGCTCGCCTACGATGGCGACCGATACGGGAGCCCGCTTGGCAACATGGCGGGGACCTGTGGGGCGGACCAACACGATCCCGAGATCCACGCCGCGGTAGAGAATGGCAGCGCGCTTGATCAATTCGTCCCACAAGGCGTCCGAGTATTCCTGGTCCAGGGCCCGCGGAGCCCAACGGTCTCCGGCCCGGCGGATGTCTTCCGTGTGCACGAAATATTCAATGAGGTTCGAGGACTCATCGAGGGCCTTGATCTTCAGGGGAGACAAGGCGGGCGGCCCCGAGCGGAAGGTATTCACCAGCTCGGCGTAATCTTCCGTGGTTTTGAGCTTGGAGGCCAGTTTTGCCGTGGCTTTGTCCGAGGCCCGGGCAAGGCTCTTGATGACCAAGCCGATACCGACGGCCGCTTTGCGCTCCCGCAAGTACAAGTGCGCCGCGAGGTCCCTTGTCAGCCACCCTTCGCAGAGCGTGGGGGAGTCAGGTCCGGCCGCCAGGAGTGTTTCGGCCAGTACTTCGCGGGAGGGATCGACGAAATGCATCACTTGTGAAACTAGCACGAGACGCGCTGTGTTGCGCAGTGGAACCGCCGCTGAATTTCGGCTCCGTATGAGGCACTAGACTTGATCTGATGTCTGAGCAGTCAACACCCCCAGCCACGCCCGCTGCCGCTTTTGCCGCGGAGCCCGTCGTCGCGCCCGTAAGTCCTCTCCCGCAAGAGCTGGCCGCCGCGCTGAAGCGCGATTCTGCCGGTCTTGTGGCAGCGATCATCCAGCAGTTCGACACCGACGAAGTGCTGATGCTCGGCTGGATGGACGACGAGGCGTTGCACCGCACCCTGACCACCGGACGCGTAACGTTCTTCTCCCGTTCCCGCCAGCAATACTGGCGCAAGGGTGACACTTCCGGGCATGTCCAATTCGTGAAATCGGTGGCCCTGGATTGCGACGGCGATGCCCTCCTGGTCCGCGTCGACCAAGTAGGCGCGGCCTGCCACACCGGTACACGCACATGCTTCGATGACCGGAGCCTCGCCGCCGTGACCGGCGAGCGGGACTAGCCCACCACACACCATCCACTGAGGCAAGCACAGAAGAAGAGGCGGAGAACACTAACCATGCAGGACCTTGGAATCATCAGCCCGGGCCTGGAGGAGTTCCGCGAACTCGCCGCACACAGCCGGGTCATCCCGGTCCGGCTCAGGGTACTGGCCGACGCGGAGACTCCCATCGGGCTCTACCGCAAGTTGGCCCAAGGCCAGCCCGGTACCTTCCTCCTGGAGTCGGCAGCCGTCGGCGGAGCATGGTCACGCTATTCCTTCATTGGTTCCCGTTCCCGCGCCACCTTGACCAGCAAGGACGGCCAGGCCCACTGGATCGGCGAGCCTCCCGTCGGCGTGCCGGTCGACGGCAGCACGGTCGACGCCGTCCGAGACACCATTGCTGCCCTGCAAACCGACCGCTTCCCGGACCTTCCGCCCTTCACCTCCGGACTTGTCGGCTTCCTCGGTTGGGAAACCGTCCGGCACTGGGAGAAGCTGACCAGCCCGCCGGAGGATGACCTCCACCTGCCGGAACTGGCGCTGAACCTCGTGACGGACATGGCCGTCCACGACAACATGGACGGCACCGTCCTGTTGATCGCCAACGCGATCAACTTCGACAACAGTTCCGAACGGGTCGACGAAGCCTGGCACGACGCCGTCGCCCGGGTGAAGCGACTGCTGGACCAGATCAGCACGCCGGTGAAGCAGCCCGTATCGGTGTTGCAGTCCGAAGCCCTCGACTTCGCGTCCAGCGTGCAGGAACGCTGGGATGAGCAGGATTACCTGAACGCGATCGATCGCGGCAAGGAAGCAATCGTCGATGGCGAGGTCTTCCAAGTGGTCATTTCGCGACGCTTCGAAATGGAGTGCTCCGCGGATCCGCTGGACGTTTACCGCGTACTGCGCAACACCAACCCGAGTCCATACATGTACCTCTTCAGCCTCGAAGATCCCGACGGCCGCGAATACACGATTGTCGGTTCTTCTCCCGAGGCCTTGGTGACGGTCACGGGCAATGAGGTCATCACCCACCCGATTGCCGGATCGCGGCCCCGTGGCAAGACCGTCGAAGCCGACAAGGCGCTGGCCACCGAGTTGCTCGCGGACCAGAAGGAACGCGCCGAACACCTCATGCTCGTGGACTTGTCCCGCAACGACCTGTCCAAGGTCTGCGTGGCAGGAACCGTGGACGTCACGCAGTTCATGGAAGTCGAACGCTTCAGCCACATCATGCACCTCGTGTCGACAGTGGTCGGAGAGTTGGCACCCGGGGCAAAGGCATACGACGTGCTCAAGGCGACCTTCCCCGCCGGCACGTTGTCCGGTGCCCCCAAGCCGCGGGCATTGCGTCTCCTGGACGAACTCGAACCGCACCGACGTGGCATCTACGGCGGCGTGGTGGGTTACCTGGACTTCGCAGGCGATATGGACATGGCGATCGCGATCCGCTCGGCACTGTTGCGTGAGGGCCGGGCGTATGTCCAGGCCGGCGGCGGGATCGTGGCCGACTCCCACAAGCCTTCCGAAGCGCTCGAGACCGTGAACAAGGCGGCTGCCCCCTTGCGTGCCGTGCACACCGCCGGATCGCTGCACGATATTTCCCCGGACGCGGTTTCCGGGGAAACGATCGTCGACGGGAACCCCGCCCTATGAGCGCCGCCCGGCCCCAGACGGCCACCACAAAGCCTCCCGTGTGGGCACGGAAGGGCAATGTCGTGCTCGCCATGGCAATCCTTGCCCTTGCCGTCTTCGGGACCACCACACAGACCTGGATCAACGTCCGGCTCGATCCCGCTGCCGCGGCGAATGCCGATCTCCACGTTCAGGGGAGCAAGGCCGCAACTGCGGTGACCGCACTCGCGCTCGTCGCCCTTGCCGGGGGACTGGCATCGTCCATCGCGGGCAAGGTTTCGCGCTGGACCATTGCGACGATCATCGTGCTTGCCTCGGCAGGCATCATTGTCGCCGCGGTGACGGTCCTGGCAGACCCCCTCGGTGCGGCGCAAGGAACCATTGCGGCGACCACCGGCATTTCGGGTGGACACGCCGCTGCGTCGTCCACCGTGTTCCCGGTACTCGCTGTCGTGGCTGCAGGGCTGCTGGCTTTGAGTGGTGGCCTGCTCCCGCTCGCGGGCCGGCACTGGAAGGCGCGCACCAAGTACGACGTCGCCAGCCGGGCAGCCCTCGCGGGTTCCGGACCCGTCGACGAGATCGACAGCTGGGACAGCCTCTCGCGCGGAGAAGACCCCACGTAAGACCCGACTGTCCGGACGTCGGACGATGTCCCGGGTGCGGTCAATAAATGGCAGAATGTAAGCAGTATTCATCCTGAGGAGATTTTCACATGAGCAAAACCACAGTGTCCGCGAGCAAGGCCCCTGTGACCGCTGCCAGCCACAGCGACGCCATCGGCCACGGCAACAGCCCGGCCGCGTGGACCTGCGTGATTGTCATGCTGGTAGGGGCCCTGGTGTCCTCCATCGCCTTTGTTATCGCCAGCACCCCCATTTTCATCGCCGGCATCGTCGTGATGGTGGCCGGCCTGATTGCCGGCTGGGCCATGCGCAAGGCCGGCTACGGCGTCGACGGCAGCAAGCTGAAGAACGCCGGCCACTGACCGTGACCGTTCTTGATGACATCATCGTCGGTGTCAGGGAGGACATGGAGGCCCGTCGCCGCCTTGTCGGCCTTGACGAGCTGAAAGAACGCGCCGCGGCCACCGCTCCTGCGCTGGACGCGTGGGCTGCCCTGGGCGGTCCGTCAGCCAGCCGCGACGAACTGAAGGTCATCGCGGAAATCAAGCGCCGCAGCCCCTCCAAGGGCGATCTCGCGAGCATCGTCGACCCTGCTGCGCTTGCAGTGCAATACGCCGACGGCGGCGCCTCCGTGATCAGCGTCCTCACCGAACAGCGGCGCTTCAACGGCTCCCTGGCGGACCTGGACGCGGTCCGGGCCGCCGTCGACATTCCGTTGCTGCGCAAGGACTTCACGGTTGACGAGTACCAGATCTGGGAAGCCCGCGCCCATGGTGCGGACCTCATCCTGCTGATCGTCGCCGCGCTTTCAGATGCACAGTTGCGGGAATTCAGCGCGTTGAGCCACGAGCTCGGCATGAACGTCCTGGTGGAAACCCACACGCCCGAAGAAATCGAGCGTGCGGCCGCAGCCCAGGCGCGGATCATCGGGGTGAACGTCCGCAACCTCAAGACGCTCGACGTCGACCGCTCCCTGTTTGCCTCGCTCGCCGGAAGCATTCCAACCGGAGCGGTTGTCGTGGCTGAGTCCGGAGTGCGGAACGCCGACGACGTCGCGCATTATGCGGGGAACGGTGCCCACGCAATCCTTGTGGGCGAAGCCCTTGTGAGCGACTCCACCCCGCACGAGCGGATCAGCGAATTCAAGGCGGCCGGAGCTGCCGCCATCGCCGTCAGGACCTGAGACAGGCCTGATTCGCGGCGTGGACCCGGACAGCAGCAGACAACGCGGCTGGTAGCTGACCTGCGGCCCTGGAAAAACCCAACTACCAACTGAACAGGACGGTGAGACTGATGGTGGACGCATCAACAGCCAACTCGCAAGAGAATGTGGCCGACGCATTCCTACAAGGTGGAGCCTCGCTCCGCAACGCCGCTGGGCCCTACTTCGGCTCTTACGGCGGACGCTGGATGCCCGAGTCCCTCATCGCCGCCCTGGACGAAGTCGAGGACACGTTTGAGAAAGCCAAAGCCGATCCTGAGTTCCTTGCCCAGCTGAAGGACCTCAACAAGAACTACTCGGGCCGTCCGTCGCTGCTCACGGAGGCCAAGCGTTTCTCTCAGCACGCCGGCGGCGCGCGCATCTTCCTCAAGCGCGAAGACCTGAACCACACCGGATCCCACAAGATCAACAACGTCCTCGGCCAGGCTTTGCTCGCGAAGCGCATGGGCAAGACCCGCGTCATCGCCGAGACCGGCGCCGGCCAGCACGGCGTTGCCAGTGCCACCGCTGCAGCCTTGCTCGGACTGGAATGCGTCGTCTACATGGGCGCCGAGGATTGCCGCCGCCAGGCACTCAACGTGGCCCGCATGCAGCTCCTGGGCGCCACCGTGGTTCCCGTGACCAACGGATCACAAACGCTCAAGGACGCCATCAACGACGCCCTCCGCGATTGGGTTTCCAATGTGGACAACACCCACTACTTGCTTGGCACCGCTGCAGGGGCACACCCGTTCCCGGCGATGGTGCGCTTCTTCCACGAGGTCATCGGCGAGGAAGCGCGCGCCCAGATCCTGGAGCAGACCGGCAAACTTCCGGATGCCGTTTGTGCCTGCATCGGTGGCGGTTCCAATGCCATCGGCATCTTCCACAGCTTCCTGGATGACGCCTCCGTGAAGATCTACGGTTTTGAAGCCGGCGGCGACGGTGTCGAAACAGGACGCCACGCGGCCGCCATCACCCTTGGACGCCCCGGCGTGCTGCATGGTGCCCGGTCTTACCTCATGCAGGACGAAGACGGCCAGACCATCGAATCCCACTCGATTTCCGCAGGTCTGGACTACCCGAGCGTCGGTCCGGAGCACTCCTACCTCGCGGACATCGGCCGCGTCACGTACGAGCCCATCACTGACACCGAGGCCATGGACGCGTTCCGCCTGCTCTGCCGGACCGAAGGCATCATCCCAGCCATCGAGTCCTCGCACGCCCTCGCCGGTGCCATCAAGGTGGGCAAGCAGCTCACCGAAGGCAAGGAAAACCCGGCTGACACGATCATCATCGTGAACCTGTCCGGGCGCGGTGACAAGGACGTGGAAACGGCCGCCGAATGGTTCGATATGTTGGATGAAAACGGCAACGTCAAGGGCACCACCCTCTCCACGCGCAAGCCCAAGGGCCCGTCCGAACGCAGCAACCTTGAGATCAGCACTGAAGAAGCAAGCGAGGACCAGAACTGATGACTGAGCAGATGACCAGCAAGTCCGCTGCCGCGATCGACCGCGCGAAGGCACAAGGCCGGGCCGCGTTGATCGGATACCTGCCCGCAGGCTACCCGGACGTTCAGTCAAGCATCGACGCCGGCATTGCCATGGCCCGCAACGGCGCGGACCTCATTGAAATCGGCATCCCGTATTCGGACCCTGTCATGGACGGCTCCGTTATCCAGGCTGCAACCACAGAGGCCATCGCCAACGGGTTCCGCGTGGCCAGCGTTTTCGACGTGGTAGCGGGCATCACCGCAGCCACTGACGCCGCCGTGCTTGTCATGACCTACTGGAACCCGGTGATGCGCATGGGCGTCGACGAGTTCTCACGCAGGCTGGCCGAAGCCGGGGGAGCCGGACTCATCACGCCGGACCTCATTCCGGACGAGGCTGCCGAATGGTTCGCGGCATCAGACAAATACGGACTCGACCGGGTCTTCCTCGTGGCACCCTCGTCTACGCCGGAACGCTTGGCGATGACGGTGGAGGCGAGCCGCGGTTTCGTTTACGCCGTCTCCATCATGGGCGTCACCGGAACGCGGCAGTCTGTCAGCAGCAGCGCGGAAAAGCTTGTCGCCGACACCCATGCGGCCGGTGCCGAGAGGGTCTGCGTCGGGCTCGGAGTCTCCAACGCAGACCATGTCCGCGAGATTGCGGCATACGCCGACGGCGTGATCGTCGGTACCGCGTTGGTTGCGGCCATCCGCGACGGCGGCGTTGACGCCGTCGCGCAACTCACCAAGAACCTCAGCGCCGGCCTCGGCCGGGCAACAGCGCAGGCTTAGAAAAGGAAAAGCGTAGACAATGCAGAGTCTCCTCCACGTCGCGGCAATGGCTCCCATGAGCATTCCGAGCCCCTCATGGTCCGGATTTGATATTCCGCTGCCGTGGGGGACTCTCCGCATTCATGCGTACGCCCTGTGCATTCTTCTCGGCATCATCCTGGGCCTGTGGCTCACCGCCGTGCGCTGGAAGCGCCGCGGCACTCCCGAAGGCAGCCTGTGGGACATCGCCATCTGGGCGATCCCCTTCGGCATTGTGGGCGGACGCCTCTACCACGTCATCTCCTCGCCGGACGCGTACTTCGGCCCGGGCTTCAACGGCACGGGCGACCTCTCCCTGATCCCGCAGATCTGGCGGGGTGGCCTGGGCATCTGGGGTGCCGTGGTTCTCGGCGTTGTCGGTGCTTGGCTCGGCTGCCGCCGCTCCGGCGTCAAGCTGACCGCCTTCCTCGACGCCGCAGCCCCCGGGCTCCTGCTGGCGCAAGCGATCGGGCGTTGGGGGAACTGGTTCAACCAGGAACTCTTCGGCGGACCCACCACGTTGCCATGGGGCCTTCAAATTGACCCGAACAGCCCCAATTTTCCGGCCGGAATGCCGAGTGACACACTGTTCCACCCGACGTTCCTTTACGAATCCCTCTGGAACATCATCGGCGTCGTGGTCCTCCTGGTCCTGGACCGCCGCTTCCATTTCCGCCGGGGCAGGCTCTTCTGGCTGTACGCCATCTACTACACGCTTGGTCGCGTCTGGATCGAAGCGTTGCGGATTGACGATGCCGAACAGATCAACCTCTTCGGCATCACCACACGGCTCAACGTGTGGACCAGCATCTTCGTCTTCGTCGCAGCGCTCATCATCTTCATCGTCCTGAGCCTGCGCGGCAGGCCGGAGCCGGACACTGCCTACCTTCCCGGCAGGGAACCTGCTGCGGTGACCGCCGAAGAGGACGAGCCCGCCACGGTTGACTCAAGTGCCGGGGACGATGAGACGACTGCTGCTGAGGCGAACCGCACAATTGTGACCGATACGAAGGCCCATGATACGGACGGATCTGTCTCAGATACCGGTGCGCATGGTAATCTCCGGAATAACCAAAGCGATCTGGGCCATACTGCTGAGCCTACGGAAACGGCCGAGGAGTCACATGCCGGCGTCACGTCGGATTCCGGCTCCGCGTCCACCGAAACCACCGCCAGCAGCGCCCCCGGATCCGGGCCGGAAGCTGGCAGCACCAAGTAGCCAGCGCTACGGCACAGGGGAACCGGGCTACCGCCCAGAGGCCCCCGGCCACAGCGTCGTGGCACACTTGGCAGTCGCCCGGCAGCACACAGAGGCTCCGCGGTCAAGCTTGGGTCAGGGACATGCGTAACTGTTCGTTGCGTCCTGCGCGCTGACCTACAATTTCAAGTAACTAGCGCTTTGTTATGCCCGTCACACGGCAGGCAAGGTGGGGCCAACGTTGTCCCTTCCATTCGCACGATCTCGAGGAAGGACGTCTTCAATGACCCATCTTCATAACCCAAGCTGGTCCGAATCAGTCGAACCGCAGGGGGCCATCTCGCCCTTCAAGCGTTTCGCTGCGCTCCCGGAAGCCCAGGGACTCTACAACCCTGAGCAGGAGAAGGACGCTTGTGGCCTGGCCATTATTGCCACGCTGCGTGGTGAACCCGGCTATGACATCGTGGAAGCGGCCCTGACTGCCCTGCGCAACCTTGAACACCGGGGCGCCGTGGGCGCCGACGAAGGCACGGGCGACGGCGCCGGGCTCCTCATGCAGGTTCCGGACGAATTCTTCCGGGCCGTCACTGAGTTCGAGCTCCCCGCACCCGGCCAGTACGTGGTGGGCACTGCGTTCCTGCCGGCTGAAACCCGCGAAGCCGAGACCGCAAAGGCCGGCATCGAGGCTCTTGCAGTGGATGAAGGACTGACAGTCCTTGGCTGGCGTGAAGTGCCGGTCGTGGGGGACCTGGTCGGCGCCATGGCCCGTGCTTGCATGCCTTACTTCGCACAGCCCTTCCTCGCTTCGGCCACTGGCGAAGTGCTGGACCGGAATGAACTGGACTCCCGGGCGTGGCGTGTCCGCAAGCGTGCCCAGAACAAGTTCGGCGTGTACTTCCCGTCGTTGTCCTCGCGCACCATCGTGTACAAGGGCATGTTGACCACTGCCCAGCTGGAGCCGTTCTACCCGGATCTCTCGGACAAGCGCTTCAAGACCAAGCTGGCCATCGTGCACTCGCGCTTCTCCACGAACACGTTCCCGTCGTGGCCGCTCGCCCAGCCCTTCCGCACCATTGCCCACAACGGTGAAATCAACACTGTCAAGGGCAACCGGAACTGGATGCGGGCGCGCCAGTCGCAGCTCGCGAACCCGCTGCTGGGCGATTCCCCGGAGGAGTTGTACCCCATCTGCACGCCGGGTGCCTCGGACTCCGCGTCCTTCGATGAGGTTGCCGAGCTGCTCTGGCTTTCCGGTCGGCCCATCACGCACTCGATCATGATGATGATCCCCGAGGCTTGGGAAAACCACGCCACGATGGATCCTGCCCGCCGCGCCTTCTACGAGTACCACTCGCTGCTCATGGAGCCGTGGGACGGTCCGGCAGCAGTGTCCTTCACCGACGGCAACCTTGTTGGTGCAACCCTTGACCGCAATGGCCTGCGTCCCGGCCGTTACTGGATCACCGAAGATGGCCTGATCATCTTCGCCTCCGAAGTCGGCGTGATCGAGGTCGAACCGGCCAAGGTAGTCAAGAAGGGCCGTGTTTCGCCGGGCAAGATGTTCCTGGTGGACACCGAAGCCGGTCGCATCATCGACGACGCCGAGGTCAAGGCCGAGGTCGCCGCAGCGAATCCTTGGGCCGAATGGGTCAAGGACAACCTGATCGACCTCAACGATCTCCCTGAGCGCGAGCACGTGCTGCACACGGCTGCGTCCGTCAATATCCGCCAGCGGACTTTCGGTTACACCACCGAAGAACTGAAGATCCTCCTCGGGCCGATGGCCCGCACGGGGGCCGAACCGCTCGGCGCCATGGGCTCCGACACGCCGGTTGCCGTGCTGTCCAAGCGCCCGCGCTTGCTGTTCGACTACTTCGTGCAGTCTTTCGCCCAGGTCACCAACCCGCCGCTGGACGCCATCCGTGAAGAGCTTGTCACCTCGCTGACGTGCGCCATCGGTCCCAACGGCAACCTTCTCGATGTCGGGCAGGTGCGCCAGCCGCAGATCTCCCTGCCGTTCCCGGTGATCAACAACGACCAGCTCGCGAAGATCGCCAACATCGAGAACGCCGACGGCGACAAGGTCGCCATGAAGGTCCGGGGACTCTACCGTCCGGAAGGCGGCGAAGCAGCCCTCCGGAGCCGCCTGACCGAAATCTGCGAGCAGGTTTCCGGCGCGATCAACCGCGGCGTGCAGTACATCGTGCTGTCCGACCGCGACTCCAACGCGCAGTGGGCACCCATTCCTTCCCTCCTGCTTGTCAGCGCGGTACACCACCACTTGCTCCGCAGCGCCAACCGCACCAAGACCGCCCTGGTGGTCGAGGCCGGCGACGTCCGCGAAACGCACCACGTGGCTGTGCTCGTGGGCTTCGGCGCTTCCGCCGTGAACCCGTACCTGGCCATGGAATCCGTGGAGCAGCTCATCAGCACCGGCGAAGTCGTTGGTGTGACTCCCGAAGACGGCGTCTACAACCTCATCAAGGGCCTCGGCAAGGGTGTCCTGAAGATCATGTCCAAGATGGGCATTTCCACGGTGGCCTCCTACACCGGCGCCCAGACTTTCGAGGCCCTGGGCCTGTCCCAGGACCTCGTGGACGAATTCTTCTCCGGCACCCACTCCCAGTTGGGTGGCGTCGGCCTCGACGTCATCGCCGCCGAAGTGTCCGCACGCCACCAGATGGCCTACCCGGAAGGCGGCATCGAGCTGCCGCACCGTCCGCTGCTCGGTGGCGGCGAATACCAGTGGCGCCGCGACGGCGAACCGCACCTGTTCAACCCGGAGACTGTCTTCCGCCTGCAGCACGCCACTCGCGAACGCCGCTACGACATCTTCAAGTCCTACACCAAGGGAATCGACGACCAGTCCGAGAACCTCATGACCCTCCGTGGGCTCTTGAAGTTCAAGGACAGCCTGCGCCCCGCAGTGCCCCTTGAAGAGGTCGAGCCGGTTTCCAGCATCGTGAAGCGCTTCTCCACGGGAGCGATGAGCTACGGCTCGATCTCCAAGGAGGCCCACGAGACCCTCGCGATCGCCATGAACCGGCTGGGCGCCAAGTCCAACACCGGTGAAGGCGGCGAAGACGTGGACCGCCTGCTGGACCCGGAGCGCCGCTCCGCCATCAAGCAGATTGCCTCCGGCCGTTTCGGCGTGACCAGCCTGTACCTGACCAACGCCGAGGACATCCAGATCAAGATGGCCCAAGGCGCCAAGCCCGGTGAAGGCGGCCAGTTGATGGCGCAGAAGGTCTACCCCTGGGTAGCCCGGACCCGCCACTCAACCCCCGGCGTCGGGCTCATTTCCCCGCCCCCGCACCACGACATCTACTCGATCGAGGATCTCGCGCAGCTCATCTACGATGCCAAGCGGGCCAATCCCTCGGCACGCGTGCACGTCAAGCTGGTGTCCGAAGTCGGGATCGGCACGGTGGCGTCCGGCGTCACCAAGGCGAAGGCCGACGTCGTGCTCGTCTCAGGGCACGACGGCGGAACCGGCGCCTCGCCGCTGAACTCGCTCAAGCACGCGGGTGTCCCGTGGGAGCTCGGCCTCGCCGAGACCCAGCAGACGCTCATGCTCAACGGGCTCCGCGACCGCGTCGTGGTTCAGGTGGACGGCCAGCTCAAGACGGGCCGCGACGTCCTCATCGCTGCGCTGCTGGGTGCCGAGGAGTACGGCTTCGCCACCGCGCCCCTGGTGGTTTCGGGCTGCATCATGATGCGTGTCTGCCACCTCGATACCTGCCCGGTCGGCGTCGCAACCCAGAACCCGGAGCTTCGTTCGCGGTTCACCGGCAAGCCCGAATTCGTGGTCAACTTCTTCGAATTCCTTGCCGAGGAAGTCCGTGAACTGCTTGCCGAACTCGGTTTCCGCAGCCTCGAAGAGGCCATCGGGCACGCTGAGGTCCTGGACACCCGCGAAGCAATCGACCACTGGAAGGCCGAGGGACTCGACCTCGACCCGATCCTGCACGGCCTCGAGTTCGACGACGACGTTCCCCTGCGGAACCTCACCGGCCAGAACCACGAGCTCGACAAGCACTTCGACCAGCGCCTCATCGGCATGGCCGCCGAAGCTTTGAGCGACCGGACGCCGGTGAAGATCGCCGTCGACGTCATCAACACGGACCGCTCCGTCGGCACCATGCTGGGGCACGTCGTGACCAAGACATTCGGCATCGATGTGCTCGCCACCGACACCATCGACATCACGCTGAAGGGCACCGCCGGGCAGTCGCTGGGCGCCTTCCTTCCGGCAGGCATCACCCTGCGCATGTTCGGCGACTCCAACGACTACGTCGGCAAGGGCCTCTCCGGCGGACGCATCATCGTCCGCCCGGACCGCACCAACGTCTTCCAGGCGGAACGCAACGTCATCGCCGGCAACGTGATCGGCTACGGCGCCACGAGCGGCGAAATGTTCCTGCGTGGCCAGGTGGGCGAACGCTTCATGGTACGCAACTCGGGGGCCACCGCCGTCGTCGAAGGCATCGGTGACCATGGCTGCGAATACATGACCGGCGGCCAGACCCTGATCATCGGCCGCACCGGCCGCAACTTCGGCGCCGGCATGTCCGGTGGTACCGCCTACGTACTGGACCTCCAGCCTGCCCGGGTGAACAAGCAGGCCTTGGATTCCGGCGAACTGCAGCTGCTTGAGCTCGACGACGAGGACCGCACCATCGTCCACGGCCTCCTGGTCAAGCACCTGGAAGAAACCGAATCCGTCCTCGCAGGCCGCTTGCTCGAAAACTTCGATGACACAGCCGCCCGCATCACCAAAGTTCTGCCGCGCGACTACGCCGCAGTCCTGCAAACCCGTCTCGACGCTATCGAAGAGGGCCTTGATCCCGATGGCGAAGAAGTATGGTCTCGAATCCTGGAGGTAACCGGTGGCTGATCCACGCGGATTTCTGAAAGTCCGGCAGCGCGAGACGCAGCCACGCCGTCCCGTTCCCGTCCGCATCATGGACTGGAAAGAAGTCTACGAAGCCCAGGACAAGGGCGTGCTCAAGAGCCAGGCAGGGCGCTGCATGGACTGCGGCGTTCCGTTCTGCCACCAAGGATGCCCCCTGGGGAACCTCATCCCCGAGTGGAACGACCTCACCTGGCGCGGCAAGGGCGAGGAAGCGATCGAGCGCCTGCACGCGACCAACAACTTCCCGGAGTTCACGGGCCGGCTGTGTCCTGCGCCCTGCGAAGCATCCTGTGTCCTGGGCATCAACCAGCCCGCTGTGACCATCAAGCAGGTTGAAGTTTCGATCATCGACGACGCCTTCGAAAACGGCTGGGTACAACCCCTTCCGCCGGCGCGTCTCTCCGGCAAGACAGTCGCCGTCGTCGGCTCCGGCCCCGCAGGGCTTGCCGTCGCACAGCAGCTGACGCGGGTTGGACACACCGTCGCCGTCTACGAGCGCGACGACAAGATCGGGGGACTGCTGCGCTATGGCATCCCCGACTTCAAGATGGAGAAGGAACAGGTCGACCGCCGCGTCGAGCAGATGAAGGCCGAGGGCACCCGCTTCCGCACGGGTGTGACGGTCGGAAGCGACGTGACGTGGGAGCAGTTGCGCCGCCGTTACGACTCCGTGGTGATCGCCACCGGCGCCACCGTTCCGCGCGACCTTCCCATCCCGGGCCGCGAACTCGAAGGCATCCACTTCGCCATGGATTACCTGGTGCCCGCCAACCGCGTGGTTGCCGGTGAAACCGTGGAGGGCCAGATCGATGCCAGGGGCAAGCACGTGATCATCCTCGGTGGCGGTGACACCGGCGCCGACTGCCTCGGGACGGCACACCGCCACGGCGCCGCGTCAGTCACCACCCTCGCGATCGGCAAGCAGCCGCCGCTTGAGCGCGCCTCGCACCAGCCATGGCCGACGTTCCCCACGCTCTTCGAAGTCGCCAGCGCACACGAAGAGGGAGGCGAACGCACCTACCTCGCCTCGACCGTTGAGTTTGTCGGCGAAAACGGCAAGCTCACAGGGGTCAAGGTGGCCGAGACCGAGTTCGTCGACGGCAAGCGCCTTCCGAAGGCCGGCACGGAACGCATACTTCCGGCCGATCTGGTCTTGCTGTCGCTCGGCTTTACGGGTGCGGAACCTGCCGGTATCACCGAACAGGTCAGCGCAGAATTCGACGGCCGCGGCAACGTGGCCCGAGATGGGTACTACATGACCAACACCGAGGGCGTCTTCGTGGCAGGCGACGCCGGCCGCGGGCAGTCCTTGATTGTCTGGGCTATCGCCGAAGGCCGCGCCTGCGCTGCCGCCGTCGACAAGTACCTCATGGGCAGCACCATTCTCCCCGCGCCGGTGGCTCCCACCGACCGGGCCATAGCGGTCCTCTAAGGACCGGCGCACGACGCTTTCCCAACTCCAACTGCAGCACACTACTAGGGTAGGTATATGAGACGCGCAAAAATCGTGGCAACGTTCGGACCGGCAATTTCCAGCTTTGACAACACCCTCGCGGTGCTGGAAGCCGGCGTCGACGTCGCCCGCATGAACATGAGCCATGGCGACTACTCGGTACACGACACCACGTACGAGAACGTCCGCAAAGCCGCCGCCCAGCTTCACAAGCCGGTCGCCATCATGGCTGACCTGCAGGGCCCGAAGATCCGCCTGGGTCGATTTGTCGACGGCCCCCACGAACTCGCCGTCGGTGACACTTTCACCATCACCACCGAGGACGTCCTGGGTACCAAGGACATCTGCTCCACCACGCTCAAGAGCCTGACCGAAGACGTCAACGTCGGCGACGCACTGCTGATCGACGACGGCAAGGTTGCCCTTCGCGCCATCGAGGTTGACGACGTCAAGGTGGTCGCTACGGTGACCGTCGGTGGCTGGGTCTCCAACAACAAGGGCATCAACCTGCCCGGCGTTGCCGTCAACGTCCCCGCCCTGAGCGAAAAGGACGAGGACGATCTCCGCTGGGCCATGAGGCGCGGTGTTGACCTGGTGGCACTGTCCTTCGTCCGTGATGCGTCCGACATCAAGCGCGTGCACGAAATCATGGACGAAGAGGGCCGCCGCGTGCCGGTGATCGCCAAGATCGAGAAGCCGCAGGCAGTGGAGCAGCTCCACGAAATCATCGACGCCTTCGACGCCATCATGGTTGCCCGTGGCGACCTCGGCGTGGAACTCCCGCTCGAGGAAGTGCCGATCGTCCAGAAGCGCGCCATCGAACTGGCACGCCGCTGGGCCAAGCCGGTCATCGTGGCCACCCAGGTGCTCGAATCGATGATCGACAACCCGCGCCCGACCCGTGCCGAGGCTTCGGACTGCGCCAACGCAGTGCTCGACGGCGCCGACGCAGTCATGCTCTCGGGCGAGACCAGCGTGGGCAAGTTCCCGATCGAGACGGTCAAGACCATGGCCAGGATCATCGAGTCCACCGAAGAGCACGGTCTTGAGCGCGTTCCTCCGCTCGGTACCAAGCCCAAGACCCGCGGTGGCGCCATCACGCGTGCCGCCGTCGAAATCGCCGACCAGCTGGACGCAAAGTACATCTGTACCTTCACCCAGTCCGGTGACTCGGCCCGCCGGCTGTCCCGCCTGCGGCCCGTCAAGCCGGTGTTCGCCTTCACCCCGGTGGAGCACGTCTGGAACCAGTTGGCGCTGACCTGGGGCATCCAGCCCGTCCTGGTCCCCATGGTGGGCCACACTGACGCCATGACGGCCCAGGTGGACCGCAGCCTCCTCGAGATGAAGATCGTGGAGAACGGCGACCTTGTGGTCATCGCGGCCGGATCGCCTCCCGGACAGGCTGGTTCCACGAACTCCCTCAAGGTCCACAGGGTGGGCGACCTAGCGGACACTTCCCGCGTGGAAGAAGCCGCAGCCCGCAAGGAAAAGGTCGGACCGTGGCCGGAAAAGAAGAAGGCCAAGTCGAAGGCCTGACCTTTTCGGATTAGCTTTTCGGATCAAGCAGGGGGGCTCCGCCGTTTGGCGGGGCCTCCTTTGCTTTGTTTTTGGGGCTGGTTCGTGGGCGGCGGCGGGTGGTAGCGCTGTCCGGGGCGGCGGGCCGGAGGGCCGGGTGACCCAGGGTCGAGCCGGAGACGACGAAGGGCGCCGCTTCCAGCGGAAGCGGCGCCCTTCGCGGGGGAGTGCTAGTTGACCTGGTTGATGATCGTCTCGGCGACCTCACGCATGCTGAGACGACGGTCCATGGAGGTCTTCTGGATCCAGCGGAATGCTTCCGGCTCCGTGAGGCCCATCTTGGTGGTCAGGAGGCTCTTGGCCCGCTCCACAAGCTTGCGCGTGGCGAACTGCTCCTGAAGGTCGGACACCTCGTTCTCGAGCGCCTTGATCTCCTCGTGCCGGGACAATGCGATCTCGATTGCGGGGATCAAATCGGCAGGAGTGAAAGGCTTGACGACGTAGGCCATGGCTCCGGCGTCGCGGGCGCGCTCCACGAGCTCCTTCTGGCTGAACGCCGTCAGGAGGACCACGGGAGCGATCCTCGCCTTGACGATCTTCTCCGCGGCAGAGATACCGTCCATGACAGGCATCTTGACATCCATGAGGACCAGATCCGGCTTCAGCTCCTCGGCCAGCTGGACAGCCTTCTCACCGTTGTCGGCCTCACCGACAACGTCGTAGCCTTCGCCCTTCAAGATCTCGATAATGTCCAGGCGGATGAGGGTCTCATCCTCTGCGACAACTACTCGGCGTGCCGGCTGGGATGCGGGCTTGGACTCCGTCTGTTCTGACACGGGATCTCCTTCAAGACGTACGGCGGGTTCTCAACCATCTTAGTTGCACCCGGTCCCTGCGTATGATTTATTGCTCGGCCGAGCCGGTTCTGGAAATTAGCCTATCTGCATGTAGAGTAGTTTCGCGCACTGCAACAGGGAGCGTTGAGTTCTGTGAAGAGCTCGACGTCGGTTAGTCTTGTTTCGGTGTTTCCGCGCCCGAGTGGCGGAATTGGCAGACGCGCCGCACTCAAAATGCGGTATCGAAAGGTGTGTGGGTTCGAGTCCCACCTCGGGCACAGTGTTGTCGCAGGTCAGGGGCCTATTTGGCCCCTGACTGTTGACAAAAACCCCAAAAGTGTTGACACGGGTCTAGCATTTTTGTGTGGCCAGCATCCGCAAACGCGTGAAAAAGGACGGAACATCCTCCTTCATGGTGCTATGGCGCGACCCGAAGAGCCGCGAGCAACAGGGGCTTACCGTTGCGTCCGAATCCGAGGCCGAGACCCTCAAACGGCTGTTGGACGCGAACGGACAATCCTTCGAAATCGCCCAGCAAGCAATCCTCGCGAACCAGTCGAAAGTACCGACTGTGGCCGAAGCGATTCAGGAGCATATTGACCTCCTGATCCGGCCCTCAAGTGGAACCACCCGGACTTACCAGACGATGCTGGACCTTCATGTGCGGGACGTCATTGGTCATATCCCGGTGGACAAGCTCGATTATCGGCACCTGAATCACTGGGTGAAGTCGATGATGGCCAAGGGCCGTTCACCGAAGACCATCCACAATGTTCATGGTCTTATCTCTGCGGCGATGAACACTGCCGAGATGCTTCAATACATCCCCCGGAACCCTTGTCGTGGCGTGCAGCTGCCTAGCCTTGACCGGGCTGAGGATGAAGCGATGTTTCTCACGCATGCCGAATTCAGCCTGATTATGGAAGGCATGGGGGAGAGATACAAGGCGTTTACGAGCTTCCTCGTCATGACCGGAACAAGGTTCGGCGAAGCAACGGCGCTTACCGTGGGGGATGTTGACCTTTTGTCCAAGCCGCCGACGGTACGGATCAACAAGGCCTGGAAACGGGACGGGCAGTCGCAGTTTTACGTTGGAGCCACGAAGACCGGCGCCGGAAAGCGCACCATCGGACTCAATCCGGCACTGGTCGAGCTATTGATCCCTCTGGTGGCCAGCCGCCCTGGGAAGGAACTTCTATTCACCACCCCAAAGGGTCAGCGAATCGTCCACAAGCTGTATTGGCATCACTACTGGGTGCCAGCCGTCCGGACGGCGCAGGCGATTGGCCTGACGAAGACGCCACGTATACATGATCTCCGGCACACGCATGCGTCCTGGCTGATCCAGGACGGAGTTTCGCTATTTACTATTTCGCGGCGCCTCGGCCACGCTTCCACCCGGACAACGGAACAGGTGTACGGCCATCTGATGCCACAGGCGCTGCAGGCAGGCGCTGACGCCACAGAGCGTTCGATCACCGGATTCGTTCACTGAAGGTGTGGGCGGCGCCAAAGCCGCGCGTCCCGCGCGTTAGTTCACCGGGGACAGCCGGCCCTTCCCGCGAGTTCCGATGAGTCGGGCGGGCGCCGTCGGTGCTGCTTGCACTGGCACCTCACTCAGGCGAGCGATTTCCATGATGTGCTCGGACGTAAAGATGATCTTTCCCTTGCCCCAGCAGGTATGTGGGAAACGCCCAGCGGCGGCGCCGTCGCGAAGCCAGGCCTCAGTGCATCGCATGATGGCAGCCGCCTCGGCTGGCTCGAAGAACTCAAGGTCCATTTGTCTTCCCTGACTTCGTGAGTGGTGTTGGCTGTTCATGCCCGTGGATGCAGGAATTGACATGACTAAGCCGAAGTGACCACATTGGCCGGTCAATACACGGACAGACTTTCGCTCCCCAAGGTCGTGGAAAAGGCTTCGGCGGCCGCTTGTACGCTCTGTGGGGAGGCCGAAACCCTTGATGAATCGGAAGATTCCACGAGCCCGGCGCCCTTCAAAAGTGCGATCTGACGGCGGATGGCTGAGGAGGAGATCCGGAGTTCCGAACCGATTTCCGTGCAGCTCGCGGGTCCATTCCTAAGAAGGAAACGGATGATTTGGCTTCGTGTTCGGTTCATCAAGATGTTCGACATTGAGACCAGACCTGTGAACGATAGAAATTGCTGCTGTAGACGGGTCTACAGCAGCAGGCTACTCCGGACTACTTAACCTGTGAAGGCCCGCGTGAACGTGGGCGGGCTCATTGCCCTGCGGGATCACCCGCGAAATACTGGGGACACTAGTAAATGCTGCGAAATCTGATTCTGGGGCGGGGTCTCAGTAAGTTCCGAGGAGGTGTCTATGCCAAGAGAAGAGACGGGCTTGGCGGGCACTCTGACCCCTCAGGCGGAACTTGCCCGGCGCCTGAATCTGCTCCTTGACGTCGTCGTAGCGGAACGAGGGAAGCCGGTGACGTTCCGCGAAGTCCAGGATGAACTGGCCGGAAGGGGTATCAAGCTTTCCAGAGCCCGCTGGTTCTACATGAAGGATGGACGCGGTCGCCTCGTCAGCGATGCTGAATTGCTAACCGCATTGTGTGACATCTTCAACGTCGACCGCTCATACCTTCTGGTGGGCAACAAAGCTAACTTGCCAGAACGCATCGATTCCCAGCTTGAGTTTGTCAAGTCCCTCCGCGCGGCACGGGTGAAGTCCTTTGCGGCCCGAACTCTAGGGGATGTCTCGCCCGAGACTCTTCGTGTGATCTCCGAGTATCTCAACAAGGACATCAGCAGGCATCCTGCCGCCGAGGATGCTGCTGCTAGTTCTCCATCAGATACTGAAGATGAGCATCCAGAAGTTCCTTAATGCGGGCGGGGTTTGCTGAATAACGAGGCGACCGGCCGTGCCTCCGACCAGGTTCTACGTCGGCTTTGATCACGCCGAACTTTTCAAGGGCCAGAAGGTGTTTTGCCACGCTTGGCTCACCAGCACTCACTGCATCCACGATGTCTCCGCGTGTTGCGGGGCCGTGGGCTGAAAGATAGCGGAGGATTTCGTTCCGAGACCTATTCCCAAAGGTCGCGACGGCAGCCTCGACGTCGGACGACCAAGCGTCGTCGCGGGGCTGAGTAATCCTTGGCATGGAACCATTCTTACCGAACGCGTACAGAAAAGTAAGACTCGCAGTCTTGACGGTATTTTAATTATTCTTGACAATAGTTTGCATAGCTTTGTTGCGATGGAGGGTGGGCCGATTCTGGGGCTGACACCCTAATGTGCGGGGGTACCCGCGCCGGACTATTGGAGCCTGCTTTGTCGAAGCGGTGAAGACCATGAGTGTCGAAGACGGGGCGAATCAAGCCCAACAAGAACAACCAATACCAGCGACTATTGATGCTTCTCTGACCAAGCCTCTCGAACCTGTGCCAATCCCGGTTGACCAGATCATGGTGGCCGTCGAGGGAGTCCGACGTTACGTCGTTTCCCATCTCTCGCGGATCGGGCGAGCATGCGATGCGGACGACGTCATGCAGGACATCCGGGTGGCGGTCTGGGACGGAGTCGCGCGCGGCCACTATCGCCAACTCCCCGGTGTTCGCTTTGAGGCGTGGGTTCAGGGAGTGACCGGCAACGTATGCGCCGCGCACGTTCGTCGTGAGCTGTCCCATCAGACGCTGCCGCTGCTGGTCGAACCAAGCTGCGGTGACTCCCCGGCTTCGTCTGACGCCCTCGCTCTCTTGGCTATCGACCGGAATTGGGAGAGAGGCGCTGATGGGGTAGTAGACCAGGAATGGGCGCGAGCGATTATTGCCCTGACCAGAGCGAGTGTGAATGAGAGCATTTGGGGCCTAGCCATGGACAGTCTTACTGCGCCGCGTCGATACGGTCCGCCCTCGCCACAGGATCGCCGTCGCTGGCATGCGGTGACAGTAGTGCGCCAGACGGCGAAGACTGTTCAAAGTGCCTTGGACGTAGAGCCGGCAGACGTCCGCAGCGTCGAAGATCTCTGCCAATATGCAGCTGAATGCCTGCCGACGCTAGTGCTCCGTCGACTTGCATCGACCATCGTTCGTCGAGGTCTTCGTGGGCCGGAGAGGAATCGAGCCCTGGAATCGTTGGCCGCTGAGCTCGGGGTCACCGAACGCTATGTCGCTGTGCAGATCGGCTTTGCCCGGCGGTTGTATCAGGCGTCGTGGAAGATTCTCCGGAATGGAATGACAGCGGCCCCATGAGTCATGTCGTGGGCCGGTACTGCTTGCAATAGAAGGGGACAAGGAGGCAGACGTGGGGCTGTTGCAGAGGCGTATTCTGCTGGGCTCAGGGAAACGGCGGTCCTGGTGGATCGGCGTCCTGGCAATTCTGAGCGTGGTGGCGGCGATGGTCGTTCTTGCGGTTCCCGCGGGCGGGAACCGCAAGGAGCCGGCTTCACTTTCGACGGCGGGCCCGGCAACCACTGGCCCGGCGGCGTCGTCGACCTTCTCGCCAGTCGCATCACCGACCGCATTTTCCGCGTTGGAAACTTCACCTGCGGTCGGAGAACCACGCACAACGGACTATCGGAGGCTTGCTTCTGCGGCGGCGACGGCGATTTACACCTGGGACACGAGAACGGCGTCGTACTCTGAGGTCTATTCCCGGCTCCGCGACTGGTGGGACGTTCTGCCGGACGGGTCCAACCCCCTAACGGTGTTTGTGCAGGAGTTCGAAGCGACCGGGGTCAACGCGGGAACCTATGCAACCTTGGCGGGGGAGCAGGCGCGCCGTTCGGCGACGGTTCAGTCCCTTGTGTGCGACGGCGAGCTGGCCAAGGTGCGCGACCACCCGGCGCCGTGGGTTGGCCTTCACGTCTGCACAGCCACTCTGAGCGTTGTGGATCAATCGAAATCTGACCGCAACGCCTATGCAGCTCCCGTGAGTGTCATGGTGAATTGTCCACCGGCCAGCACGGCCCCGACTGATCATTGTGACGTGGTTGGCTTCTACGCGACGCCGAGCAGGATCGTGTACTGATGCCTGCTATTGCGGTTCTGGTCGGCTTGGCGAAGCGCCGCGCCTTTCTGCGGTCATCGACGGCTGCGGTTATGGCACTGATCCTGCTCTGTGCCTTTGCGTTTTGCGCTGGCGTTGCAGTGTTTGCCGCCAACTCCTCGAGCACTGCTGGTACTTGCTCGCTCGGCGCGATCGCCAATGGCCAGCCGCCATCGGATGGAACCGGTGGTCTGGAGATTCAGCCGCATAGGCAGGCGCCGGCCACTCTAGCTCCTGCACAAGCGTCAGTCGCCCGGATATACATTGCAGTCGGAAAGCAAATGGGCGTCCCGAGGGACGGCCAAATCATCGCGATCATGATGGCCCTCCAGGAATCCGGGCTGAGAGTCCTGGCGAACACAAACGTCCCCGCTTCGCTTTTGATCCGGCACGACGGAATCGGCAGCGACCACGACTCCCTTGGGACCGCGCAGCAACGTCCAGCGGCTGGCTGGGGGACCATCGAGCAACTAATGGACCCTAACTACAACGCACGGGCCTTCTACGGCGGACCGGGCGGACCCAACCACGGGAGCCCGCGCGGGCTGCTTGATGTCCCCGCCTGGCAGTCCATGGATAAGGGCGAGGCCGCCCAAGCTGTGCAAGTGTCGGCCTTTCCCGAGCTGTACGCGCGGTGGGAACCTGAGGCAACGGAAGTCGTTGACGCCCTCACAGGTGGCAATGCACCAGCTTCTTGCGACAGCGTTCCGAACGGTTCGGCGTCGCCGGTCATGCCGACGAATCTGAGCCAGATCCGGAAGGACATTCTGCACTTTGCTCAAGAAGGGCTGGGTGGGGCGTACGTGTGGGGTGGAACGGCGTTCAAAGCGTGGGACTGCTCAGGCTACGTCCAATGGATCTTCAAGCAGGTGGGGTTCAACCTGCCACGTGTAGATCAGTGGACCGCGGGGCACCGAACTGACAATCCACAGCCAGGGGACTTGGTGGTGCAGAACCCGCAGGGCCCGAACAATTGGGGGCACGTCGGCATCTATGCCGGTGATGGCATGATGTACAGCGCGCTGAATCCGGCTGTTGGGACGTTGATCCACCCGATAACTTGGAATTCGGGTACGGCTTATTTTGATCTGTTGGACTGACGTCAGGCGGAGTTCAATAGGGGAGAGGCCAGGGTTTCCAGACCATTGCGATGGCTCTGGACAATGCGATGCCCTCCGTGCCTTTGATGGTGCGCCGCCGGGGCCACACCATGTGCTGCTGTGCGGCCCCCCGGGTCTATGTCCTTAACTACTAATGTGGTGGAGCGGGAGTAGCGGCCGAGTTGCAGGTAACCATGCGGCGATCCTCCTGCGTGCAAGGACTTGACCGAGCCAGGCATTTACATGTTCCCCAAGCTCACTGTCGGTAATAAGCACGTGGTGAGTGCGGGGCGACGGTGAAGGCGGCGTCGCTAACGCGCCTCACGCCCGTCTCTGACGGACTGTTTGAAACTTTATATGGGTTCAAAGAAGGCAAATTCGCGCTTTTCCGCACGTCAAAGCTGTTCTCAGTACCCATCCCTGGCTCATAGTTTGTTTCCCACCAAACTTGAGTCTTCATGTGCTCCCAGGTCAGGGCACGATCAGTC
Source organism: Arthrobacter sp. GAS37 (assembly GCF_044908325.1). NCBI lineage: Bacteria > Bacillati > Actinomycetota > Actinomycetes > Micrococcales > Micrococcaceae > Arthrobacter > Arthrobacter sp. GAS37. The sequence continues at coordinate 36,356 of NZ_JBIYDB010000007.1, forward strand.
CGTGGAGAAGTGTGTCGACGAGTCGCTCGGGTAGGCCGGGGTCGAGGGGTTCCCGGGTGAGGATGACTCTGAAATGCAGGGGTGCGACGAGCATATCGATTGTTTCGCGCGGGCTGGTGGCATCGGGCAACTCGCCGCGGTCGATTGCCCGGGTGATGATTTGGCTGGAGCGCCCGTATCGGGTGTTCCAGTACTGGTCCCGGGCTTGACGTGTGTCTGGGTCGTCCCCGGCTGCGGCCAGTGCCCGGTCGAAGTCGATGCCGCGCGGGGTGCTGAGGTATGCCGCCAAGGAAGTGAGGTAGGCGACCAGGTCCTCGCGGAGCGAGCCGGTGTCCGGCACAGGAAGCAGTTCTTCGGCTTCGTCGAGAAGTGCCTCGATCAGCAGGTTCTCGCGGGTTCCCCAGCGGCGGTAGATCGTCGTTTCGTGCACCCCGGCCCGGGCCGAGATGTCGGCGATGACCAACCCGTCCATACCGACTGCGTGGAATAGCTCGAGGGTGGCGTCGAGTACGTCGCGCCGCACCCGGGCCGATCTACCACCCGGCCGTCGCCGGTTCCCTACATCAGTCATAACCACACTCTAACGCAAGACTCTTGCTTTTAAAAATATCGAAGCGCATACTTCTAACGCAAGTAACTTGCATCTAGAGGAGGTAGTGGTGAGTTCACGAGGCTTGGCCGTGGAGGGCAATGATGCCCAGATCACGCCCCGCAGCGAGGCGGTAGGCGGCATGAGGATTGATTGGGACTTACCGGTACCCATGCCCGACGGCGCGGTGTTGCGGGCCGATGTTTTCCGTCCAGACGACGAGGGCGCGTATCCCGTACTGATGACCTTGGGCCCGTACGGCAAGGGCCTGGCCTTCCAGGAGGGTTTCACCGGGATGTGGCAACGTCTCGCATCGGCCTATCCCGACGCCGTGGCCGGCACCAGCAACGCCTATCAGGTGTGGGAAACGGTTGACCCGGAAAAGTGGGTTCCAGACGGCTACATCTGTATTCGTGTTGACTCCCGCGGTGCCGGTCGTTCCGCCGGACAGCTGGACATGCTCAGCCAGCAAGAGGCCCGCGATTACTACGAGGCCATCGAGTGGGCCGGCACCCAAACATGGTCGAACGGTCGTGTGGGCCTGCTCGGGATCTCCTACTACGCGGCCAACCAGTGGCTGGTCGCCGCACTGCAGCCCCCCCACCTCACGGCAATCTGTCCGTGGGAGGGGTTTACAGACTTCTACCGGGACTTCAACCACCACGGTGGCATTTTGTCCCGGTTCGGGCAGGCCTGGCAGGACCAGCAGATCTTCACCGTCCAGCACGGGGTGGGCGAGCGTGGGCGGCACAACCCGAACACCGGCGAACTCGTCGCCGGACCGCCCACCCTTACCGAGGACGAACTCGCCGCCAACCGGGTCGAGACGATCGGGGAAGCGAAACGACGGAAGCTGATCGACGGGTTCAGCCAGGCACGGACGCCGGACCTGACCCGCGTCCAGGTGCCGGTGTTGTCGGCGGCGAACTGGGCACACCACCTGCACACCCGCGGCAATTTCGAGGGCTACAGCCGGGTCGCCTCGCCGCAAAAATGGCTGGAAGTGCACGGCAACGAGCACTTCGCAGAGTTCTACACCGACTACGGCGTAGCTCTCCAAAAGCGGTTCTTCGGCTACTTCCTCAAAGACGAAGACACCGGCTGGGACCAGCAACCTCCGGTTCGGCTGAACGTGCGGCACGTCGACGGGTCCTTCGAAGGCCGCGACGAGGCCGAGTGGCCGCTGGCCCGCACGAACTGGACCCGCTTCCACCTGGACGCCCAGTCCGGATCATTGAGCACAACCGAGCCGTCCGCCGAGCACACCGTGGTCTTCCCAGCGCTTGGTCCGGGAGCCGATTTCTGGACGGAACCGCTGACGGAGCAACTCGAGATTACCGGGCCGGCATCGGCGCGGGTGCGTCTGGCGTCCTCCACCACTGACGCTGACATCTTCGTCACCTTGCGTGTCCAGGACCCCGACGGACACGAGGTCTCGCTGGTGTCCGCGATCGACGAACACGGCGTGCTGGCCGTGGGATGGCTTCGTGCCTCCCACCGCGAACTCGACCAGGAACGCACCCTGCCCCACCAGCCGTGGCATCGCCATACCCGCACGCTTCCGCTCAACCCTGGGCGGCCGGTCGACGTTGACGTCGAGATTTGGCCCACTTCCTTGGTGATCCCGCCCGGCTACCGGCTGGGCGTCACTCTGTCGGGCCGTGATTTCCAAATGCCGGGAGACGGTCCGTGGCCGGTTGCCTACGGCATCGAACAGCGCGGCAACGGCGTCTTCGTGCACGATGACCCGGACGATCGCCCAACCGGAATCTTCGACGGCGTAACCACCCTGCACACCGGACCGGGCTCAGGAACTTCACTGCTGCTGCCGGTCATACCAGCTACGCCCACGGACAAGACTTCGACTTTCGCCGATCGCCAGAAAGAACCTGACCACCATGCTTAAGCTCGTGGACCTCTCCGTCAGCCTCCGCGCGAATATTGCATCGGATCCGCCCGGGCTCACCCCCCAAATCACCTATTTCAACCACCAAGAAACAGCCAAGGACCTGGTTTCCTACTTTCCCGGGATGACAGCAGCCGACCTGCCCGGCCAGGAAGGGTGGGCAATCGAGAAGATCACTGCCACGACACACTCTGGAACTCACCTCGACGCGCCGTACCACTATGCGTCCACCATGGACTGTGGAGCACGAGCCATCACCATCGACGAGGTCCCTCTTGAATGGTGCTTCGGTCGTGGGGTGAAGCTGGATTTCCGTGGATTCGATGACGGTTACGTTGCAACAGCAGCCGACGTCGAATCCGAACTCCGCCGGATCGGTCACGACCTGGCCCCGGGCGACATCGTCATCGTCAACACGTCTGCCGGCACCCGCTACGGCATGGACGACTACCTCTCCAAAGGCTGCGGGATGGGCCGCGAAGCCACACTCTTCCTCACCAGCCGCGGGGTCCGTGTGACCGGAACAGACGCATGGAGTTGGGACGCACCGTTCATCCACACAGCAAAAAAATACGCCGAAACCGGGGACACTTCGCTGATCTGGGAAGGACACAAAGCCGGCATGGAGATCGGCTACTGCCACATCGAGAAACTGCACAATCTCGAAGAACTCCCGGCCACCGGGTTCCAGATTTCCTGCTTCCCGGTGAAGATTCACGGTGCGTCAGCCGGCTGGACCCGTGCCGTTGCCATCCTCGACGAAAAACCCGGCGAGACAAACATTGACGGAGGCCACTCATGAAGTTCTTCCGTGTTCTCGCAAACGGCGTCCCACGCCTTGGAGAAGCCAACGATGACCTGGATTCGGGCCGGCTCTATCCGTCGGGTCTGGACGCGTTCGATGTCATTTCACAACCCTCGGCCGTGGCCGACGGGGATCATGTGGACTTACGTGCTGCTGAGCTTCTGCCACCGATTGATGTCATCACCATCCGTGACTTCATCACCTTCGAGCAGCACACCGTCGGGGCGCTGCGGTCCGTTGCAGGAGACAAGGGTGTGCCGGAAGCATGGTACGACGCACCCGCCTTCTACTTCACCAACCCACACGCCGCGATGGGACATAACGCGACTGTGCCCGTTGCGCCGGGATCACAACAATTCGACTTCGAACTGGAAGTGGCAGCTGTCATAGGCAAGGACGGTTACAACCTCTCCCCGGCGGAAGCAGAAGAACACATTGCCGGATACATGATCTTGAATGACTGGTCTGCCCGTGATCTTCAGCGCCAGGAAATGACAGTTGGACTGGGTCCGGCCAAAGGCAAGGACACCGCCACATCGCTGGGACCACTGTTTGTCACGAAGGACGAATTCGACGACGTCACTGACGGCGGTTTCCTGAAACTGCACATGAGCGTCTCCATCAACGGGAAAGAGCTTGCCACGGATTCCCTCGCGAACATGGCGTGGAGCTTTCCCGAGCTCATCTCCTACGCCAGCCGGGGTACCTGGGTCCGCCGCGGCGACATTCTCGGCTCGGGTACATGCGGCGGCGGTTGCCTGGCCGAGATGTGGGGATGGGCAGGAACCACGACCCCGGCACCCCTGCACCGGGACGACGTCATCAGCCTGACCGTGGAACGACTGGGAACACTCACCAACTTCATTGGAGAAGCTGCCCCCGTCCACGAGATTCCAAAAGCAAGACGCCGGCCATTTACTCCGCCGGTGCCCTGGGCCCCTGCGCAGACAGCGGAGTGATGAGCCAGTGCGCTTCCGGAAAGAGATACAAATGGTTGACCAAGAAGAGATTCGTAATGCAAGATCCCGGAACAGTGACACCTCGGCCGGGATGGAGCAAGGTCTCCGCGTACGCCGGCAAGTCATGGGGGTTTCCTTCGTGGACAAGGCCCTCGGCAAAGCAGTTGACACACCATCGTGGCCATTGCAGGAACACGTTACTGAGCACATTTGGGGAGCAGTGTGGACCCGGGATGGGCTTGACCGGCGAAGCCGAAGCATCGCGACACTGAGCATCCTCGTGAGCTTGCGCGCACACGAGGAACTGGGGGGCCACGTCAGGGCAGCGCTGACGAACGGACTCTCACAAGAAGAGGTCGTCGAGCTCATCATCCACGCCGGCGCATACTGCGGGGCACCGGCGGCGTTATCGGCCATGCGCGTCGTCGAGGCATCCCTCAACAGCGTATCGGACTAACCCGGTCCGGATCTGGAACCCGCGCCGGCCACGCTTCATGCAGACGGCCCCAAATCCCCGCAGTACCAGGGGCGTTCATTCACAGCACCAAAATTGAAACGTCGCATCAAGGGGTTCACGGGGCTGCAGACAGGAACATCAGGACAGAACAATGAGCGATCCAGTCATTATGCTCGTGCAGCACCGTGGGGAGTTGGAACCTGGTGACAGGGTACTAATTCGCCATCCATCGGGCCTTCAATTCATGGAGACAGTTGATGACCTCACCGAATCGGGTGACGTGATCTGGACCATCGGCCACTACCTCCACGAACGAAAAATGGTGCTTTCAACGGATCCGATAGAGGTATGGATCTACCCGAAAGGGATCCGGGGGACTGCGCCCACAAATGAAGACCAGCCCCGGGTTGACATGACACCGGAAACGTCCGCATAGGAGGGCCGATGTATGAAGCCCGGTAGGGGTGAAGGCGTGGCCGCTCGTCGCCCAGAACTCTTTCGTCGAGTGGGCAACCAAATCCCGAGTGGCAGTACCTTATGCGTAGAAAGGTCCTTATATGGATTTTGACAATGTCGTTGAAACTCAGCTATCGGCAGCCCAGCGAAGGGACGTGCTCAATGCCCGCCACGTAATGCCTGCTGCCTATGCCGAGCAGCTGCTGAGGGAGGAATCCGGGATCTTCGCGAACACCTCTTTCGAGCCCCAGACCATTCGTTGCGTGGGCGTGATCGGTGCGGGGCTAATGGCCGGCCAGCTCGCTATACTCTTTGCTCGTCGACTTCGTGTCCCGGTCCTCATTACTGACGTTTCCCAGGCAAGAATTGACCACTGCCTTGCGTGGATAGCCACCCATCTGGACAAACTGCAGGGCCGGGGCCATCTTAACGAAGCAACTGCCGCGGAGCTTCGTGCACTTTTTCGAGGGACGCTGGACCGAAAGGACTTCGGGTCCTGCGACGTGGTGATTGAAGCGGTCATCGAGGATCTGGGCGTCAAGCGGACGGTACTGTCCGAGATCGAGAAATTTGTCAGCACTGAAGCCTTGCTGTTAACGAACACGTCGTCCCTGTCTCTCGCTTCGATGGGCGAACAGTTAGCTCACAGGGAAAGATTGGTCGGGATGCATTTTTTCAATCCCGTAGCTGTGCTGCCGCTGGTCGAAGTTATTAGGACCGCAGAAAACGATGCTCCCACCCTGGCCAGGGTGGGCGATCTAGCCCGGCTACTTGGCAAGACCCCGGTTTTGGTCGAGGACACTCCTGGCTTCGTCGTCAACCGCATACTAACCAGGCTCTTCAGTGAGCTGCTGCGGCTCATCGACGCGGGGTTTGATATCAAGACGGTCGACCACGCGTTGGATCCGCTCGACCTGCCGATGACCCCTCTGACGCTATTGGGGTTTATCGGTCCAGCTGTCCAACGGCACATCTGCGAGAGCATGCACGCCGCCTACCCTGGGCGTTTTGGAGTCAGTCCAGGCCTGGTTGCTGCAGCTGAGGCAGGCCTTTCCGGCTTCCTGGATGCGTCAGGAGTACTGCTGCCGGAGGCAAAAGCGTTGCTGCAACCCTCAAATGTCGACAGCGCCTCAATGACCGCCGATGCTGCAGGCATCGGGGCCCTGGTCCTCGAAGCATTGGCCGAAGAAGTGGGATTGATCCTGGCCGAAAAAGTAGTGGCAAGTCCGAAGGAAATTGACCTTTGCATGATCCTGGGGGCCAATTTCCCGAAACGCCACGGCGGCCTCACGCCCCTGCTCGATCTAAGCGGGGCGTCGCGGAAGGTGTGGGGAAAGAATCTTCATGAGAGCCCTGGTTTCGCAGAAGAGGCGGCGTCCAGCGTCGGTTCCACACAGGCCGTGTCAACGTAACTCCGTACTACATGTCTAAAGGATGCATATCGATGCTTGAATATGACGTCACCGAAGCGCTGAACACCGACTACTACTCCGTTTTCGCGGATATCCCCGAAACGGATCGCGCTGCATGGTGCCGCGCACGGACTTTTGTTGAGGATTCCCTCCCTGAAATGAACGACTGCTGGGAACGGGCCGAGTTCCCGGCCCATCTTGTGAAAGGCATGGGGGAGATGAACCTGCTGTCCGACGGAGTCAGCGTCGAGGGGCACCAGCAGCTGTCAGCCCTGGCGGCCGGTCTGGTCAATATGGAAGTCTCGCGAGGTGACGGCTCCCTGGGCACGATCATCGCCGTGCAAGGTGGATTGGCATTGCGATCCATCGCCTTCTTCGGATCTGAAGAGCAGCATCGTGCATGGTTGGGTCCTATGGTCCGCGGCGAAAAGCTAGGTGCGTTTGCCCTGACCGAACCGGAACATGGATCCGACTCCGTTGCTTTGGAAACGACCGCCAGACTGGACGGAAGCGAATATGTTCTCAACGGAGAGAAGAAGTGGATCGGCAACGGGTGCGGGGGAGACATCACCGTTGTCTGGGCCCGGGACGAGGCCGGGAACGTCCGCGGGTTCCTTGTAGAACAGGGCCGGCCAGGGTATGAGGCCGCACCGATCACGGGAAAGGCGTCGTTGCGCGCCATGAACCAAGCCTTGATACGCCTGAACAATGTCAGGGTGCCAATCACAAACGTGCTCCCCGGAACTCGGACATTCAAGGACGTGACGAAAGTCCTGGTCGCCACCCGCCTCGGAGTGGCCTGGTCCGCGCTTGGACATGCCACCGCAGTATACGAAGCAGCACTGAATTACGTGGCGCATCGAACTCAGTTCGGCAAACCCTTGGCCAAATTTCAACTGATCCAGGACCGGCTCGCCTACATGCTCTCCGAACTCACCAGCATGCAGTTGCACTGCGTTCACCTTGCCGCCCTTGATACCGCAGGAAGGATGACTCCAACTCAGGCAGCAATGGCCAAATACCACAACACCCGCAAGGCACGAGAGCTCGCCTCAATCGCCCGCGACATGCTAGGCGGCAACGGCATTCTGCTGGCAAACCACGTGATCCGGCACCTACTGGACATCGAGTCCATCCATACCGATGAAGGCACCCAAAGTATCCAGGCTCTACTCATCGGGCGCGATGTCACCGGACAAAGCGCCTTCGCTTAAGGACTGACCATGACGACAGATTTTGCCAATGACATTCCCCTGACCCCCCTGCGGTTCCTCCAGCGCTCAGCCGAGGTGTTCGGCGATAAAACGGCGATTGTTCATGGAACGCGAACGTACACCTATGGTCAGTTCGCCGCCGAAGCACAGAAGCTAGCCAAGGTCATCAAAGGCCGGATCAGACCCGGCGACCGGGTCGCGTTCCTATGCCCCAACGTCCCCGAACTGCTGATCGCGCACTTTGCTATCCCCCTGGCCGGCGGCGTCCTCGTGGCTCTGAACTCACGCCTGACGGCACGTGAACTTCAATACATCCTCGAGCATTCCGAATCCAAGCTCCTCTTTGTTGACACCGAACTACTTTGTACTGCAGCAGGCCTCGACCTGGAACCGACCCATCTTCTGGACATCGTGGAGGTGCCCGACAGCACCAGCACCATCGCCGGTTTCGACACCAGCCGGACCCCGGCCACCGTGCAGTACGAGCACTTCCTGGGTGACCGAGTAACCAGCGAGGCAGACCTCCCGTGGGACATTCAGGATGAGCGAACGCCTATCGCGCTCAACTACACCTCTGGCACCACGGGCAAGCCGAAAGGTGTCCTGTACTCGCATCGAGGCGCATATCTGAACTCCATCGGGGAAACCATCCACAACCAGTTCAACGCTGACACCCGCTACCTCTGGACACTCCCGATGTTCCACTGCAACGGCTGGTGCACCACCTGGGCCGTCACAGCCGTCGCCGGCGTCCATGTCTGCCTGCGCGCGGTGCGCCCCGAGAGCGTCTGGAGCGCCATTGATACTCAAGGCATCACCCATATGTGCGGTGCCCCAACGATCTGCAGCGTTATTGCCGACGCGCCCCAGGCGCACACCGTCTCGGCCCCCTTACGAATCACGACCGCGGGCTCTCCGCCCTCACCGTCGATAATCACAGCACTGGACTCCCTCGGAATCGGCGTCACCCACGTCTATGGACTTACCGAGGTGTACGGCCCGTACACGATATGTGAATACCAAGACCAATGGGACGGGCTGACCGCAGAGGAGAAGGCAGTGAAGATCTCCAGACAGGGCGTCGGAATGCTGCAGGCAGAAACGGCGCGCATCGTCGATTCGGCCATGAACGATGTACCGGCCGATGGAGCCACCCTCGGGGAAATCGTGCTTCGCGGCAACAACGTTATGATCGGCTACTTCAAAGACCCGGAGGCAACAGCCGAAGCTTTCCGTGGAGGCTGGTTTCACACCGGCGACCTCGGAGTCATGCACCCTGACGGCTACATACAGCTCAAGGACCGCGCCAAAGACATCATCATTTCCGGCGGTGAAAATATCTCGACCATCGAGGTTGAACAGGCCATCATCAGCCATCCAGACGTGACCGACGTGGCAGTGATAGGCGTTCCACACGATAAGTGGGGGGAACGGCCCGTTGCCTTCGTGGTCCGCAGCAGTACCAGCACCCTGACCGCCGAAGCCGTGCGCACCCATGCGAAAGCCCGGATCGCCGGATTCAAGGTCCCTGACAAGATCCTTTTCACCGACGAACTCCCTCATACCTCAACCGGCAAGACAATTAAAGCGCAATTGCGTGCTCTGGACATCAGCAAAAGCACAGAAGAGTTGCGGACGGAAACCAGTTAGGAGCCACACCGGTGGGCGAGAGTGGTGAACTGTATTGATCGCAGCAAGTGCCGGACTGCGGCTGTTTTCCGACTACCTGTGTCATGCGGTACCTGGTGTCTCGACCGTTGACGTGATCCGATTTGCGGCTGCGGTAACTGAGACCCACAACTATGTGCTTAGCGAGATGATGCTTGATTTCCCCCAGGGCTCGATCAAAATACCTCAAGGGCGAGCTGCTAACAGTCCGCCGCCGCTTTGGGTTGTTCTCCGAGGCGGAATTCGAAGACAAACCCGCCCCGGACGATCTGGTCTTGGCGGTTTTTCCCCGCTCCACACCAACTGCAGAGATAGCGTGACGAATCCAGGCGTCTCCCCTCTCTTTTCCATTGCGGGGTCGGGACTCGAGAGTTAGTGAACATGTGGTGATCGCACTTGGATGGCCTGTTTGTGCTGATTTTGTAGGGATCTTTTGGCCTCATAAACGTGCACATCACGTCTATGATTCACATTCCTCCGGGTCCCAGCCCTTAACCATGTATGCGTGAGGGCCCTGGCTGACGTGCCGTCAAACTGCATGCGGCGTCTATCGCGCCGGACACGCGATCTGCTCAAGCCGGTGTGAATGGGCCTGTACCGTCCGCCGGTTCGTGGATGGATTGTCGGTGGCTGCGGATAGTATCTCTCTTGTCCACGCTTCGAATCGAAGTATCGAATAGGAGACCTCATAACCACGGAGCTGCCCGAGCGCGGAGCGGTGTTTTGGCCGGTTGGTACTGGTGACAGCACCACGCTGGTGATCGACGAAGACGTCGTCATGCAGATCGATCTGCATGACATGGCGAAGGCTGACCAGGATGACACGCCAGAGGTGCCTGTCGTCGACGAACTCGCGGCGTCACTGCCGATGGTCGATGGTAATCCCTATCTTTCGGTTTTTGCCCTTACCCATGCAGACAAGGATCATTGTCTTGGGTTCGCGGACCTCCTCACCAAAGTCACCATCGGTGAGCTGTGGGCGACTCCACGGCTCTGGCGCGAGTACACCGACAACCCTGACGGTGACGGGCTGTGCGACGACGCGCGCGCCTTCCAGGAAGAGGCGGAACGCCGCGTCGAGGCGACGAGGAAGGCCGGCGGGGATCCCGGAAGCGGCAACCGCATCGTGGTTATCGGCTATGACGGCGAGTCCGAGCACGCGTACAATGATCTCCCCTCGGCGTACCTGTCCGGCCCCGGGCATTCGATCTGTGTGCTCGACGGGCACGACTGCACCGGTCGGTTTGAAGCGTTCATCCACGCTCCGTTTGCGGCCGACGCGGCTGCGGCGCGCAACGAGACGTCGCTGGCAATGCAGGTCACTTTGACCGACGAGTCCGGACATGCCGGAAAGCTGCTTCTCTTCGGTGACCTTGCACACGACACCATCGTCAAGATCTTCTCTTTCAGCGAGCAGCACGAACGCCCTCAGTACTTGGAGTGGGATGTGCTGCTTGCCCCGCACCACTGTTCCAAGTACGTCATGTACCTGCGTTCCATTGAAGGCGACGACGTGTATCAGGGCGATGTCATGGACTTCTTCCAGAAGCACCAGCGGCCGAACGCTGTCGTGATCAGCAGCAGTGCGGTGCTTCCGGAAACGGATGAGCCGGGCAACAATCCGCCACACCGGAAGGCGGCCAACCGCTACAAGGAGCTCGTCGACGAGCTGATCAACACCATGTCGTGGCTGGACGTGAACGAACCATCCCCGGTCGTCTTCGGCGTCACCGCTGACGGTGCGGCGATCGTGAGGGACGAACTCGTGGAAGTGTCCGCCAACGCTGTGCTCGCGGCTGGCCTGACCAAGTCGGCTACGCGCCGTCTCGGTCGAATTGCTGCTGCTGCCACACTCGTCGCCAGGTCCGCTGCAGCGGCCCGCGGGACGGCAGCCCCTTCAGACCAGCGCACCGGTCCGGAACGCGTGCAGCAGGGTATCGCCGCTGACCGTGGCGGTGAAAGTGCTCCGCGGACCGCGGTCGGCTTCGGCGGGTGAACAGGCAAGCCGAGGAACAGCTTCGCGCCCTCCAAGCAAGCAGTGGCGGCGCTATCGAGCTGCTGACCATCACTGAACGCGAGGGGTGGACGAACTTCCGTGTGTCCTTGGATACCAGCGGGATACGAAGCCAGCCCAATGGGATAGCGGTCCGCGACCGCGAACAGTTCGTGATCTCGGTGAGAGACACATACCCCTTCATTGTTCCGTGGGTCAACGTACGGCATCGCCGATGGGCGGGCACAGCCCACGTGCAGTGGGGCTACCATCTATGCATCTATGCGGCGCCGTCTGTCGAATGGGATCCCTCCGACGGTATGCGCGGGTTCATCACTCGGCTCATGCAGTGGCTGCAGCGCGCTGCTGAAGGCACCCTCGACCCGGATGGCCAGCCGCTTCACCCACCGGCCGTCTACCAGTCAAAGAAGGCGGGCACCCTTGTCGTGCACCCCGACCTCGGTGATCGAGTGCCGTGGCGAAATGGGGGTAGGGACAGCTCCGAGTTCGCGTTTGCCTGGTGCGTGCGCGAAGGTGACCGCGTCGACGTCGTCGAATGGCAGGACCACAGTGCCGTTATCGACCGGGTCTTAGGGGACGCTTACATCAACGTCGACTCGGGCGGCCGGCCTTACTTCGTGGCACCGGTGCTGATGTTCAATGGGCAGATCGGGTTCGAATACCCTTCTGCTGCCTCCGCACTGATCACGGGTTTGGTTGAGCAGGGGGCGTCCGAGGAGGAGCTGTTGCGCTGGATTGCCCGAGCCGGCCAGATCAACGGCTATCTTCGGTACCTCGCGGCAGCGGACGAGGACGACCCCCGCTTCGCGAGTATCGTCCTGCTGGCTGCGCCGAGCAGGCGTTTGGAAGGTACCAAGCTCCTTGCTCACATCTCCGGATGGAAGCTCGATGAAACCGGTTCTCAACTCGCACGACTTCTCGCTGAGACCGTCAATGGTGTGCTCACCGATGTCACTGACGAGGTCATGGATCTGGCGCGGCAGTGGCTTACGTTCGCGAAGACAGCATGGATGCGCGTTCTAGAGGACCGCGCCGAAGTGACACACCGTCGTGACGAGAACACGCCCGCTCGGTTCCTCGCAGGCAAGCGTGTGCTCATCCTCGGCTGCGGTGCTCTCGGCGCTCCGATCGCCGAATCCGTTGTCCGGGCTGGGGCAGCCTCACTGAAAGTCGTCGACAATGGACTGGTCACCCCGGGCCTTCTCGTCCGGCAGCCCTACTCGGACGCCGACATAGGGGTGCCGAAGGCTGAGGCACTCTCGGCGCGCCTCAGCCGAATCCGCCGCGGCCTAAGTGTCGAGTTCGCCATCGCTAACGCGATCGACGAAATAGCTGACTCCTCCTCTGTCCTCCGTTACGACCTCATCATCGACGCGACCGCCGATGCCGGTGTCCGCTCTGCGATCGAGCGAGCTCGCGGGGGCGATGCCATGGGGGAGTGGCCGGACCTCCTGACGGTACTGATTGGACACCAGGCAAAACGCGGAGTCGTCGCTGTGTCTCCGAGAGGAGCAACCGCCGGAGGGGCTGACGTCCTCCGCCGGGCCGCCGTTCGAGCTCAAAGCGAAGGGCTCCGGGAGTGGCGTGACGTCCTCGATGATCTCTTCCCGGCGGAGCCGCGCACCGACCTGTTCTTCCCGGAGCCGGGTTGTTCCTCGCCAACATTTGTCGGCTCGTTTCACGAGGTGACCGCGCTGGCGACCATGATGCTTGACGCGGCGCTTGCCGCGCTTGCCGCGACGCCGGCGCAACTGGCCGCCGCAGCCGTCAGGCTGCCGTCGACTATATCGCCGGCAGTGAGCGTCCTGCGATGGGAGCCAGACTGGGCCATAAAGGACCAGTCCGGCACATACCAGATTCGAGTCTCTGCAGCAGCCGTGGCGGAGATGCGTTCCGAAGCCCGGCGAGGTGCCCGACTGCGTAACAGGAACGTCGAGACAGGCGGAATGCTTCTCGGCCAAATCGACGAGGCCACCCGCATCGTATCCATCGACGCCGCAGTAGGCCCACCGCCAGACAGCCGCCTTTCCTCCCTCTACTTCGAGCACGGGACCGCTGATACCCAGGAAACTGTCGACTACTTCAGAAATCTGTCCGGCGGCGCAACCGGATTCATCGGCATATGGCACACCCATCCACACGGGAAAGCGCGCCCGAGCAAGACCGACGAGAACGGCATGGCAGAGATCCTCACCTTCACCGGCGGCGCAAGGGCAATCATGCTCATCCTTGGCGGAGAAAACGGCGAGTGGACAGCGTTCGTCGATTCGGACGCACAACCGGCCCTGTACGCCGAAATCGTGGACCAGGGCATGCCTGGGACGACCGGGAGCAACGCTCTCGGGGTGCCCGTTGGGATCGAGTTTTACCCAGGCGGGTTCGGCTATGTGCCTGACTCGCAAAGGAGGAACAAGACGCAGTGATGACCCGGCAACCGCGAATTGGCCTTGCCCTCTCCGGTGGAGGTTTCCGAGCCACTGCGTTCGGCCTCGGCGCGATGCGTGCCCTGCACGACCGCGACCTGCTCCGCCACGTCCGAGTCGTCTCTGGGATCAGCGGGGGCAGTCTGCTCACCGCCATGTGGGCATACGGACCGGAGCAATTCGCCGATTTCGACCACACCGTGACGAAGATCCTCCGCCAAGGACTTCAGCGGGAACTGCTGAAACGGACGGTCTCGCTCAGTCACGCAGCCCGTACAATCCGGAGCGCAGCAAGCTGGAGGAGCATCGCCACCGGGAGAAGCTTCAGCCGGACGGAATCCCTCGTCCAAGCGGTCATGCATCGAGACTTTGGTCAGCGACTGATGAATGAAGTCACCCACCCGAACCTCGACGCGATCATTTCCGCCACAGACCTGGCCACGGCGAACGCGGTCCGGTTCGGCAGCCGTGTTTCTTCCAGCTCACCGTACGGTCGGATCACCGACGCCGTTCCGGTCGCCGACGCGGTCGCAGCATCAGCCGCCTTCCCTGCACTCCTTCCGGCACTAGTACGCAACTACACGTTCGAGGCATTCGACACCGGCATCAGGACGGTTCAGCGCCTTTCGATGACCGACGGGGGCGTCTACGACAACCTCGGAATCACACCACTGCTTCCTGGGCGGTCGTCGAAACACACAGCCCATGTATACGACCTCGACTATGTGATCGCAGTTGACTCCGGTCGCGGACGAGAGACGGCCAAGCCCGCGCAGTACCTGATGAACCGATTGAAGCAGACACTGACGATCTCGCACGGGCGTGTCCAAGACTCCGGACGGTCTCTCCTGAACGTCGCCGCCGGAAATGGACTCGACGGTTTTGTCCACGTGTACCTCGGGATGCGCGACCATTTAGTGCGCCCGCTCGCCGACCTGGTGCCGCGAGACGTCGCCCGTCGCTGCCCGACAGACTTTGCGGCCATGTCAGATGCGATGTTCGACGCAGTCACGATTCGAGGCGAGCAACTGACGAGACTGGTGATCGCCCGGCACGCTCCGAACTTGCGCTGAATCGGAGAGGGCACACCCGTAAGGAGGACTGGGTATTTCACACAGAACTTGTCAGCATCAATCCATGAGGAAGGCGCAGAAGCCCGGAGACCCGATCGTCTGGCGTGGCGGCTTGGAGTGGACACCGTCGCGGAGGCCCTGGCTCGCCTCCAGCGTCCCTGCCACCCGTGTTCCCGACAGTCGGAATCAACCGGCCCGGCACTGACCGGTGGTGGGTGCTGATTCAGGAACTGTCCGTTTTCATCAACGGTCAATCAATTCGATCTCTCGAACGACTTCCTGTACATCTGCGGACGGGAGCCTATCCATAAAAAAGATTCTTCTTCCGATACCGTTCAAGGAAGCACCCACGATCACGCCTCGATCCCGGTCGGCAATCCAGAATCGATCGTGGAAGTTATTGCTCCTAATAACGTTCAGCGATACGTCAGGCATAAGTCGGGCCAGTTCTTGCTCGGTCAGATCTTTGACCTCATGATCCATGCTTCCGTTCACCACGCAGGTAACGGTACCGTCTTCTACAAGCACAGAGGCCATGAGTTGCGCGAGCCACTGTGCGTACGCTGGATTCCCGGCAAAAAGGTATGGATCTGTAATGATGAGTTCACGCGCTGGGGCAAGCTTGGCGAGGCGTTCTTCTACGAAATCTCGCGCAGTTGGTAGCGACGATTTAGGGGAGATGTCCTCCTGCAGCGAGACGATTCCAAGAAAGGCATTTGCCCCCTCAGAACGAAGCCTTTCCTTCACCTCGGACAAGGAGTATTCCTTGTCGGATTCCGTCATGGTGTATCCGAGACCTTTGGCGTGTTCATCGATCTTGAGCAGGTGACCGTAAGTGAGATTGGGTCCGATCACAAGTGGGCCCATATTGATAGGAATGTCGTCCAAGGAATCCGTAGTCATGCTCGGAACACTAGCAACCTGGGAGCGACGGGTCCTGCTCATTGCAAGAATTCACTTCTGCTGCTCAGTTAAGACGCTGCGACTGATAACCCCGGCTGTGTGACCAGTCCTGCCGTCTCGCCCTCGGCGAGGCGTTCCCGGCTGGAGCGCTGATCATTCCAGAGGAGCAGGGCGTAGTGCCCCAAGAAACATGTCTCCATCGGAGGTGGGCGAAAGCATCCACTCCGTTAGAAGGTCGACGAATCGGGTCAGGTGGTTTACGACACGGGCGGCAACTGTGTCGGCGCCCTGCCTTGTGTAGGCGTACACGGCATCGTCGATTGTGCTCCCTAAACCGAGGCTCCCCGCGATGTCCTGAAGCCCGAGATGAACCAGCCCGTTCCGGAGCTTAGCCTGTCCCAGAACCCACACCGACTCGGGGTCGTCCAGAAATGCTTTCATGCTGGCGGGCAGAAAGGCGTGAAGATCACCACTTCGCATGATGTCAAGGGCTGTGAGTGACTGGAATAGGGCAATGAACCGATGCTTGCGAGTGGCGGCTTCGCACCATTCGCAAAGTGATCGGGACACGCTCAGCACCGCGGATGAAGAGGTGCTATGGATAGTTAGGAGTGCTGCTGCAAGAGAGGGTTGGAGCTCGCCCCCAAATAGGCGCGGCAAGGCGACTGAGCTCTTCCCGTCGAACCACTCAAAGGATAGGACGGGTCCGTGCGGGTGCAAGTCAATGCCGGAGTTGTTCAGAAGGGCACCAGCGACGTTGCCGACCCCGGTGCTCAAGCGCCCGATGGCAGGACCGACGGTTGCGAGGTCACCTACCTGCTCCGCTCCCAGCCCCGTTAGATAGTGTGCACTGACAAGGTTCGTGTACGGACTACCGTCAAGGATGACAACCGAAAGGTCGTCGCGAAGAAAATCGAAGAAGCGGCCTAGCCGGTTCCTCGGGAAGAACGCGCCGTGGTTGGCCTGGAGAAGCTCGTCGAAATGGGTGACGACACCGTGGAGGTTTCTCTTGTTGTCAGCAAAGAACTTGCCGCTCATTCGGGCAGCCTTCGCAGTACCAGCGTCCCAGTTTGCCTCCAGGTGCCAGCCCAGGGTTTTCCGGAAATGGAGCTGGGCCTCATAGGCAGCCATGGTTCCATACTGGAGAAGGGCCATCTCTGCGGCAGCCGCGGAAAACGGAAGGCCGGTCAACGAGGTAGCTATGTAGTGCATGTCTGCCCGCGCGATGTTGAGGGCGATGACCGCGATCGGGTCAAGTTCCGTTGCAGTCATGGTCCGTAGCCCTTCCCATGGTCGAGGATCTCGGCTTTGACAGACTCCACTCCTATCCCGATGTTTCTTGGCTCGCACGAAAAGTTTGTAGGCACGAAAAGCCCGGCCAGTAATCCTCCACATCCATATTCGCAAGGGCGAAGGCGAAGATCTGCGATTCGCCGAGGGCAAGGCCAAGTCGGGTGGGATCGGCAAACTCCAGCAGGATCCGAAGCACAAGTACCCAGCGCCCGGAGATACTCGCGATGTGATACTGGGTTATTTCTTCATCATAGAAGTGGTCGAGCAACTGATGGCTCTGATCATTTCGGATACTTCTCATGGACTTGACCCAAGCCGACAAGTCAGGCCCACAAAGGCCGGGTGCAACCTCTACGACCGGAGATGCCATTTCCAACAAGCGTTGCTGATAGCTTGGCTGGTCGATGTTGTTGAGAGCCTCGCTGAAAAGCCTGGTGGCAAGGTCCTCATCATCGAAGCCGCTTTCCACCAGCTTCTGGACGCCGGTTTCCCGCGCTGCACGGGTTGCTCTCTTGACTGCCCCAGCACTAACTGGGGCGAAAACCCGGGGATCACCGCGTAGACGACGGTGCAGACCTTCGAGGGCAGTGGCCACTGCCTGTGCATCGATCTGGAGTACCCCGGCTTTATCAGAGGCTATGTAGGGCAGCGGATCGAGCCGGAATGCCATGGGGAGCCAGCGTGACAACGCTTGCAGGGTAACCTCCCCTAAAGGCAGAAGCCTTGTTCTCGAAAATTTACCCTCACCCGGCGGAGGGGCAGAGCACTCGTGCCAATTTCCGTCGCCCAACTTGATCTCCACGTGGCGCGGAGCCATCTCGCACCCTGTCCACAACACTAGAAATTGTGTGGAGGCTCCCATGACTCCTTGTCGAACGACACGCAGCTCAGCTGGCCCCGAAAGCTGGAGTTCAAAGCCGGGCTCCTTCTCGGACACCCAAGGCTTCAACTGTCCGCGCACAGGACCATCGGTTAGGCCAACAGGAGAGTCCTGAAGCCAGCCAGCATGTCTGGTCGAAAAGTTGTAGGTCCATCTAATGCCATGTACCTCATGGTCTTCCCCCTTGATGTGAGCGTTGAGGACGTAAGAGGGTCCAGTAAACCTCTGAACCAGAGGGCCAAACATGTGAGCGAGGAGGTCTGTGTCCATGTGCGCGCGCAGGAGGGTTACGGGGCCTGCGCCATCTAACTCGCCATAGATTGTGCGGGGCGCGAAATCAGCGGTGATTGCCGCAGGGTCGCCGCTGAGGCCAATAAAGCCTGGTTGAATGTCCCAACTTTGAGGGGTGAAGCAGAATCCGTTGAGTTCTAGAGAATAAGTGCCGGACTCTAGCTTCAAGGTCCCTTCGATCCGCGGACCGTTCGCCAGCCAGAATGTTCCTGTTACTTCATCGCTCACGCGGCAACAATAGCCGAACAGACCTCGGGAGCCCCGCATCTTCGGCTCGGGGAGTCAGCTGCTCTGGCCAGGCACATAAAGATGTGGCCGGGGCACAAGGAAGGATCGGTCTTGGCCTCACAACTGGTCGACAGATGCAAAAACTCGTGAAACTTGGTGTTCGGTGACGGGCGTCCGGTTCCGACCGCCAGCGCCCAGTCAATGCCCTCAACGAAAGCTGCACCGCGCTCGAACGCGACCGGACTTCCCGCATACATCTTGGTCGTATGTCAATGGCGACAGAATCGTCCACACCCGCCGTTTGGTTCCGTGCGCGAGAGGGGACGTGCTGAGAACGTCCGACATGGCCTCAGTTTTCCACCGCCGGAACGGATCTCAACAGTAGTGTGCATGTGATGATCACACTGGGATGGCCTTGTTTGTGCTGATTTTGCAGGGATCTTTTGTCCTGGTTTATGAGTGTAAAACCTACTCTTCACATGGACCCCCGGGTGCCGGCAAGACCATGCTTGCAGGGCGCCTCCCGGGGCTCTTGCCGGATCTCGGCGACGAGGAAGCCTGGAAATCACAGCGATCCACTCACTCTCGGCTGTCCACGTTGACAACGCAGCTGCACAGGGGCCCCGGAGAATTGCATAAATCTGTTTGCTGAACCGGATGATCATGCGATAGCACGAGCCGCATAACGTAACCTGCCCGAGACGGGCTAGTCGGCGAGGATCGGGACCTTCGAGGTCGGTACGAAACGAAAAATTCCCCCGGACAAGACTGCTCGGGGGAATTCCTAGTCACTCCGGGAGTAATTCTCGAACCCCCGCTGCAATCATGGGACCTCGACCGCAACGCCCACCGACCTGATCAATAACGCAAACGGCTCCCGGGATATCGGCGCGCTGCCGCTGCTGGTAAGCCCACAGATGCCTCTTTCATCTTTAGGAGCGCTAAAGCCAGGTGACGTCATGTCGCTCCAGCCCTCCGCCTCCATGAAGTCGTGAGCCCACACAGCTCATTCCTCTGGAAGACGACGGACGGAGCACTCGATGTTGCTGACTGCGGTGGATCCTGGGATTACCCCGAATCCTAACTTTCCCTTTCTTGCCTCGTTGAAGGAGATAGGTGGAGGTATCCTCGTCGGTGCCTTCATTGTGATCGCTATCGTGGCGATCGTCGGAGCGGCGATGCTTCTGGCCGGCAAGTTGAGTCAGTCGTCGCGGCTGGCGTCCGGCGGTGGCATGATCTTGCTCTGGACTGGCCCGGTGGCTGCGATCCTGGGCGGGATCAACGGCTACATTCTCTGGTCCCAATCGGCATTCCCGCTCGGATTCTAGGACCGATCCGTCATGCCGGTTCAGTGTGATCTGAATGGGTGGGGGCCGCCCGGGTGCGGGCTCGTCTCCCAGGCGAACGATGGGTTCCTCGGAGCCGCCACGGCCCTCTTTGCGAATATTCTTCAGAACATCGCGTCCTGGATCTGGTCGTTCATCACGGGAGCCTTCAGCGTCTCGAACGTTGATGACTCGCAGTGGATCGCCGTGCAGGGGCTGACGAATTGGTGGGTGGTGGTCATGATGACGCCGCTCGTCGTGGCTATGATCCTTCAGCTTCTATCGGGCCTGATCAGCCAACAGCCCCGCCGCTTGGTGAGGGCGCTGGTAGGTGGTGCTGCCGCCATTCCCATGGTGGCCGGAGGAGTTTTCCTCGCTCGCCAGCTCACTCACGTCGGCGACTCCGCATCGCAATCGCTCCTCGACTCCATGGGGACGGATCCGTACGTGGTGTTCATGCGACTCTTTGGCTTCGAGCGGGCACCTGCGGGATCCGGCCGGGACTGGAACGTTGTTTCGCTCGCCCCTGGGTCGAGCAGCGGGGCGGCTGGGGCAGTGATCGTCACGACGATGGCCGTCATTGTTGTCTGGATTTTGGCGTTCATTCTCATGTGCTCAATGATCTTCCGGTCATTTGCGCTCATCGTCCTTGCCGCCGTCGCTCCGGTCGCCCTCATGCTCATGCCGTGGGAGAAAACGAGATCCTGGGCACGACGGTGGTGTGAGATCGTGGTCGCGCTGCTCCTGGCCAAGCCTCTGGCCGCGACCGTTCTGGCGGTTGCCCTCAAGCTTTTCGCCGAGTCGAAGTCGTTCGCTGGACTGGCTGCCGGCGTCGTCGGAATGACGCTGGCGTGTGGCGCTCCTCTGATGGCCCTACGGCTTGTCAGTTTCGCCGGCGGGGAACTGGCGGCGGCTGCCCAAACTGCTGGCGGCGGTCACATCCTTTCGCGCAGCTCCAGCTTCACTGCAAGGCAGATCAGTCGGCAAACGGGTGGCCGATTCACGCTCGCAGGCATGGCTGCCCGTTCGTCGATAACTCGCCCGATCCCGTCGAGTCGTCCGCAGTTTCCGACAACTGCATTGCCACCCAGAGTGCCACTACCCGGAGCACCGAACAGGACGACGACGTCGCGAGCGGCTGCCCGAAATGACACCCCTTTGATGCTCGACGTCGGCACGTCGGCTCCCAGTCCAGCCTCGCCTCAGGCGCGTGGCACCGGTGCGCCGCCGGCGACGTCTGGGGCGCAGGCCCGCGGATCAACTCACGGCATCATTGACGATCGACCGAGGCCTTCGGCGTCGCGTCCTTCACCCGTTCCTGAGGCCTCTCCATCGATAGCACCGCCGGTGCCACCATCGGTCCGCTCGCAAACGATTATCCAGCCACCGAAAGACGGTGATTCCCATGTCTGAGACTTCACGAAGTCTCGAAGCTGTGAAGTTTCCCCGCTACGAACGTCGCGGCTTGTTCATGGGATTGAAGTGGTATCAGTTGCTCCTCCTGGCGTCTGGTGTCTTTGTGGCATGTGTGGCCTCCGCAGTGAATGGACCGGCCGGGCTGTTCGGTTCGGGGCCGATGTGGCTCGTGCTGATGCTTCTCGGGTTGCTGCAGTATTCACGGATTCCCTATCCGGTATGGGTCAGTCACTGTGTCCTGTTTTTCTATCGATCGGTCATCCGCCAGACACGGTTTCTCGTCAGGCCTGAACGGGCCGTGCTGGCGGGCCGTCTGGCGCTCCCGGGCGGATTGGGAAACCTTGAGCTGCGCAGGACCTCGCGGGGCGAATCCTTCATCGTGGACGCCCGAGGGAAGGAGGTCATCGCGGTGCTGCGCTGCAGCACCCGTTCTTTTGCACTCCTGGATACCGACGACAAGGCCTGGGCTGTGCAGGCCTGGTCACGAGTGCAGGCTGGCATGGCACAGCGCAGCATTGTGGCAAGAATTGCCGTCCAGGACTATACGGTTCCTTATCCTTCGCAGGCGCTGCGTGACTTCTACGAACACACCGCACCACATCGGATCGGAGACACCGGAGAACTGAGCTGGGGCGAGCGTTCGTATGAGGATCTGATTTCCGCCGCTGGGTCGGCCATGAGCCACGACCTGCTTCTGACTCTTGTCGTCGACACGGCCAAGTCCCGGCGCCGGATCAAAGAGTCGGGCGGGGGACTGGTCGGCGTCGAACGAGTGCTCCGGCTGGAAGTGGAGGCGATAACCACGGCACTGGGAACACACAACGTCAAGGTCGAGGAGTGGCTCCCCGAGGACGGAATCCTTGACGTCCTACGCGGCGCCTTCGACCCGGCCGCAATCGCCGCTCCCGTTCGGCCTCCGGCGGAAGTTGCCGCGCACCCTGACCCCGAAAGTGGTTCGGAGTTCAAACCTTCTCCAGGTCCTATGGCCGTCGAGGAGCACTGGACCTATGTGCGCACGGACTCGGGTTTTCATCAAACGTTCTGGATCGCCGAGTGGCCGCGGCAGAAGGTCTTTCCGGGATTCCTTCATCCGCTGATTTACGTGGGCGATTTCCGCCACACGGTGACTGAAGTGATCCGGGCAGTGCCCACAACTGAGGCACTCCGGGATATCCGCTCTGCCCAGGAAGCCCACGAAACCCGGCGTCGAATCAATACAAGGTTTGACCGGCCCCTCACCCGTGAGCAAAAGGCAGAAGAAGAAGAGGTCGCCCAGCGGGAGGAAGAGATCGTCGCCGGCCACGGTGACGTGCGGCCCGCCGCGTACGTCACGATCACGGCAGCGACGCTCGAGGATCTGGCCAGACACAGGCAGGAGCTTGAATCGGCGGCTGCAGGGGCCTTCGTTGAATTGCGGTTGCTGGCCGGACAGCAATGGGCGGCCTTCGTGGCCGGCGCCCTCCCATTCGGGAGGGGGCTCCGATGAAGCGGACCATCCACAATGTTCAATACCTACCGTCTGGCGGAAACCGGAGGCAAAGGAACGAACGACGCCGGGACGAAGGTGCGGGCAACGCAGGGCCGTGGTTATCGGCCCTGCAGAGCTTCGGAGAAACGATCGATGATCGGCTGGAAGGTACGGAGCGCGGCGGTGATTGGGGGAGTAGGGAACCAAACTCTCTGCGTGGCCCGCATCGGCTGCGTCCGGCACCGCACCGCGCTTCCACGCTGACGTTTGCGGCGGCCTATCCGTTCATCACGGAATCGGGCTTGGGCCATGAGGGAACGTACATCGGCACGGACGTCTTCGGGTCTGGAGCTTTTTCCTACGATCCGTGGATTCTCTATGACAAGGGTGTCATCAGTGGCCCGTCTATCGTTGTCATCGGCACCGTCGGCACTGGTAAGTCCATGTGCGGAAAATCGTTGGTTGCCCGGTCGATCACGCTGGGTCGGAAAGCGGCAGTCGCGTCTGATCCCAAGGGCGAATGGGTCGCCGTGGCCAAAGCAGTTGGTGGCAAAGTCATTTCTGTGGGTCCCGGCCGCTCAGCTCGTGTGAACCCCCTCGATGCGGGTCCGCGTTCTGGCGCACTGAGTGAGGCACAGTGGCAAGCCGTGGTGCGCCAACGCCGCCGCTACCTGCTGGTGGCGTTGGTGTCCCTCATGCGTCAAGGGATGCCACTCCGGCCCGTCGAGCATACGGCGCTGGATATGGCGCTGATGGAGACCGTGGCGCAGAACTCGAACCCGACGCTGCCCATGGTCCTGGATCATCTGCTCAACCCTTCGAAGGAAACGATCGGGCTCGTCGGCAGGGACGGCGGCACCGCCGTCAGCCATTCGCTGCGGCGCACTGTTTCCGGCGATCTGGAAGGAATGTTCGACGCCCCTTCCACGGTCGCGTTCGATGCAGATGCGCCCATGATGGTGCTGGATACCTCCGCCCTGATCGGCGCTTCTGAGCAGGCCCTGTCACTCGCCGCAGCGTGCGGGGCGACCTGGCTGGAGGCGGCGGTCACCAATCCCGACGGCGGCAAGCGGCTGGTGGTCTACGACGAGGGTTGGCGGATGCTTGCCGATCCCTACATGCTGGCCAAAATGAGCGAGCAGTGGCGATTGGCTCGCACCTACGGGATCGCGAATCTGCTCATCATGCATAAGGTGGCCGATCTCAACGAGATCGGTGACAGCACCAGCGGGCATCGGCAGAAAGCCCTTGGGCTCCTCACGGAAGCCGACACTCGGATCATTTACCGCCAGAAGCACGACGCCATGCGCCTGACCAAGGAAGCTCTCGGCCTGACCGAAGCCGAATGCGAGCACGTGGAGAACCTTCCGAAGGGCGTAGGGCTCTGGAAAGTCGGAAATCGCTCGTTCATCGTTGCAAACAGGGTCACCACCGATGAGCTGGAAGTCTTTGGCACCGACGACCGGATGATCTGATGTTCACGCACCCTCGCGCAGGAAACGCCAGCCCCCTAGTCACCGCCGGACTTGTCACACTCTCTGGCTTCGTGAGCCTTTCCTTCCTGGTTCAGGGAGCAGCCCGCCTCGTCGTCACTTGGCGGTGTGGCACCACGCCGCCGTCGCCCCCAAACCCGGCGGCCGCCGTCGGACTCTTCACTGGCCGGATCGATTGGATCGTCCGCCGAACTCCCGACTGCGACGTCGGTGCCACCGATGTCTGGTGGTTGGTCGCCCCGGTACTGGTCGCGGTCG
Organism: Arthrobacter sp. GAS37; assembly: GCF_044908325.1. Lineage (NCBI taxonomy): Bacteria > Bacillati > Actinomycetota > Actinomycetes > Micrococcales > Micrococcaceae > Arthrobacter > Arthrobacter sp. GAS37. The sequence goes on from NZ_JBIYDB010000007.1 coordinate 60,887, forward strand.
CCGCGCTCGCGGTGAGTGGGATCTGGGCTTGGCGAAGATGGAAGCAATCGGGGGCTTGGCTGCGGCAGGAGATCTTGAACCGGGATGGCATTGCGCGCCGCTCCGAGATTGTGCATGACTTCGGAGCCAGGGCCGTTCGGCGGCGCGGGAAGTTCACTCGCCCGGCGGTGAGCAATCCGGCTGTTCAGGACGTGGCCTGGACGCTCGGCCGCTCACGCGGTGTCACGATTCACGTCTCAACTGAAGAATCGATGGTGATCCAGGGTGCGCCGCGTTCGGGCAAGGGACTCTACGTGGTGATTAACGCCATCCTGGACGCGCCCGGCGCCGTGGTGACGACGTCCACGCGGGCGGACAATCTCGTGGTCACGATGAAAGCCCGCGCCACGGGGGACAGACCTGTGACCGTGTTCGATCCGCAGGGAATGTCCGGGCTGCCATCCACACTGCGCTGGTCCCCGGTACGCGGCTGTCAGGACCCGGATATCGCCACACGCCGGGCGCTCGTCATCACGGCGGACACGGAGATGAAAGGCGAGAATGCGGCCTGGCAGAAGCGCTCGCTGATCGTCCTGCAGTGCCTGCTCCACGCGGCGGCTTTGTCCGGTGAGGGTGTCCGGGCCTTCCGTCGTTGGTCCTCAAGCCCGGTGCTGGCCCGCGAAGCGCTGGAGGTTCTCAGCCGGCCCGGCGCTGCACTGGGATGGCAGGCCGACCTGATGGGAATCCTCGAAGACGACCCGAGGAACACGTCCAACTCCTGGATTGGGGTCTCGGCGGCCGTCGCGCCGCTGTCTTCGCCCAAAGTGTTGGCTGCGCTGGATCCTCAGGACGAGTCGGAGGAATTTGACCCGAAACAATTCATCCGTGATCGCGGAACGCTGTACCTGATCGGCACACGGGCGGGAGCGGCCGCGGCAGGACCGTATCTGTCCGCGCTGATAGACGACATCGACTATGCCGCCCGGGAAATGGCCTTCGTCTCGCCCGGCGGTCGACTCGATCCGCCCTTGTCCTTGATCCTCGACGAAATCGCCAATCTTGCTCCCTGGCCCGGCCTGCCCATTGCGCTTTCGGACGGCGGCGGAATCGGTATCTCAACGCTCGTGGTGTTGCAGTCGCTCTCCCAGGCGCGGACGGGGTGGTCCATCGACGAAGCCGCCACGATCTGGGACTCGGCCATCATCAAGGTGATCTTCGGCGGCGGCTCCGATGAACGTGACCTCCGCTCGCTCGCGGGACTGCTGGGCGAGCGGAGCCTCACTCTAACCACACGCTCGTGGTCATCCCAAGGCCGTCAGGACGGCGAACAGATCCGCGAGAGCCCCGTCATCGCACTCGATGAGATCCGCCGCCTGCCGGCCGGCACGGCCCTCATGCTTGGCCGGCGGACCAGACCAATCCTTTTGGATCTGCGCGAATGGCACAAACGCAAGGACGCAGCCGAGCTTGGACGCTCCAAGGCAGAGACCGAACGCGCCCTCACCGAAGGCCACAAACAGCGCCAACAGACAACCGAAGGGACCAGCGATGGGGAACTGTGACGAAATCGAACACTTCGATATCCCCTCAGCCGGAGCGGACGACGACGAGCTGACAGCCGAGCTGTTCCGCTCAGCTTTCCGCGCCACGGGCGGATCCCCAGGAACGACCCACCGGTGGCGGGACATGAGCTCGCAGCAGGCCGAAAGGGCGTGGGCTGAACTCGGGGCCTGGGTGAGATGGCTGGTCGCCACCTATCAGCTGACGACGTCGGTAGTCCCGGACTGCTGGTGGCGCCACTCCGAAATCGTCGCCGAGCTCTACGCCCTGCAGCGGGCAGAGCAGGGCTCCTTCGCCACCGACGACGCCGGCTTCGGCCCTCTGGCATTCCACGAGAGGCTGCCGCACGCCGTCGAACGCCTCCGGAGCCACACCCGGACAGCCGGCTGCGTTGGCCTGCAAACGCACAAAGAACCCGCCCCGAGGCTACTCGCCGTTGATGATCCCGAGTTCCTGGAATGGCAGGCCGCCCACCATCAGCCCGGGGCTGAACTCTGAAGTCATGCCGTGAGTCCGGCATGGGGACATGAACAGATATCCGCGTTACGGATTTCAAGGGGCATGGAGGTGGCCGTCGTGGCTTCCAAAAGTGAGGGCACTCCCCGTTCAAAACGGCCGGAGGCCGGTGCGGCCGGGCCCGCTACGTCGGGGCTGACGCCGGAAGAGCGTATCGCGGCGCTCACAGAGGGTCTCCACACGATCCTGGAGAAGGCCGTCGAATCGCCGTCCCACTGGCAGGTGCTGTTGGACGCTTCAGCCACACTCTGGCGATACTCTGGCGGCAACGTCGCTCTGCTCTCGATGCAGATGGCACAGCGCGGCACCGAGGAACCGACGCTGGTGGCCGGGTTCCGGGAATGGGAACGCCACGGCCGCTCAGTTCTGAAAGGCGAACACGCGCTCTGGGTGATCGCGCCGCGCACGGCACGTATGCAGGATTTCACGCTGCCCGAAAGCACCCGGCAGCGAATCCGCGCAGGGGAGAAGCCCCCCGCGGGTGCCGTCGATGACGGGAAGAAGACTGTCATCACCGGTTGGCGCGGGCAAGCCGTCTTCGATGTCTCGCAGACTCAAGGGACTCCGCTGCTGGTTCCGCGGAACATGGCCGGGCCCGGGGTCGTCGCCTCGGAGCTCTTTGACTCGCTGGCGGAGGTCGCACACAAGCATGGCTTCGAGGTCCATGTAGACGGCGCCCAGTACGGGCTGACCAGCGGATACACGGATTTCGCCGAGCACCGCGTCCAGGTGGGGGAGTGGCTGAGTCCCGAGGAACGCACCGCCGTGCTTGCGCACGAGCTCGGACACGTCCTGCTGCACAGCCCGGACGACGCCGTCGGGCGGCTTTACGGGAGCAGCGCAGACCACCGGGGGCTCGCTGAAGTCGAGGCCGAATCACTTGCGTACACGGTGCTACGGGCCCACGGGATCGACCGCGGACCACAATCGGCCTCCTACCTTGCCGGATGGGCAGACGCCGTCATCGAGACGGAAAGTGGTGTTTTGGCGGACGGTACGGACCGCAAACTTCCCGCCTCCCGCGTTGATATTGCGAAGTCCGTCCTCGGACGAGTCACCGCAGCATCGAAGGGGATCCTCGAAGTCACTCATCCACCTGGCTTCGGGGGCAAGGTTCCCGCCGTCGACGCTGGGCCTCGGCTCGTGCAACCGGCGTCCTACGTGGGTGTTGGGCTGCCCGCGGCGTCTGTGGACGGGCCCACAATCGCGGGCCCCGGAGTCTGACTCAAACTATCTGTCCGGTGGGAGAGTCCCGCTGGGACCGGAAAGGAAATAACAATGAGCACAAAAATCCCGATCAGCATCGCCGGCAACCTCGTTGCCAATCCCGAGCTCACCTACGGCGAGTCCGGAGTGGCCCACGCCAAACTGCGGGTCGCTGTGAACCAGCGAATCCAGGGAGCCGACGGGACCTGGCAGGACGGCGAACCCGTCTTCCACAACGTCTCGGCCTTCCGCGCGCTCGCCGAGAACGCGGCGAACTCGCTGAAAAAGGGCGATCCGGTGACTGTGGCAGGAGAGCTCGAATTCCGTTCGTATGAGAAAGACGGCGAAAAGCGAGAGGCGCGCCGCATCGTGGCCGACACGATCGGCCCGGACCTGCGCTTCGGTACCGCCGCATACCAGCGCTCGGCACACACAGCGGTTTCAGGGCCGGAGGTTGGCATTCAGGTTGGCCCTGAGGTCTCGGCTGACGCGGAGGCAGCCTCTCCGGTGTACAACATTGCGACTAAGAGCCCGGTGGTGGTGCCCCCTTTCGGGGCAGCGCAGGGGAGTGAGATGAGTTACTAGCTGCAGTGCGGCATCTGTTGTGGACAAGATCCGATGTGCCCATGTTGGCGCATCGGATTCTTTTGTCTCGATCCTTGTCGCAGAATTGCACGGTCCGCCGACGGCAGGGCAACGAAGCGGCGGGTCGGGGCTGACGGTTGGGGCCGTCAATTGCTACGCGATGCATTTATCCGCGTGGCCAACTCGATCTGCTGATGCGTGCCACGCATATTCGGCCGTTATCGGGCCTCTGGATGAGGGCCAGCCGTTTGCCGTCCGCGATGAGGGTTAGGCTGACTTTGTCGCCCTTACTTGCGGGGCCGATCGGGCTTACGAACCGGTAGAAAATATAGAACGAGCGCCGGTTTCCTGCGGGGTCCTTCGCTTCGAGGCGGATCGTGACGCCGTTCCGGCCGGCGGTCTTCCGTGTGACCGTGACCTCGACCTGGCGCCACTGGGCTCCGGAGGCGAGTAATTTGCGGATTCCGCCATGGTCTCCTAGCTCGTTCCTGAGCACGAGGGCGATTGCGGTCGGGAGGATCAGCAGAAATATGCCCATGGTCATGGGATCGGGATGGTTCGCGTCGTTGGCGCCGTCGATCCAGATGTCATGCGGATCGGCTGTGTCGACGTCGATCGTTGTCCGGAACCCAGGCCCGGGCAGAGTATTGCACTTCGCGTTGACTTTGGCGACGCTGTGCAGTTGGTGGCCGTTGATGGTGTAGTCCACGTCCAGCTGACACGAGGAATCGCGGCGTGCCGAGGTATCGGTTTGTGCCGTGACCGTCCCGTCGGTTTTGGTGTGGCTGGCGAGTGTGTGTTTGATCCCCGCGATGACGGCCCATCCGAGCCAGCCTGAGACCGATGCGATGGCGACGACAGCGGCGGCTCGTTTGAGGCAAAGCCTCCTGCGAAGCCAGCTGCCTTTCCACGTCGGGGGTGCGGAGTCTGGCGGTATGGTGGCCTGCAACCGGGTGCTCTTGGTGAGCCGGACCCATGGTTCCGTCGCTTCGCTGCCGGTGACCGACGACGGAGCTTCGATGGTTTCGCGTGCGGAGTGGCGAGGGGTCCTCTGTGGAAGACTGCCGAGCTCGGACGAGGTCAGGTTCGCCTTTGCCCTGAACCATGTGCGGGACATGGCGCTCGTGTTCCACTCGCTCTCGACTTTGCGCGCCGCATCTGTGCCTGTCAGCGACCAGGGCATATACCGGCTGGTTCCGAATGCCCCCGGAACCAATGATCCTTCGGAAACGAGCTCTTTGATCGCTTCGAGGGTGAGTTCCCTAGCCCGCCGATGATCCGAAAGAACACCAGTGCTCCGTGCGACGGCGACTAAGTCGGAGGCGCTGAGCCAGCGGTCAGCGGCCGCTTCGATCATCGACTCCCGAAGTGCGCCGGCCTTCATGCGGGCACGTCCGCCGGGACATCGACTGGAGCCCGAGCTGAGTCGTGTCCACAGATGTAGGTCATTTGCTTTCCCCCCGCTGCGGATGATGCATCGCCGTTCTTACGGCAAACTATCGCACGATCACGACCCCCAACACCCACGATGTGGAACCGCGCGCACGCCCCTGAGCCCGATACGCCGAGCCCAATCAACAGCACTACTCTGCGGGGCGCCGACTAACACAATCGCTGAAAGCAGATACTCGAACTGAGGCGTCAGGCCAGAGGTTCCCGGTCCTTCCTCAAACTGTCGGTGGCGACGCATAGTGTCGAACGCATATTCTATTAATAGTTCTTCTCTTAGAAGGTGTGTTCTAGTGCTTGATGTTGATGAGCGTGTGTTAGTGCGGACGACCCCGGATGGCCGCCCCCTGGGGTTTGAGTGGCGGGACCGGCAGTACCGGAGCACCGAGACCCCTCTGCGGTTCTATACCCGGCGCCCGTGGTGGCTGGAACAGGCCCGCGTCCAGAAGGGCATCGGCCCGCAGGTGCTCGAGACGGAGACCTGGCGGATCACGGCCTCTGGCCGTGGCCGTTCGGCGGAGCGGGTGTTCGAGCTTGTCCGGGACGACGCTGATTGGGTGCTGGCCCGCATCCTCGGCTAGAAGTCTCGATGTTCACTCACTTGCATGTTGCATCGGCGTTTTCCGCCCATTACGGGGTGGACTGGCCGGACACCCTGGCGGCGGCGGCGAAGGCCGGGGGAGCGGACGCCCTGGCCGTGACCGACCGGGACGGGCTCTACGGGATCCCCAAACACGTCGGTGCCTGCGTGGCGGCAGGGATCGATCCGATCCTCGGCGTCGAGCTCGCCGTCCTCGACGCTGACGGGACCGTGGGCGGACGCGTCGTTGTCCTGGCCCACGGCCACAACGGCGGCGCCGGCTACGCGGCCCTGTGCCGGCTGGTTTCCGCCGCCCACGCCCGCAAGACCGTCGCGGTGGCCCGGGCAGAGATCGCCGCGCGTCTTCTCACGGATACCGGCACGGTGGGGACCGTGCTGCTCGGGCCGCTCTCCGACGTCGGGCTCAAGGTCGGGACCCGCGGCGACGGAATGGCACTGATCGGAGAGTGGCTCGCCGTCCTGCCCGTGGAGGCACTCCGGGTCGAGGTCGTCTCCCACCTCTCCGCGCCCGGGCTGCCGTTCAGCCACACCCACGCCACACGGATGCTCCGCCTCGCCGGCAGGGCCCAGGTGAAGGCGGTCCTGAGCAACGCGGTCCGCTACGTACTGCCCGACGGGGCGATCACCGCGGACATCCTGGATGCCGCCCGGGCGCTGAGACGCCTGGACGAGACCGGGGTCCAGCCCACGGCCCAGGCCTGGCTCAAACCCGGACCGATAATGCAGGCCCTCGCCGCGGAGATCGCCGCGGTCGGCCAAGCCGGCGCCGCGGCCGCGAAAGCCCTGCTCTCCGAGACCGAGGCATTGGCGGACCGGTGCCGGATCGACCCCGTCAGTGATGCCGGCTGGGGCGTGCCGGTCATGCCCGAAGCCTCCATCATCGGCATCACCGGCGACCCCCTCACCGTGCTGTGGGAACGGGCCCGGGCCGGGGCCAACACCCTCTACACGGGCGCTGATCACGCTGCTTTGGAGGTCGTGGAGGCCCGGTTGCGGCTGGAGATGGACACCATCGCCGATCTGGGGTTCGCGTCCTACTTCCTGACCGTCGCCGAGGTCGCCCGGCTCATCCGGAACATGGGCATCCGCTCCGCGGCCCGCGGCTCCGGTGCCGGGTCCCTCGTCAACTACGCCCTGGGCATCTCGTTCGTGGATCCGATCCGCCACGACCTGCTCTTTGAACGGTTCCTCAGCACCCGCCGCCGGACCCTGCCCGACGTGGACATCGACGTCGAATCCGCCCGCCGCCACGACATCTACCACGAGATCTTCGCCCGCTTCGGCCCGGAACGGGTCACCCTGATGTCGATGCAGTCCGGATACCGGGCCCGCGGCGCAGCCCGGGACGCCGGCATGGTCCTGGGCATGGACCCCGACGACATCGACGGGATCGCCAAGAACCTCTGGCGCTTCTCCGCCTCCCACTTCCGCGAAGCCATGGCCGAGAAACCCGAACTCCGGGACCTTGCCGAACGCGTCGAAGGCAGCCGGCAGCTGGACCTGCTCGTGGACATCACCGAACGCCTCGACCGGCTCCCGCGCCATATCTCCATGCACCCCTGCGGGGTCATCCTCTCCGACACCTCCCTCCTGGACCGCACCCCGGTGCAACCCTCCGGGATGGGCTTGCCCATGTCCCAGTACGACAAACACGACATGGACCCCATGGGCATGATCAAACTCGACATCCTCGGCGTCAGGATGCAGTCGGCCATGGCCTACGCCGTCGCCGAAATCCGGCGCACCACCGGGGAAACCATCGACCTCGAAGCCGTTCCCCTGGACGATGAACCCACGTTCGAACTGATCCGCTCCACCCACACCCTGGGGTGTTTCCAGATCGAATCCCCGGGCCAGCGCGAACTGGTCGGCAAACTCCAGCCGGCCGTGTTCGATGACCTGATCACCGACATCAGCCTCTTCCGCCCCGGCCCCATGCAGGCGGACATGGTCAAACCATTCCTGAACCGGCGCGGCGGCTGGGAAACCGTCGAGCAGCTCCACCCGGACCTGGAACCCTTCCTCAGGAGCACCTACGGGATCGTGGTCTTCCACGAACAACTCATGCGGATCATCGACACCTTCACCGGCTGCGGGCTCGCCTACGCCGACGTACTCCGGCGCTTCCTCAGCGACGAAGACCGCCTCCCCGGCGTCGAGAAGTACTTCCACGAGAAAGCCACCGAACGCGGCTACACGCCCGAGGTGATCGGGAAAGTCTGGGGCGTCGTCAAAGGGTTCGGGTCCTTCGGGTTCTGCCGCGCCCACGGCGCAGCCTTCGCCAAGCCCACGTTCCAGTCGGCCTGGCTGAAAACCCACTACCCGGTGCAGTTCATGGCCGGCCTCTGGACCCATGACCCCGGCATGTACCCCAAACGCCTGCTCGTCGCCGAAGCCCGCCGCCTCGGCATCCCCATCCTGCCCCTGGACGTCAACCGCTCCACCGACGAATACGTCACCGAACAGACCCCCGAGGGCCGCCTGGGGATCCGCATGTCCCTGGCCGACGTGAAAGGCATCCAGACCCGCGAAATCCAGCGAATCCTCACCGAACGCCCCTTCGACTCCATGGCCGACCTGAAGGAACGCGCACGCCTCCGCGCCTCCACCGTGCAGAGCCTGGCCCTGGTCGGAGCTTTGGACACCCTTTACACGGGGCCGAGCACACGGACGCGCCCGGCGATCGCCGCCCGGAACCAGGCCACCCGCACCGCCAAACGACAGCAGGTCATCCCCGGCCAGCTCGCCCTCCCACTCCCAGTCATCGACGCCGCCACGATCCCGGCCGACGTGCCCGAACTGAGCGACATGGAGATCACCCGCGAAGAACTGGACATCCTCGCCCTGGACGTCACCCACCACCTCATCGATTCCTACCAGCCGCTCCTTGACCGGCTCGGCGTCACCAAAGCCAAAGACCTCCTGAACCTGCGCAACGGCTCCAAGGTCCTCGTCGCGGGGATCCGGGTCGCCACCCAAACACCACCCACGAGAGGCGGAAAACGCGTCGTCTTCATCAGCATCGACGACGGAACCGGCTGCGTCGACGCCACCTTCTTCAGCGACGCCCAGGAAAAAGTCGCCCCGCCCATCCTGTTCTCCACAAACCTGCTGCTCATCGAAGGGACCACCCGCCGCACCGGCCCACGGGGCATGTCCCTCCAAGCCGGCAACGCCTGGGACCTCGCGGGCCTCACCCAGCCAGGGGCGACAGCAGCATCATGACCAGTTAGCAGCTTGGAGCCCGGTGTCGGACGTGCGTGATTCAATGATCTTGGCCACACAGGGGTGGGCGCGCGAACTTGACAAGGAAATGACAAGACATGGTGGATTTGGATCCGAAGGCGCCGGGAAATTATTGGTTTGTTGGCGCATATTTCAACGACAGAGATCCGCAAGATCAAACCGAGCGGTTCCTTGCAGACGGGATCTGGGAAAACGGGTTTGAAGATCAGCTCCTCGACACTGTCAAATCAATGCAGCCCGGCGACAAGATTGCGATCAAGTCCGCCTACGTCCGCAAACGGGACCTCCCCTTCGAGAACCACCAGAACTCGGTCTCAACATTGGCCATCAAGGCCGTTGGAACCATCACGCGCAACCACGGAGACGGGCGCTGCGTCGACGTTGACTGGACACGGTTCGGTGAACCTCGCGAGTGGTACTTCTACACCGCCAGGTCAACCGTGTGGAAGGTGTCGCCAAAAGATTGGAAGAGCGAGGGCCTCATTCGTTTCGCCTTCCAAGGCCAGCCCCAAGACCTGGACCGATTCAGAAATGACCCGGCGTGGGCGGCGCGATTTGGCGACTCGGAATTGGCAATGAAGTATGACTTCGCGTGGACCACGTTTTATGAAGAACTGGCCACTAAACTTTTGACGTTCAAGAACAACCGTTCCGCGCTTCTCGCCATCCTGGGAGAGCTCCAGCAGAAGCACACTGTGCTGGATTACCTGATTGAAAAAGCCTCAGACGGCGCCTCAAAGCCCCTGACCGATATCTGTCCGTTCACGGTTCTTGCAACATTCAATCGAGGGATCACGTCGCTTAAGCGGACCGCCCTGGCCGCCGACTGGGGCAAAGCATTGGGAGTTTCAAGGCCAGCACCTGTTAGTTTTGACGGCATTCCTCTGGTCAACAACATGAATTCCTGGTTCTTCCAGTTTTCAGACGATCAAGGCCCCGACGACATTGACAAGTTGTGGAAGGTTTTTGAGGCCTCTCTGGATCTGTCCGGAACGCCTGAGGAGCACGAACGCGCCAAATTTGTGGACGCGTACGACGCCGCGCGGATCCTTCCGCAGGTCAAGACAAAGCTCAGTATGGGACTGTTCTGGAGCCGGCCCTGGAATTTCCTCCCCTTAGACGGGCAATCGCGCAGGTATCTGAAGTCCGAGCTGATGCTGGACGGAAACCTTAGGGCCGCTGACGGCGCCCAGTATCTGGCAACTATTGACCTGCTGTTGACCAAGTTCGACGACACAGAGTACGCCGTGCATTCATTCCCCGAGCTGTCATGGGCAGCGTTCCTCACGCCGGGAACCTCCCCGGCTGGGTCGCCAAGTGGTGCTGTGGATGAAGACAATGTGGAGCAGACATCGGCCGTTCCCTTGACTGCCTACAACGTTGAGGACATCGTGGCGGAGGGTTGCTTCCTGCCACCAGAAACCCTCCAGGAAATGCTTGATCGTTGGCACAACAAGAAGAACCTGATCCTGCAGGGCCCTCCCGGCACGGGCAAGACTTGGTTGGCCCGCAGGCTCGCACAGGCTCTGATTGGTACAAAAGATTTGCGCTCAGCGATCCGGGCCGTTCAGTTCCACCCCAATGCCTCCTACGAAGATTTCATCCGCGGATGGCGTCCTGGCCCAGACGGGCAGCTTGCCCTGGTCGACGGTCCGTTCCTTGAAATGGTGGAACACGCCAACGCCGCTCCAGAACTTCCGCATGTACTCCTTATCGAGGAAATCAACCGAGGGAATCCTGTCCAGATCTTTGGCGAGCTCCTCACCCTGATTGAAGCCGGGAAGCGGTCTCCGCGAGAGGCCCTCCATCTGGCCTATCCGCGCGCATCGGATGAAACCGTCCACGTCCCGTCAAATTTGTACATCATCGGCACCATGAATTTGGCCGACCGCTCGCTGGCCATCATGGACCTGGCGTTCCGCCGCCGGTTTGGATTCATTTCCCTGGAACCTGCCGTCAATGACATTTGGATTGACTGGGTTCATGCCAATTTCAACGTACCGAAGGCCGAGTTGAAGAATATTCAGCTCCGCTTTGCTACTTTGAACCAAACCATCGCGGACGATCCGAACCTTGGCAGCCAGTTCATGCTCGGCCACAGCTTCATCACACCGACGGCAGAGATTGATTCGTTCAGGGATTGGTTTGAAGCGGTAGTAGCCACGGAGATCAGCCCAACGCTTGATGAATACTGGTTCGACAATACGGACAAGGCCCGGTCCGTGTGCCAGGAACTGCTCAGTTGACACCAGATGGGACAGCGCCGGGCATCATGGTGGTCGTTTCGGGGAAAACCGAGATTCCCCTAGCCAACTTGTGGTTACTGATGCTTTACGCGTCCAAGTTCTATGAAACCGGCACGGAGTCGATCGACAGCACCGAACAGTATCCAGAACTTCTGCCGGACTTGTTGGCGGAAATCCTTGTTCCGAGCGTCGGCGAGCGAATCCGGAAGCCCCTCACGCCCATTTTCTCCATGACATCCCGGGACCTGCGCCGCGTTCGGGGCCGGATCGACGTCCTGCGAACAGAATCCCACCAATTGCTTCGGCGAGGGCAGATCGCATGTCGCTTTGATGAACTCACCATTGATTCACCGCGCAACAGGATGGTTTTGGCGGCCCTCAGCGCCTTGGCCCCGTTGGTGCACTCGAAGCCGTTGGCATCCGAATGCCGCAACCAAGCCCGAGCATTGGAGCGGATGGGCGTCTCGGCCAGTTACTCCGCCCGAGATGCAAGGGCCCTCCACGTCCGACTCGCGCGAAATGACACCCAGGATCGGCGAATGGTTCAAGCAGCCAAACTGGCCTTGACCCTGGAGCTCCCCACAGACAGGGCTGCGCCGCGCGGTATTACACGCAAGACCCTCAACATCCACGAGTTCCGGCGGTTGTTCGAAGCAGCCGTCGGTGGGCTCTACAAGGCCACGCTGACCCGCCAAGATTGGCGTGTGCTCCGCGGGCACCAGCTGGCGTGGGACGCAGAAAGGGCCACCGACGGCGCACTTGCCCTCATGCCTCAAATGAAAACCGACATCATACTTGAGAATGCGAAGGACTGCCGCCGCATTGTAATTGACACGAAATTCACATCGATCCTCGTCCGAGGAAAACACGACAAAGAAACATTCAAGAGCGGCCATCTGTACCAGCTGTACACCTACGTTCGGACACAGGAAAATGAGTCAGACCCGTTGTCGGCATCATCCGAAGGGATGCTTATATACCCCGCCACCGGCCGGTCGGTTCGGGAATCCATTCAGCTATCCGGCCATAAAATGACGGCCGCCACCGTCGATCTGACATCGCCAGCAGTAGATGTACGCCAACAACTAGTGAACCTCATATGTGATCCCGGGGCCGGTCCTCCGCCGAGATCGTAGCTGAACGGGTAGAAGCCCTCGGTCTCGAGTATCTGCTTCAGCTCAGAGCGACTCATTTACCTTCTCCATAGTTGTTGATCGGCTCTGCAAGCTTGGGTTAGTACACGCCTGAATTGGGGTAGCTTTCCCAGCCTGGGTGGCGGCCAGGTCGGTGCCCGGAGGGCAAGGATTAAACTCGGTTCTGCTCGAACGCCGCCGGCTGCGCATGGCACCGACCGTTGTGCCGCCGATGGTCATTCTTCTGTGACAGGGACAGGCTCAACCAGTTCGGGTCCGTTGTTGCGCACGGAGTTGACCTTGTCGCTGACGACCCGGGGCACGAGGTGCGGTTCGGGCACGGAGTCCAGCAGCGCGCGCACGTCAGCCTCGGACGTGGTGTCGGGGTCGAGCCAGTCGGTATACATATCAGGTGGCACGATCAGCGGCGTGCGGTCATGGATGTGGCCGAGGGCGTCCGAGGCCGCCGTCGTGATGATTGTGGCCGTCCGCAACCACTTGTCCGGGTGCCCGTCCGGGAGGGCAGGATCCGGCCAGTTCTCGAACAGTGCAGCGAACGCCAGGATCTGGTCGTCGGCATCGTGCAGATAGGTCGGGATCTTCCCGCTCCCGGGGATCTTTTCCCACTCGTAGTAGCCGTCGCCGACGAGTAATCCGCGCCTTGCCGACGCGGCCTTCCGGAACGATGGCTTCTCGGTGACCGTCTCCCTTCTGGCGTTGATCAGCCTTGCGCCGCCTTTGGGGTCCTTAGCCCAGGAGCGGACCAGTCCCCAGCGTGCCGTGACAAGCTTCCGGGTCGCGGGCTCGCCTTCTTGGGCGCTGCGGTCCAGGACCAAGGGCACGGGGTCGGTGGGCGCGACGTTGTAGGAAGGCTTCAGCTCATCGACATATGACTCACGGACGTCGAAGGCAGCCATCAGGTCAGCGGTCGATCTCGAGACCACGTAGCGTCCACACATCTGCCTATTATGACGCGTATGGTTACGGCGACGACGGCCGGGCAATTGCTATGGCGTCAAAAGTCGTGAAACGCCGTCGAATGGTGCGAATGCGGAGCTTTTGTGGTCACTTCGGTTGGGTTGTAGAGAAACCTTGGTTACTAAACGCTCATCGACCTGCCGAGAGCTTCGCGGCTCAGCCTCGACAAAGGCTTCTTGCCTGGAGCCCAGGCAAGAAGATTTGAAGCATGTATGAAGTACGTGGCCGGCCACGGGGCCCCGGGCGTCACCTGGCTCGGATCCGGTGATATTAACAGAACGGACCCTGCCCAGATGGGTTCTGCCACGGCTTCCAGCCATGCACTCTGAACGTGGCCGAAGCGGTTCCAATTGATCGTGATCCACGAGCCGGTGGGCTCGAGGGCGTCGACGCTGAGGACCGTGATTTCTGCTGTCGTGTGGTGCGTTCGCCTCGCATCCTCGAGGTGACGCCACTTTGTGCTGGCTTCCAGAAGCCAAGAGCGACGGCGGCTGGACCGTACCAGCCAGACCACGCCAACGATGATGGCAGAGCTGACTACAGCAGCCGAGCCAAGCATATGCGCAGCATCAAGGGTCCAGCTGACAGCCAGGCTGCCAACTAAGAACGCCGCGCAAAGCGCAACCGCCGCGCTGGCGAGAATCAGGGCGGGCGTCGCGACTTTCGGTTTGATAACTGGATTCGAAACCATGACTTCCTTCCCGACCAGTTTAGAGTTGCCAACCGACATTGATAAGGCTGACGTCCTGCGCAACCGAGTCTTCTGTCCGCGGACCAGATCGTTGATGCGCGACGGAGCGGGACGCGGTCCGTTCAATGATGCGCTGAAGGTTGTCGTACTGCGATTTTCGTTCCCACTCGTATTCCGCCGGAACAGATCCGAACGGAAGTGGCGAGTTGTCGATGCCCCATCTGTCTCGGTAGGTGGCGACTCTGCCAATCACGAGGCTCTTGCCATCTGCACTTATTCCCTTCGGCAGAATCCCGAGGAGGTTCCGCTTCCATTCGGGGTCATGTATGAGTGCTTCGAAGGTCACTTTGTCTGCCCTGTTTTGAATTCGCATCCGTACCTGGCTGATCATGCTTGCCAGATCACGGCGCTCGGTGTGGATTGGCTCGACCAGGGGATCAGGGCCGCCGGCGGGCATTCCGTTGAGGAAGCTGCGGAGCCTGGCGTGGATGACCGATGTGGGGTCGTTCGCTGACGTGTTTGTCTCGAACGCCTTGGCGACCTGCCGCTGCGCACTTGGACGGCTGATGCCCGTGGATCGGCGCCAGGCAGCCACAGTCGCTCCCCACGACGGGGATTGTCGCAACTCGTCAATGTTCCCAGGACTGTGGACCTTAAGGAACTCTGTCAGGTCTTCGGCGGCAGCAATCTGGGCCAGGTAGTCGTATTCGGCACTGAGCCGTTCCAGGCTGTCGGCGCTGGATAGTTCGATGTCGCGGACTTCGTGGGCGGTGCGTTCGGCACCTTCGGCAGAGAGCACTTCACCGAGGATCTCCCGCCATGAGGCCTGCGAGGAGGGGTCGTGTGGCTCGTCGTCGCTGGGGTCGTTCTCGCTGATGTACGCGTAATTGCCGCCGCGTCCCCGTGTCATGCTCACGTACAAAAGCTCGCGTGTGAGACGTCCTTGGGTGACGACGGTGTGGCCGGAGTCCACCGTGATCCCTTGGGAGCGGTGGGCGGTCGTCGCATATCCAAGCTCAACCGAGGACTCCACATAGTCGCCGTGCAGGGTTACGGTGGTGCCGCTGTCGCGGCGGATCGCCACAAGGGAGCCGTCTCGCCTTCCGGCTTGTACGACGTCGAGGAGGGTGCCGTTGCGGATGAAGTCACCATTGCTGTCCGCAACCGTGCGGTCGTTGCGGCGCGCGATGACCGTGTCACCGCGCCCGGCACGCAGCCCATCGCTCAGAGGTGCTGTCTGTTCTGCGTCCACGGCGCCTTGGATTATGCGGTCTGCTTGGGCGCGTTCGTTGAGAATGCTCACCGTGTCGTTGTCCGCGGCAATGAGGATGGACGACTTTCCGGCATTCATGTCGGATTGCCAGTTCAGATAGGCCTGGTCGACCATCTCCAGATAGGTGCCATGCCGGATCCGCTCGTGCCCCTCGTAGTCCGGGATGGCCGCGAAGTCACCGGCACGGAGTTTCAGCGACGCGTCACGTTCCCAAGGTTGCTCGAACCGCCAGATGGTGCTCAGCTGGCTGGTTTTGCCTTGCCGGTCCAGCCACCCGAGAACACCGCCGGCGTCGATGGCATCCAGCTGTCCGGGGTCGCCGACCAACAAGACCTTGGCCCCGGCGTCCCTGGCCTGATGCACCAGGGCCGACAGCTGAAGGGTGGACACCATCGAGGCCTCGTCGACGACCACCAGTTGGTTCGGATGGAACCGCCACCTGTTTTGCTCGGCGGCCAGCCGGGTAGCTTCCTGCGCCAGACGGGTGCTTGGGGCCACTGAATTGCCCAGGCGCGCCTCGGTCGCGAGGAAGCGCTCAGCCCTGTGGGCGGCTCCCTCGCCGACAGACTCGTAGAGCCACTTGCTTACGTTCTCCGTGACCACACACAGCTCTCGCCCCAGAACCTCGGCACTCGCCGCCGCGGGAGCGAGCCCGACAACGCTTCCGGGTCCGAATTCTGCTTCCCATGCTGCCTTGATTGCGCCGAGGGTGGTGGTCTTGCCGGTGCCGGCCGGACCGACGACGGCGTCGAGCCGGTTCCCGCTCAGCAGCACCTCCGCGGCGGCGGCGCTTTGGTCCTCATGCATCCCGAACCGGCAGCGGTGTCGGTATCCGGCGAGTACCTCCATGGCAACGGTCGCGCGGACGGCCGGCCCGTCGTCGTCGTTCCTTGCTCCCATGACATTCTCTTCGCAGGCGAGGGTCGTGGTGTCGGCGTATAGGCGGGAACCGGGGAAGTCGAAGACGCTCCGCGTGCCGTACCGGAGATCGGGCTGAGCGTCCGCGGGGACGCTGTACCGGTAGTTGTTCAGGGGGACCGATTGGGTTTCGGCGGCGGTGGCTACGGCGTCGATCAAGCCGTTGCGATCCTCCGGTGTGTGGCAGCGGATCGCGACGCAGACTCGTTCGGCCTCGGCCAGCAGGTTCCACCGGTTCCAGGTGGAGCGTTTGGTGGCGACCCGCTCCCGGGTGAGCGACGCGACGGCGTCGATCCAGTCGGCGGTGAAATCGGCGGATTGGAAGGGGGTGGTCTGTGACCGCTGGACGGTGTTGGCCAGCACGAGTCGGGGGTCGAAACCCTTGGCTTCGGCGCGTGCCCGCCACTGCACGGAGAGTTGGTGCAAGGGGGCGATAGTCTCGGATTTGGCGGTTCGCGTGGAGAGAGTGGCCCGCTGGCGGAGCTTGATGGTGGTTGTCGCCCTTGGAGGAGTGCCGTGGGCCGCGGTCCATGCGGCTACGAGGCGGTCGGTTTCCTGATCGATGAGGCGGGAGCGGTTGGAGAATTCGCGGATCAATGCGTCGTGGACCCCGGTGAGCTGCGGGCTGGGGTTGTGGGTGCATGCCGCGGACTCCCGGATGTCGATGTCGGTCCCGAGGTGGCGGTGGAGGGAGTCGAAGAGCAGACCGTTATAGTGCTCACTGGCGGCAACCGCGGCCTTGTAGAGCGTCCTTGAGTCGAGAGTGACCCAGGCGCTGTCGGTGATCCGCTGGACGCGGTTGGCGATGACCAGATGCGTGTGTAGCTGCGGGTCCCCGGAACGTGACTCCCAGTGGTCGAACGCCGCCGCGATCGCCCCGCGAGTGCCGATGCGCGCGACGCCGTTGCGTCCGGCCCGGGTGTGGATGACCGATTCCTCGAGCCAGTGAAGCGTGGCGGTGACGGCGTCGTGGTGGGTCTGCAGGATCTGGTCCTGGACTGACCTGGGGCTTAGTGCCCAGAGCACGGACACCGACTTGGGAACGCTGAAGGTCAGGTCGAAACCGGCGACCGCGCGGCGTGTCCCGGGTTGTCCCTGGTTGTTTTGAACGATGATGGGCTGGCCATGCGGGCGGCCCAGCGGGACGCCGGTGTCCGGATGGACGGTGTGGTCGAAGATAGCTTTCGTGTCAGTTTCGTTGACGGCATCACCGCTGGCGCGGTTGACGCCGTCCAGTCCGGAGCCGAGCCAGCGGCCTTGCGGTGTCCCGGCCTTCAAGTAGTAGTTGGTTGCGTCCCGAGGAGTGGGCGAGACGTCGTCCATCATCGTTGTCTTGAACAGGTACTTCAGGCCGGACTGTGCGGAGAGCCGGGCGATCGATATGGTCATGGCCGGGGGATGGGGGCTTGCTGACGGGCTGGGTTCCATCCGCGACGGCGAAGGATGTCCAATATTCCGCGGTCTAGTGCGACGCGTTGTGCGTGCGAGACTGCAACCAATCGGGCGGCGACGTGCGCCAGGTCTTGGATATTGATTCGTTGGGCGCGTTTGAGACGGGCAACCTCGCTTTGGAGGAGTCGGATGCGGTCGTGTTGCTCCGCGTTCTCCTCTTCGACGCGTTCGAGTTCTGATGACTGAGATCTGAGGGCAGTTTGAAGGGTGTCGATGTGCTGCTGGCAGATCCTATTGGGAACGTCGTATTCTTCGCTCGCGGTAGGTTGATGGGCGGTACGCTTCGAAGCGGACTTCGTCTCCGGAACCTTGTTGTCCGCCAGCGGAACTGTCGCTCCCCGCGTTCGGTGCCGCCGTCGGCGGTCGCGCTGCCTGTTGGCGCAGCGCGTCGTGCAGAACCGCTGAGAGGCGCGAGACGGATCAAATTCTTCAAGACATTCGGCGCAAACCTTTCCACTCATGCCGGTTCATCAACGCAGAGCACAACCGCGACATGACTCCCCGTGAGTCAGCCCTCACGTCTACTGGCGGAGGGGTCGCATTCTGATGGGTCGAGTTCAGCGTTGCGCGATGTAGGCGTTCCAGTTCCGGGAGGAGAGTGCGGCCCAGCGGACGGCGGTGGTCGTGGAGATGCCGAGCAGTTCTGCCAGGATGGGCGTCGGGATTTCGCCGGCGAGTTGGAACAGGGCTGCTTTGCGGGAGTTGTAGGGTTTGATGCCGTGGTCAACGAGTTGTCCGCGGATGTTTTCGGTGGCCAGGTGGTTGCCCGGGATCCCGCCGGGAAAGAGCCAGCGGCTGTTCCGGCTGGCGTAGGAGGCCTGGCCGCGCCGGTTCATGTGCTCGATGATGATCCGGTCGAGGGGTTCGGGCATAAGGATCGGCGTGCGCTCGAACGTGACGGTGACCTGCCCGTCGTCGGTGAGGGTGACTTGGTCCGCGTGCATGCGGCAGATCGTGGTCAGGGGCTGGGCGAACAGGAGCATGAACAGTCCGCCGATGCGGGTGTAATGGCGCATCGTTTGGTCGTGGAGCAGGGTCTGGACGTGGCCCCATCGTTCTTCCTCGCTCATCGTGACGGAGGAAAAGCGCCGGGGCTGTTTGGGGATGCGCAGGCTGGTGTTGATGCCGCTGGTGCGGACCCAGCCGATGAAGGCATGCTGTGATGTTTCGCTGCCTGGGTGGGTGATCAGGTAGCGTTCCAGATCGGCCTGGCCCATGCCGGCGAGGGTGGTGTCGTGGCGGGTCAGCCAGGCCAGGAATCGGGCCGCACCTTTGATCTGCGCACGGCCTTGCAGGACCATGGATTTGGTGAGTGCATCGTGCGCGGCCTTTTGCCGCAGGTGGCGCAGGACACGCCAGTGGGCGAACCGCCGGACGATGTCCGCGTCGGCTTTCGGGATGGTGTCCAGCAGGTCCTCGAGCCAGGGCAGCATCCGCTCGATCCTGGCCTCGTAGTGGGGGAGGACCCCGAGCGCGGTGAGGAAGTCTCGCAGGTAGTTGGTGGTCTTGTTCGAGGGCAGCTGCTGGAATGTTTTGTGGCTGATCTGCAGTTCGCCGGTCGCCATCCGGTGCAGGATCCGGGGTCCTTCGGAGCGGCGGAACCAGTAGAGCGTGGTCTGCGGGCGGTCCGCGGTCATGAGCGCGTTGAACACCGGCTGCAGTTGCTGGTGGATCTGGGCGGTGTCCGGGTCGGTGAGCAGCTCGGTGGCACGTTCGGTGAGTGTGCAGGGGCCGCAGTTGCGCCCGTAGCAGTTGTCTTCCCGGCCGCAGCGCCGGCAGGAGTAGGTGGGTTTTTCCCCGGCGCAGCCGGCGCAGATCTGCCTGTTCTGCCGGTCGTGGAACGCGAGCACGCGGTGCTGCCGGCAGCCCGGGCACGGCCCGGGGTTGCGTTGCAGTCGGGTGCGGGAGCCCTGGCAGATGTTTTTGCCCTGCACGGTAATGGCCGCGGGCCGGTTGATGCCGCACCGCGAACACGGGGCGGGCGTCCGTGCGGGGCCGGTCACTGTGGTTCGTGGGGCCTGCGGATCGTCGCCCGGATCGGTCGGAGTTCACCGATGCCCGGGCCGGACTCGCCGGCGACGTGGCGCAGCTCGCGGACTTCCTCGATGCGGAACTCGAGCAGGTCGGCGGCGGTGCATCCGAGGATGTCGCAGAGCGCGGCGAGCAACTCGATGTTGACCCGTTGCGGGGGCTTGGTCACCAGGCGATGGACGTATTGCCTGCTCAGGTGGACGTCCCGTTCTTCCAGCAGCGGGATCAGGTCGCTGGTCTGGAACAGGCCCTTGGCGGCCATGAGCTGGCGCAGGTTCCAGTGCATGCTCAGTTTCCGTGCCATCTACGGCTCCTTTGTCGGCGTCGGGGTGTAAACGCGTTTCAATGCGGCCTGGAGGGCCTTGTTTTTGAAATCGTTGCTGACCGAGGTGTAGATCGCGGTGGTCGAGGCGTAGGAATGGCCGACTTGTTCCTGGACGAAGCGTTCCGGGTAGCCGAACTCGATCAGATGCGTCACGTAGGAGTGCCGCAGGCAATGCAGTGTCAGCGCCTCGTCCAGGCCGGCCTCGGCACGGAGCCGGTTGAACCGTTTGTCCAGGTGCTTGGCCGAGACCCGGCTCAGCCGCTCGCTCACCCAGAGCGCGGCATGGTTCCTCGGGCGCACGATCGGGCGGCCCTGCTCGACCCACTGCTTGAGACCCTCGATCGCCCAGTCGAACTCGGGGACGGCCAGCACCGTGCGTCGCTTCGGGGTCCCGCCCTTGGACGATTTGCCGTGGCGGACGTGGATGGACCCGTAGGTTCCCCAGTGCGGCATGTGCGGATTAGGCCGCAGGTCGGCAACATCGAGCTGACACAACTCGTTCCGGCGCAACCCGAACGCGTAGGTCGTTTTGATCATCTGCGCATCCCGCAACGCGGCCAACGCGCCCTTGCGGCCCGAGCGTGCCACCTGCTCCACCCGGGTGTCCAGGAAATCGAACAGGTGCTGCAGCTCGTCGTAGGTGAACGGACGCCGTTCCGGCCGGCCCTCGTAATCATGCAGATGCGCGACGGTATTGAAGTCATGACATACCTGGGAGGGGATCAGCTCGAACCGGTCCGCGCATGCCTGGATCCACCCGTAGCGCCCGTCGATCAGATAGTCACAAAACAGCCGCAAAGTGAAGTGGTAGCCGCGAATCGTCGAGGGCGCCAAACGGGCGCCGCCGGACATCAGCGAGACCGTGAAATCCTCGAGATCGCCGGCGGTCCACTCCCACGGATAAGAGCCGGAAAACTCCGTGAACCGCCGCAGCAACGCCATCCGCGGAGCAATCGTCGTATCTGCCAGCAAGCGGGACTTCTGCTGCCGCTCCCACCCGATCAGCATCGCCTCGAACACGGCCAGTTCCTCGTCCAGGTGCGCGATTCCGTCCACCAGGACCAACCGCGCCGATCCCGGAGCCTCGGCCACTCCTACCCCCAATGATGTATACGTAAATCTTACGATGTCACCTTTAAGTTACCATGGCCGAGGAAGGCCAATCACCGCGCGGGTCCCGTACCAGGACATAAGAGAATAGACCCCAGGCCCCGGTGCTGGGCTGTCACTTTTCCGTCTATAGGCGTGAGTCATACCTTGGATGCCAGAGGTGTAAACAAATGGGGAAGTTCCTTGCGCGGGCCGAGGGGTGAGAATTGTTGTGCCGCTTGGCTACGTCTCGTTACATTGGTGCGGGTGAGCCCGCAGAGGTGTATGACGCGGGGTCCGTGGGTGTGCCGGATTGTTGCCGAAAGAGCACGCGGGTCTGTTTCCTGATCAGAGGATCCTCCAAGCGGCGGCCGAGATTGGCCTGTTTGGAAGGATTGGTGATTGTGATGGACGTGATGTTCGAGCGCGTCGCCGGGTTGGACATCGGCAAGAAGTCGGTGACCGTGTGTGTGCGGACGCCCGGGCCGGGCGGTGGCCGTCATGGCGAGACGCGGACGTTCCGGACCATGACGCGGTCGCTTGAGCTGATGCGGGACTGGCTGGTCGGTCAGAGCGTGACTCTGGCGGCAATGGAGTCGACCAGCACCTACTGGAAGCGCTTCTGCGCACTGGAAGACAGGATGGAGTGCTGGCTGCTTAACGCCGCGCACATGAAGGCCGTCCCGGGCCGCAAGACCGACCTGTCAAAGACACTGAGTGGATCGCACAACTGCCGGAGCATGGCCTGCTCCGGCTCTCGTTCGTTCCGCCTCCACCGATTCGCCGTCTGCGCCTGCTGACGCGTTACCGGGTGCAGCTGATGGGAGATCGGACCAGGGGCTCGGGCCGGTTAGAGAAGATGCTTGAAGATGCCAGCATCAAGGTCTCTTCGGTCTCGTCGATCGCATCGTCGGTGACCACTGTCTCGGTGCGTGCGATGCTTGCGGCGTTGATCGCCGGAGAGGCTGACCGTTCAAGGCACGGAAGCAAGTGGATCACCTCGGCGCTCGTGGAGGCGGCCGCGTCGGCGGCTCGCAGCAAGAACACCTACCTCTCGGCGCAACAGGCCCGGATCGCCTCCCGCCGCGGCGCCAAACGTGCCCAGATTGGGGCCGCCCACTCAATCCTCGTCAGCGCCTACTACATGCTCACACGCGACGAGCCTTACTATGATCTCGGACCGGAGTGGAGCCGCGGCACGAGCAGGCCCAGACCCGACGTCTGGCCGCCCAGCTCGAACGTCTTGGCCACACCGTCGTCATCGAGCCAGCCGCCTGATTTCCAGACCCGCCTATTCTTGGAGCGACACCTCCTGTGGGTCACCTATGCCCTGCTCGGGCTATTCACGGGTCTGTGAGAATTTGCGGAATGGCGGGCCATCTAACGACGAGAGCGCTGCGTCGCTTTGTGGGAAGGTCAGAGCAAGCAACTGCTGTCGAGCGCCGGGCCTGTACGTTCGACGCGGTGAACGGCTGTTCTCATGGCTTAGGTCCCCAGCTTGTTTCTTTCGTCCTCGGCAGGTGCATTTCGACGGCTCTTCACTGATATGCTCTTCATTCACATCGATCAAAACCCTCTTGACTGCACTTTGCATCCCTATAACCATCGGCCCGAATGAAGTCGAGACAACGCCACCACCGCGATCCTCTCGGAGTCGGATTCACCCGCTCTCCTCGACATGCCGAACGCGCTGGGCCGATACAAGTTCTCGCGGCTCGTGATAGCCAGCGCACATCATCCATCGGCCTCGGAATCGATAGATCTGGGATGGGGCCCGGTCTGGTTAGGAGGCAGCTCTCGAAAGCGGATCGCTCGCAGGGCTTCACGATGGCGATGGCCTCGGGTACTCGCGATGCACACCAGTAAGGCGACCATGGTTACGACGGCGTATGCCGCGGTGATATTGAACAGGCCAACAGTTCGGGACAACTGTCCCGCGATAAGCCCCGGCACCGCCGCGGCGACGTATGACGTCGCATAGACGACCGCGAGGAGGCCGGCCCGTTCGGGGGGAAGCGTGCGGGAGAGAAGGGCACGCATGGCGCCAGCTCCCGCGAAACCCTGGCTCAGACCTCCGAGCAAGCCAGCGACGATGAACGTCGCGGCGTTCCCAGCAGCGACTGAGAACACGAGACCGACTACGGCGATTGACACCCCTGCCAGCCCCCATCGTTGGGCCGTCACCGGGGAAACTCGACTCGCCAGCGAACCGCCGAGCGCGGCTGGCGCGAGGTACGAGGCGAAGACCATCGCTGCAACTCCAGCATTTGCGGAGTGCAGATATTCGACCGCCACGGACGAGCCGAATGCCTGGTAGTACCCACCGATCGCCCATGTCCCAGAGAACGCCGCACTGGCAGGGATGAGTAGCGGATATGTGGCACGAGGTACACCGAGGCGTGGGCGCAACGATGATAGAACACCTGGCTTGGGCGCCACCGACTCACGCGTCACGAGGAGCAACCCGATGAAGGTCAAAAGTACCGCGCCCGCGGCGATGAAGACCGTCACCCGTGGCGCGGGAGCGGCATCGATGAGAAGCGCTGACGCCATGGCCCCGACTGAGAGCCCCAGCGGCGCGCCCGCGCCCGTGAGTGTCGAAGCGAGCCAGCGTGGGTAAATCGGAGCGGTGTCGACCGCGAAGGCGGTGATTGCGCTTGATGCCATTCCGGCGGCCAGGCCTTGAAGCCCGCGCCCGGTCAGCAGGGTCCCCGCATCCTGGACCGAAGTGAAGAGGAAGCACCCGGCGACGGCGAGCATGAGTGAAAGCACCGCGACGGGCTTCCTTCCGAGG
This sequence comes from Arthrobacter sp. GAS37, assembly GCF_044908325.1. Classification (NCBI taxonomy): domain Bacteria; kingdom Bacillati; phylum Actinomycetota; class Actinomycetes; order Micrococcales; family Micrococcaceae; genus Arthrobacter; species Arthrobacter sp. GAS37. The sequence goes on from NZ_JBIYDB010000007.1 coordinate 84,959, forward strand.
TGGTCCGAGAGTCGGCCTAGCACCAGCAATGCGAAAACTGCGCATCCGAAGTAGGCCACCGCGGCGAGCGAGAAGGCATCATCTGTGACTCCATTCTGCTCGCGGTATCGCGCATAGAGCGGTATCGGGGCGGCGCCGGTGGCGAAGACGACGATGAATGAAAGGGCCGCGGTCGCGAAGGTGCGGCGGTCCGCAGTTTTGGTCATACCAGCCGGCCCCCTGCTCGAGGGATCAGCCATACGTTTTTCCTTCTACAGCCGTGGGACCTCGACGCGTCGACCGATCTCGGACGGAGGCTGTCAACTTGGCGTTTATTCAGATGGCTTCAGGTCAAGCCCGACGGTCTCGTGCAAGCAGTTGACTCTCTGAGGAGCCCGCTCTGGAGCACTACCTCTACGGTGCGCTCATAGTGACGCCTCAGCAGCTCGCCGGCCTGTTCCGCATCGCGACTGAGCGCGGCATCAAGAAGATCGACATGCTCCCGCTCCACATCTCGCGACACTGCGGCCTGGGAAGGCGCGGCCCAGCGTCGATAGAGTTCGGTCGCGTCGGCCAGTTGGCGCGACAGGTTGAGCAGCAGAGGCACCCCACAGGCCTCAATGAGAGCCCGATGGAACGCACGATGCGCCTCGGCCCAAGCTTCGTCGACGCGGTTCGGATCGGTGGCCGACCGGCGTGGCGTCCGAGCGAGAAGGTGGTGCGCTCCGATGAGAGTTGTCTCCCAGCCCAAGTCGGCTCGCTCAAACGCCAACTCAAGGGCTAGCGCCTCGGACCTGCACCGCACCTCGGTAAGGTCGCGGAGCTGGTCCAACGAGAGGTGGGGAAGGAAGAACCCGCGGTTGGGTTCGATGGTGATGATGCCCTCGCCGGAGAGCCGCGTAAGGGCCTCGCGCACGACAGTCGTGCTCGTACTGTACGCGGGGGCGAGGACGGCCGGCTGCAACCTGCCGCCCGGAGTCCACGCGCCCGAGAGAATGTCGCGACGAATCTGCTCACGGACTATCGTTCCGGCCTTTCCCATGGCAATAATATATCATCCTATTCTATTAGTACATAAAGTTTCAGAAAGCCTTTATGATGTGAAAATATTTTCTCCGTTGACAAGTGCATTGAATTATCCATAGTCTGGAGCTGCGAGCGTTGACTCGGACGCCACAGCTCTTGGTGCGGCCTACTGGAAGGGACAGAGTGGTTCTGAATCTCAGAGTGATTAGTGCCGCAGGCAGCCAAGGCCGCCGATTGCCCCTGACTGGCGTAGTCGGGGACAAATGGCGGGGGGCCGCCCCCTTCACCTTGCATGAGGGTCGGCCCCGCCGAGCCGTTCTCGGCCGCGGCTCGATGCGGACGTCGAGTCGGTGAGGCGGGCAGTGGAGGCCATGCATGCGCAACGACGGCATTCTCGGTCGGGATCTAGACTGAGCCCGCACTCGCCACCTTCGAACAACGGAAAGTCGACAGATGAAGAACGATCTAAAAGGCAAGATCTGTCTCGTCACTGGGGCAGCGAGCGGTCAAGGCGCTGCCGAAGCGCGAGTTCTGACAACTCTGGGCGCCATCGTCCATCTCGCAGACTTGTCGGACGTTCCCGGCCAGGAGCTGGCGGCCGCACTCGCGCGTGAAGGCGGCACGACGACCTTCCACCACTTAGACGTCGCCGAGGAGCCGGACTGGCTGAAGGTCGTGGCTTCGATCCGCGCCCAGGACGGCCACCTCGACGTTCTCGTCAACAACGCAGGAGTGGCACACCGCAAGCCCTTGCTCAAGACTGAGCTCGCGGACTGGCGACGTGTGCTCGACATCAATCTCACCGGGGCCTTCTTTGGCATCAGGCGCTGCGCGCCTTTGATGCGGACCACCGAGCAGAGTCGCCGCAGTACGGCATCCATCGTCAATATCGGCTCGCTCGCTACGCTTGAGGGCCACTTGGCCGGCCCCTACACGCGGAGCAAATGGGGGTGTTCGAGGCCTTACGAAGCTCGCCGCGATGGAACTCGCGGGGTGGGGAATCCGCGTGAACTCGGTGCACCCGGCCTCGTCGACACCCCGATGGTCTCCCGCGGCCCTCACCGTGAGGCGATGATGTCGCTTACGCCGCTGGGTCGCGCGGCGGCACCGGAGGAGATCGCTGCGGTGGTCGCATTCCTGGCATCCGATGCCGCATCGTTCGCGACAGGCATTGACCTCCCGGTGGACGGCGGATACACGTCGGGAACTGCTTCCCGGCTCGTTGGAATGCGCAACGGATACCTTGAGGAGCTAGGCGCATGGCAATCCTGACGGTCGCGATCGGAATGGCAGATCAGTTGCGCAGACCCAATGTGCTCGATCGAGGCCGCGTAATTGTGAATGCGGCGCTCGCGCAGTTGGAATCATGGGATGTCGCACAAGAGAGCTACTTGGATACTGGAAAGGAGGCCGGATTATGAGCGAAAAGTCGTTTGCCGGAGCGAGTACTGTCGTCACGGGGGCTGCCAGGGGCATGGGAGCAACCTTCGCGGAGGGGCTTGCGCGTCGAGGCGCCCGAGTGGTCGCGGCTGACATCAACCTAGACGCCCTCCAGGAGACTGTCGCCGGCATCAACTCGCGGGAAGATGTGGTCGCGGCCGGCGGCAGCGCAGTCGCTCGGCGAGCTGACGTCACACGACCCGAGGACCACTTGGAGCTTGCGCGAGAGGCACAGAACCTGGGCGAGGTGCGCTGGTGGATCAACAATGCAGGGATCTTTCCTGTCGGCGAGGTCCTCGACATCTCTCGTGCGCAGATGGAGACGACGTTCGCCGTGAACGTCAACGGCACCCTCTTTGGGTGCCAAGCCGCTGCCGGCGTAATGAAGCCGGGAGGTTCCATAGTCAACTTGGCGTCCCTCGCGGCGATGAAGGTCCGTGCAGGTCGTGCGGCCTACTCGGCTTCCAAGGCTGCCGTCGATCACCTCACCCGCTCGATCGCCTACGAGTTCGGACCGCTGGGCATCCGAGTCAATGCCGTCGCTCCGGGTTTCATCGACACGGAGATGATCCAGTGGCTCAAGGAGGATTCCGCTGCCTTCGAGGCGGCCGTAGGACGTCTTCCGATCAGTCGTGTTGGCACTCGCATCGACGTCATGAACGCCGTCTTCTTCCTGCTGTCTGACGAGTCTTCGTACGTCACGGGGCACACGCTCCTGGTCGACGGCGGATCTCGATTGCTCTCGTGACACTTCGACTACCTCATCCAATCGCTTTACATTACGGAGGAAATACATGTCATCTGGCGTGATTATTGCCATGGGAACGGTCGCCATTCGGACCACCGATCTCGAGGCGTCGGTGCGTGACGCGACAGACCTGCTCGGTCTTCGCGTGAACGAGCGTCTTCCCGATCGCGTCTACCTGTCTGCGGCAGGTGTCCATCACGAACTCGTGTACATCCAGAGTGACGCCAACGCGGTCGATGCCTTTGGCCTCGTGGCGCGCGACGATGAGGCGCTCGCGGAGATTCGGCGCAGGGTCGATGATGCTGGCTATCCCATCGTGAGCGACGTTCCCCTTGAGGCAGGCATCGACCGCGGGTTCGCATTCGAGGGGCCGGAGGGCTTCGTGTTCCAGATCTACCTGGGCATGGAGGAACGGAACTCGGATGGGCCCAATTACGGTCCGGATCGCTATGGCCACATCAACATCCACCCGCGAGATGTAGACGGTATGAAGCGCTTCCTGCAGGAGGTGCTCGACTTCATGATCTCTGACATCATCGGGGACGACTTCGCGTACTTCCTGCGCTGCAACCCTGACCACCATGGAATTGCGCTCATCGCCGGCCACGGAACGCTTCACCATCACGCATGGCAGACGCAGAGCATCGCAGACTTGGGGAAGCTGGGCGACCGGATGTTCGCCCAGGGGCGCAGACTGATCTGGGGACCGGTGCGTCATGGTGCCGGGCACAACATTGCCGCGTACTTCGTCGAGCCGGCGGGCAGCGTCATCGAGCTGTACACCGACTTGGAGCAGATCTACGACGACTTGCGCCCGCCGATCTTGTGGTCGAAGGACGACCGTCGTTGGTTGAACAAGTGGGGTGTCTACAACGGCGAGGATTTCCGGTCGCACGGTCTGGCGCCGGCTAGGAGAGAGAACTGACATGACGAATTACGCACGCTATGCATCGTTCCGTACACCTGGCGGGGTGGACACCTGGGGTGTCGAGCTCGCCGGACGCCTTCATGACCTCGGCCCATCGGGTGCAGGCGTTGCGGGCGATCTCCGAGCGGCCATCGTGGCGAACGCCCTCGAGACATTCGATCCGACCTCGGTGCACGATGAGGGGTACGACCCGGTCGATGTGACCTTCCTGCCCGTGATCCCTAACCCGGGAAAGATCATCTGCATCGGCGTCAACTACCACGATCACGCAGCGGAGGCCGGGCGGACGCTCCCCGCTGCTCCGACGGTCTTCGTTCGGTTCGCAGATTCCCAGATGGGCCATCTGCAACCCGCCGCGCGCCCAAGCTCAACGGAGCAGTTCGACTATGAGGGTGAGCTCGCGCTGGTCATTTCGACGGACGCGCACCACGTCTCGGCTGCTGACGCTTGGGACGTTGTAGCCGGCTATGCTCCGTACAACGACTTCAGCGTGCGCGACTGGCAGCGGGCAACGACGCAGTGGACTCCGGGAAAAAACTTTCCGCAGACCGGTGCCTTCGGACCGTACTTCGTGGAGAAGGAACGTATCAGCGATATCGACGCTGTGCGGCTCACGACTCGAGTCAACGGCGAAGTGCGCCAGGACGCGTTGCTGAGCGATCTGGTCTTCTCGATCCCTCGCATCATCGAGTACGTGACTGGCTTCACAGTACTCCGAGCTGGAGATGTCATCGTTACGGGGACGCCTGGCGGTGTGGGACTGTTCATGTCGCCCTCAGGGCTGCTTTTCGAGGGCGACGTGGTCGAGGTCGAGATCACCGGCATTGGCACACTCCGGAACACTGTTGTGAGGGGCGCGTGACGGTGAGCGTTAGGGACTCTATGGACGAAGTCGACGTTCTCGTCATCGGAATGGGACCCGCTGGCGCGACGCTTGCGCTCGCCCTTGCGAGAGACGGGATTAGTGTGCGCTCTGTGACACGCTACGGCTGGCTGTCTAACACCCCGCGGGCCCACATCACCAATCAGAGGGCGGTAGAGGTGTTTCGCGACTTGGGAATTGACGAGCGACTCGCCGCAATCGCGTCTCCCTGGGAGTTGATGGGCGACACGCTCTTCACCACGAGCTTCGCAGGGCCAGAGATCGCCCGCATCCGTGCGTGGGGGACGGGTGATGACCAGCACGGGGCCTACGTGCGTGCGAGTCCCGCGCCGATGCTCGACATCCCGCAACCCGAGCTTGAGGCGGTCATCGTCCGAGCGGCGGCAGAGCGTGGAGCGCAGTTGGACTTCCACACGGAGTACCTGTCGCACCTCCAGGACGACGACGGCGTGACGACGATGTTCCGCGATCGGCGGACAGGACGCGAGTACACCGTCCGATCCAAGTTCCTGGTCGGTGCGGACGGCGCTCGCTCCAAGGTCGCTGAGGACGCAAGACTCCCCATCGAGGGAACAATGGGTCGCGCAGCAACTGTGTACGCGCAATTCTCGGCGGACCTGAGCCGGTACGTGGCGCACCGTCCAAGCATCCTCTATTGGATCTGGGCTCCGGGTACCTCCCACGGGGAGATCGGAATGGGTCTCCTTCGTGCTGTACACCCCTGGGACCAGTGGATCGCGGGGTGGGGCTACGACCCGTCAGTCGAGCCAGACCTCTCGCCCGAGGCTGTGCTCGCTCGGATCCGCACGTTCGTCGGCGACCCTGAATTGCAGGTTGAGCTGGGGCCGATATCGACCTGGCAGGTGAATGAGGCGTATGCCACCTCCTACGGCAACGGTCGCGTGTACTGCGCAGGGGACGCCGTCCACAGACACCCGCCGTCGGGAGGGCTGGGTTCGAACACAAGTGTGCAGGATGCATTCAATCTGGCATGGAAGCTCGCTTTCGTGATTCGGGGTTGGGCGGGCATCGACCTCCTGGAAACCTACACTGCAGAGCGAGCCCCGGTCGGCCGTGCGATTGTCGAGCGAGCCAATAGATCACGTGCCGAGTTCGGAGCCCTAGGAGATGCCGTCCGGGGCTACGGCTCGGGCGAAGCGCTGGTGGGCGAGATCTCTGCTCCGACCGAGAAGGGTGCTGGCATCAGGGACAGCATTAATCGCGCAATTGAGATGAAGCATTCAGAGTTCAACGCTCATGGCTTCGAGCTGAACCATGTCTACTCATCGAGCGCGGTGATCAATCCGATCTTGCCGGAAGGTGAGGAGCAGGACATCCTCATCGCGAGTCGCGCGCTTTCTCCGGGTCGCAAGCTCCCGCACGCGTGGCTAGTCGACGAAACCGGCCGACGCATATCGAGCCTAGATCTGGTCGGCAAAGGCAAGTTCACGTTGCTCACGGGACTTGCAGGCGTTTTTTGGGTCGAAGCCGCAGCCACGCTCAACATGGACGGTCTTCGAGTCATCGTCATCGGCGACCTGACGGGGCGCGATCTGTACGGCGAGTGGGGGCGCATTTCGAGCCTCGAAGAGCGACAGGCGGTTCTCGTCCGTCCCGACGGGTACGTCGCATGGGTGTCGGAACGCTACGATGACGCCGTGGCACTACTGCACGAGGCCGTCACGCGCGTGCTGAGCATTGAGGGAGGACAACCGTGAGCATCGCGCAGCCGTGCGAGTATCGAGGACCTCTACGCAACACAGGCGCACGCCATTGACGGAAGCGACGCCGACGGGTGGGCGGCGAGTTTCACCGCGGACGGTGTGTTCAACTCTCCGACATTTGACCTCGTCGCTCGCGGTCGCGAGGAACTGCGCGCGTTCGCACAGCTCTCGTATAGCCGTGCTCGAAGTGCCGGCGATCAGCTCCGTCACTGGACCACCTCACTCGCCATGACGAGCGAAGTTGGGGGCGTACAGGTCGACGCTTACCTACTCATCCTTGCCACCGACAAGTCCGGGAGGTCCCGAATTGACCGCAGTCTCACCGTTGTCGATCGTTTCGTTCAGACGGATTCGGGCTGGCTTATGAGTTCCCGGACGGTGACTCGAGATGCTGATCGGCTTTGATCGGTATCGTCAAAGCGATCGCACCTGACTGACGGGCGGCGTCGTCTCACCTTGGCTGCAGCGCGACAGCGGAGAGTCGCAAGAGGCTTTCGACTACCATCGGTCGACGTCGCTCGCTCGCGTGAACCTGAGGCTGTTGTCGACAAGCCCGCAGCACTGTTGGATTGTCAACCCACGCTTGGGTGGCTCGATAGGATGGCTTCGTGACCACAGAACAGACAGCGACTCCTTCGCGCACGGCAGGCTCGCAAACCCTGGCCAGGGGGCTGGAGGTCCTAAAAGCGATTGCCCATGCTGGCGACGGGCTTGCGATCAGCGACGTCGCTGAGCTTCTCGGAGTGCACCGCACCATTGCGTACCGCATACTCAATACCCTTGATGACGCGCGCCTGATCCACCGGGACGCCGACAACCGCTATCACGGCGCCGCAGGCTTGCTAGGGCTCTCGTCCGCTGCCCATGATGCCCTTCGGGCCGCAGCTCTTCCGGTTCTTCATGATGTTGCCAACGAGCTGGCATCCACCATGTCCCTCCTTGTCAGGGAGGGTGCGGACGCGGTGGCTCTGGCGGTGGTGGAGCCGCGAGGGCCTTCTTACCATGTCTCGTTCGCCCAGGGAAGCCGGCATCCCCTCAACCGCGGCGCCGCCGGACTTGCGATTCGGGCAAGCCGGCCGCCGTCCCCGATGGAGCCCGAAGATGTTCGGTCTGCCAGGATCAACGGCTTTGCCATTACTTTCGGCGAAGTCGAACCGAACATGTACGGCCTCGCCGCGCCGATCAAGGGCCCTGAGTCGGACGTCGCCGCTTGCATAAACCTCATCACTACCCGCAAGGAAGTCGCGGAGGGTGCCGTCAACGCCATCATCGCAGCGGCAGAGCGTATCTCCGGCCGGCTTGCCTGACGTGCCCCACCTGACTCAACATAGGATTAGTGGAAACCTGACGGGTCGATCGTTTCCTCCGTCTGAGCGAGCGGGATCCGGCCGGCGCCCGTTGAACTCTTCATTCCGGAAGGGTTGGTATGGTCATCGGCGAGATCCAGGATTAATTGGGCGCTGAGTTGGAGCTGAACTTCGCCGGAAATTTGCTCTATGGGCATGCTGACTTTACCGTTGGGGCTGACGTCGACACTTGTTCACAGCACATTCAGCACCCTCGGCCAGCTCGACATCATGCTAAAAGTGATGCCAGGCGCGACCTGAGATCGCTCGGCAATCGTCGATGTCACTCCGGAAACCTTCGATTCGGTCAAAGCGCTAAGTTGCTCGCAAGGCACGGGTGGCTACGTCGCCGAGACTTGGCAGCGCGCAGGTTTACAGGCCAGAAGTCCCCGTGGGCTATACCGTCGAAAAACACGTGGCCAAGCTGTTTAGCCAGAGACGCTGTTGTCGACCATCGCCGCGGCTTTTCTTCGGTCTGTGGCCTCTACGGCGCCTCGGCGAGGGTTTGCCGTGGCGTCCTCGGCGCAGCAGACGACAGCTTCCTTCATATGACGATTGCTCGCCCGCGCCTCTGAGCTATTCAGAGCGCGGGCGAGCGTCTGCAGCTCAATACCCGACGAACCAGTAGGGGTCGAGGCGCACTTCAGAGAACCTCCACCCCTCGGGTGTGCGACGGTACTCGTCGAAATACCGACCGACGAAACGTACGGGGTGTAAATCACCGTCGTGGGGCAGATGGTATACGGTGACATACCAGCTTCCCGATGCTGAGTCTCCTTGCACGTCGATGACGGGAGTGCTTACTGAGTGAATCGTAGCGGGCTGTGGCGAGGGTGCCACCAGCTGTCCAGCGATACCGACCTCAATTTCCTGGGGGCCGCGGAACACACCCCACGTGCCGAGGTTGCACAGGCCGTCCTCGGTGAATAGTCTGGCGAATCGATTGGCATCCGCGTTGTCGTAGTACAACGAATACTGCGATCTCAACTGCGAAATCGCCGCGATGTCGTTACCGTAGTCGTCCATCGATATCCCTTTCAGATTTCATTGCTATATCTCCTAAAATAGGTCCCACATCAATCCCCTCCTTCGGGTGCTGATTCCTGAAGCCTCGAGCGCTATCACTCTACTGATGGGCATGACGTGGGCGTCGGCTTCCATCTCCAGCGCTTTTGAACCGCTCTGATGGTTCGAAAAGAATGCGCCGTCCGGCTCCGGGATCCCATCGGCCGTGAGGGAACCACGCCGAGAGGCCCGGCACTACTTAGCGAGGTATCCGCCGTCGACCGTCAGAAGAGAACCCGTCACGAAGGCGGAGGCGTCCGAGGCGAGCCATAGCGCCGCGGCGGCGATCTCCTGCGGATCGCCAAGTCTGCCGAGCAGATGCGCGTCGGCAATTTCTTTGGCCGCCGCGTCCGGATCGGGCGCCTTGTCGGTGTAGTCCCGGACCATACGGGTATCGATGTATCCGGGAATGAGAACATTGGCTCGAATGCCATCTTTTGCATAGTCGAAGGCAAAGCTTCGCGTCATCGAGAGCACGCCACCTTTCGCTCCGATATACGAAACCGAGCCCGGGATAGCAACCTGCGCGTTGATGCTGGATACGTTCACGATCGATCCGCCGGTTTTCAGCATCAAAGGGAGCGTCTCGCGAGACATGGCGAACACTGACCACAGATTGAGCTTGAGCGTGCGTTCGAAGACGTCGTAGGGCGTTTCGTGCACGCGAGCGTAGTTCTTATTGAGATTTCCTACGCCAGCGTTGTTATACAACACGTCGACGCGCCCGTGCGTCTCCTCGGTCAACTCTACAACCGAGCGAACGCCCTCGACCGTTCCCATGTCGGCCCCGATGATCGTTACGGCATCGCCGTAAGTCTCCTTCACCGAAGCCAGCGCCTCGGTATCGATGTCACAGGTCACGACCTGCGCACCCGCCTCGATAAACATCCCGACGGCCGTGCGGCCTATCCCATTGCCACCGCCAGTGATAATGGCAATTTTTCCCTCCAGCATCGGCTTCCTGCCGGTAGCCACGTCACGATCGAATCCCATTTCTTACTCCTCCTTTTAGTGCCCGTATTTGCTGCGTCTGTAGCGGTGGTATTTGCTGCGTTAGAACATTGCGAGACCGCCGGTAACCGCCAGCACCGCTCCAGTGATGTTTTTGGATCGCTCAGAGGCCAGGAATGCCACAGCTTCTCCGATGTCTTCCGGCGTCTGCCCTCGACGAAGCGGGATCTGCTTTTCCTGGCGCGTCCACTGCTCGGGGTCGAGCGTGTCCCAGATCGGTGTCTTTACGATGCCTGGACAGATCGCGTTAACATTCACGTTGAACGGACCGAGCTCGAGGGCGAGCGTCTGCGTCATCATGATCACAGCAGCTTTCGTCGCGTTATAGATCAGGTATTCCTCTACCGCCTTGCGGCCTGAGAACGAGCTGATGTTCACGATCTTTCCGGACTGCTGCTCCTTGAAGTGTTTGGCGGCGGCCTGCGCCGCGAAGAAAGTGCCGCGTTGATTGATGCTATTGAGACGGTCCCAGTCAGAGACCGTTATTTCGTCGAACGGCATCTGTGCCGCGATGCCCGCGTTGTTCACCATGATGTCGAAACGCCCGTAGGCTTCAATGGCATTGTGGATGATCGGATTGGTGGCATTTGGGTCTGCCGCGTCGTGGGCGATCCCGGTCGCCCGGCCACCCTCAGCCGTGATCAGCGCTGCCGACTCAACTGCTCTCGCTTCGTCGATGTCGGTGACGACAACCGCGGCTCCGTGCCGGGCAAGCACTTGAGCGATACCACGTCCGATGCCTTGGCCGGCCCCGGTGACGATCGCCACTCTCTGGTCGATGTCTTCCATGTTGACTCCTTCGTCATACTTTGATTTCCGCGGTGCGACATATTCCTTTTGGGCGTCGGCGCACGAGCCGGAGACCGGTTTTGTGCAGCCGCGACTCGTATCGATGATGCAGACGCAGTGCGAGTGCCCGCCAAGCGATCTGCGGACATGAACCACTTGGACGTCGGTCGTCTCCGCGAAAGGGTCTCTAAGCCGGGCACTAAACTCACTATATACACGAGAGTGTGCAAATGTAAGCCCGAATTATCTGTTCGGGAGAAGAAGGGCCCGGACAAAACGGGTCGGATTCAGACCAATCCAGCTATGCGGCACTGTAACCGCAGGTCGCTCCAGCCGAGAGGCCCGTCATGGCGAGCCTTCTTGATTGCTGGGACGCCTGATCGCGGGCTCCGGGTCATCGCAATGAAGCATTCGTGGCCCGGTCGATAAGCTGACAGCAATTAGCCTAGGTGCAGCCGAATCGTCCGGTGTCAGACTCTTCGGGCACGACAGAGAGAGCGAAGAGGCTGATGGCCGATGATCCTCCTGCGTTGATTGCATTGACCAGATCATAGGTGGAGCTTGTGCACCAGGACGTTCTCCATGTCATCACGTGTGCCGCTATGCCCGTGGGTAACCAGCGAAACAGCCAACGACTTTCCCGTCGGCGCTTCGGCGTGCTGCTTCAAAGACCGGTAACGGGTGGCTGTGTGATGGACACAACGCGTTCCAGACCAGTAGGCGGGGGTCTTCATAGCCGGGTTCGGCGATGAAGACGGTGCGCCCTTCGGGCAGATCCAGTCGCCGGCGGCTTGCTAGGGCTCTCGTCCGCTGCCCATGATGCCCTTCGGGCCGCAGCTCTTCCGGTTCTTCATGATGTTGCCAACGATCCGGCATCCACTGTGTCCCTGCTCATCAGGGAATGGGGAGAGGCGGTGGCTCTGGCCGTGGTGGAGCCGCTTTCTGCGAAGTCGAACCGAACATGTACGGCCTCGCCGCGCCGATCAAGGGCCCTCGCTCCCGCTCGCTTGCAGGAGACGCCATCAGCTGGGCAATGAAGGCAGTTAGTGCGGTGATCTCTGCGGCGGTATGTGTCGTTTACGTTAACGATGCGCAAACGTGCCCAAAGGTCTGAGTACCTTCTCCCTGCCCGCTACGCAGGCAATTTGCGATCCGTCGAGGTGCTTAGCTTCTTCGCCCCGTCGTCTCGCACGATCCCGGATTCGAGCAGTACCTGAACGGTGCGCTCGTAGTGTGCACGCAGAAGTGCAGCGGCTTGCTGTGCGTCGCGTTCGAGAACTGCGTTGAGAATCTCAACATGCTCGCGCTCGACGTCACGAGCAGTTGCCGCCGTCGACGGCGCCGCCCAGCGTCGGTAGATCTCGGTGAAATCGGAGAGCTGCCGGGATAAATCAATGACCATGGGCACACCGCATGCTTCGAGTAACTTGGCATGAAATGCGCGGTGCGCGACCGCCCAGGCTTCAGACACGTGTTCCGGATCGCTCTCATTCCGGCGTGGGGTTCGGGAAAGGGTGTGATGGCTCGCGATAACGTTCGACTCCCACACGAGATCCCCCCGCTCGACGGCGAGCTCCACAGCGAAGGCCTCGATGCGGCACCTCAACTCGGTCAGGTCCGCGAGTTCATGGAAAGTGACCTGCTGCACGAAGAAGCCGCGGTTGGGCTCGACCGAGATCATGTTCTCTCCGGTCAGTCGAGTCAGGGCCTCGCGAATGACTGTGGTGCTTGTGTCGTACATCACTGCGAGGCTCGCTGGCTGAAGCTTCGTGCCTGGCCCCCATCTGCCGTTGAGTATGTCGAGGCGAATTTGGTCCCTGACGCGTTCCCCGCCCGTGCGGTGCGACTCCTTTTCCATGAGACAAATATACGATAGCCGCAGCTGCACCGTCGAGCATTGCTCGCCCCATCATGCATTCCCCCTGAGAGAATGCATGATTTCCCCCGGTGTTGCCTCATCGCCTATTTGGCGATACATCGGCCATCGACAGTGAGCGCCGAACCGGTCACGAAGGTAGACGCGTCGGAGGAAAGCCACAACGCGGCGGCTGCCACCTCTTGTGGCTGGCCAACGTGCCCAAGTAAAGGGAAGACAGCGAACTCTTTCTCCGCCGCGACGGGATCCGGGGCCTTGTTGGTGTAATCGGTCCCCATGCGAGTCTTGGTTTAGCCGGGGATGAGAACATTCGCGGATACAGTCGTGTCCGGAGTCAAGCGGGATACCGCGTGTCATCGAGAGGATGGCGCCCTTGGCTACGATGTACTACACCGACCCTGGGATCGCCACTTGGGAGTTGATGCTCGCGACGTTGATGATCGACCTACCGGTCTTGAGCATCAGGGGGAGAGCCTCGCGCGTCACGCGAAAACTGACCACAGGTTGATCCTCGGTGTTTCTCAAAGATCTCGTAGGGCGTCTCGTGCATCCGGAGCACCGAATCGTTCAACATCCCGACGCCAGCGTTGTAGAGAGTATCGATGCGCCCGAACGTCGATTTCGCGAGAGCGACAACTGCGCGGATGTCGTTGAGTTCCGCCACGTCCGCGCGGGACGTGACGACCGAGTCACTGTGCTCGGTGGCCACCTCCTGCAGCCCTGCGTCGTCGAGGTCGGACGTCACAACCTTGGCACCCACCATCACGAACATGTCAACTGCTGTGCGGCCGATGCCGTTGGCTCCGTCAGTGATCAATGCGAGCTTGCCCTCGAGGAGTCGGTTGCTGCCGGTCGCAGCTTCCATGCTGAATGCCGTGATCCTCCCTTCCGTGGGCACTTGAGCGCGCATCGATGCGCGAGAGGAGCGTGCGCTGGTTCAGTAGCCGACGGCCCAGTGGGCTTGGAGAAGTACGGACGACAAAAGCCATCGACCGTCTACATGCTGGTAATCGTCGAAGGATCGGCTGGCGACTTGAACGGGAGGGTTTGAAGAGTAGCGCGCGGCTGGCCCGGCGGCACCATCTGATCCAGCATGCCCTTGCGAATCTCACCGTTGCCTTCGAAACGTTCCCATTCTGCGAGATCGAGTACTGCTGTCGGCACGAACAAGGACACGAAGGCGTCGATTTCGCCTTCGTCGAAGGCCCACGCGTACCTCGACCTCAGGTACACCCGATGCGCAAAATCGTCACCAGAAGGTGCCCTACCCGGAAGTTCAGAAGAGTTCCCATAGCGACCCCCTCTGGGCGAGCGCGGCGGCCGGCTCGTGCGCGATGATCCGGCCGGCCTTCATCACGTAGGCGTCGTCGGCGATGGCGAGCGCCTTGGCTACAGCCTGCTCGATGATGAAAACGGAGAGTCCCTCGGTGTCGGCCAGATCCCGCAGATCCTGGAACAGCTGATCCACGATGTTTGGCGCCAGCCCGAGCGATGGCTCGTCCAGGAGTAGAAGCCGCGGAGACGACATAAGTGCTATCCCGAGGCTGAGCATGCGCCTCTGGCCACCTGACATCGTTCCCGCTAGCTGGTTTGCACGGTCAGCGAGAACCCGCCAGCGGTCGAAGATCCACTCGAGTTTGTCGCGCCTCACCGTAGCTCGCGATTCGGTAAGGCCGCCCAGGGAGAGATTCTCGGCCACCGTCAATCCGCCGAAAACAAAATCATCGGCAGGGACGTAGGCCATCCCTGCCTCGACGCGTTTGCGCGTCGACAGTTGGCTGACATCTTTCCCCTCGAGCAGGACGCTCCCGCTCTTTGCTCCAATGAGACCGAGCGCCGCGGTCATCGTGGTGGTCTTGCCGGCTCCGTTGTGGCCAAGCAGTGTCACGATGCTGGCGTTCTGCACCGTTATCGAGATGTCGAATACAACCGGACGATTCCTGTATCCGGCGCTCAAGTCGCGTAGTTCAAGTCGAGGTACCGATGTCTCGGGCTTTACGGCCAGGCTGCCAATCGTTGTGTCAGAGCTTGATGCTGCCAAAGTAGGCCTCCGCAAGTCGTGGGTCGTTCAGTAGGTCCTGTACGGTACCTTCTGCTGTGACCTTTCCGGTTTCCATGAAGTAGGCCCAGTCCGCCAGACGACTGATGGCCTCTATGCTGTGTTCGACGACGCAGATCGTCCGGCCAGTCGCCTTAACGCGTTCGATGAGGCGCAGCATTTCCTCGACAGCGCCGCCTTCAATTCCGGAAAGTGGCTCGTCCAGAAGGAAGACATGTGCCTTGGTTGCAAGGACACGCGCGAAGGCGACCTGCTTCTGCTGCGCGAACGAGAGCGAACCCGTGCGTACCCGCAACGAGGGGTCGATTCCAACGAATTCGAGCCACGAGCGGGCCTCTTCTCGGATCTCGCGGTCACGGCGTGCGACGGCCCGCGGAGTGAAGAACAGTGTTAGCGGGTTCTCACCTCGCGGGTTATGCCCCGCGAGCATGACGTTCTCGAGCGGTGTGAGGTCATGGAAGATGCGCAGATCCTGGAATGACCGCACCATTCCGAGTTGCGCGACCGCTTGAGGTGACAGATTGGTGATGTTCTGACCGTTGAGGAGGACCTGGCCAGAGTCGGGCCGGATCGCACCGGTGATCAGGTTGAACACGGTGCTCTTACCGGCACCATTGGCTCCGACGAGCGCGGTGATCTGCCCCTCTCTAAGCTTAAGGCTCAGCCCCTCGACCGCGACGACCCCGCCGAAGCTCTTGCTGAGGTCCTTGATCTCGAGAACTGCATCCTCGTCGCCGAGCCTGCCCGCGCCGCGGTCGATTCCTAGAAGCGAACTGATTACGCTACCAGCCCGTTCGACCCCGGATTTGTTGTTGCGGTAGCCGCGCATTCTTTCGGGCACGATGCCCTCGGGGCGGAATCGCACGATGATAACCAGAATGATTCCGAACACGATCGGACGGAGCAGCGCCGAATCGTCGGGTGACAGCTGGAACACTTGCTCTAGGAACGGGGCCACGCCGACGATGAGGAAAGCGCCCACGATCGAGCCAGGGATCGAAGACAGGCCGCCGACAATGACCATCGCAAAAATGAGCAGGGTCTGGTTGAGGGAGAAGAGTTGCACTGAGGCGACGCCGTTGTAGAGAACGAGTGCCGCACCGCTGAAGCTCGTGATGGCGCACATGAGAGCAAACGTGAAAAGGCGCTTGCCGAAGGGTGACTTGCCGAGCGAACGAATGCCCAGGTCGTCGTCTCGGGACGCACGCAGTACCCGCCCGAATGGCGACTCTGCGATGCGCCAGCAGATGAGCGAGATTACGAGAAGCGAGACGACGAGGAACGGGACGAAGTCCGACGGCTTGAAAAGCTGGATTCCGAACAGCGAGGCCAAGGGAAGGCCCACGAGGCCCTGGCCGCCTCCGAGCTGGGGCGACGACGTGATGATCGTCAGTAAAAGTATCGACAGCGACATCGTCATGAGCATCACATACTCGTTGGCGAGCCGGAGTATGGGTGCGCTGAGCACCACGCCGGCGACTGCACCCGCGGCGGTGGCGACCACCAGAGTGGCGCCCGTGCTCCACCCTGCGTACAGAGAGAGTGTTGCCGTCAGGTATCCGCCGAGGGCTCCGAAAGCCGACGAGGCGACCGAAAAGATGCCGCTGTAGCCGAGAAGGATGTTGAGCGATGCCGCGAACATCCCAAAGATCAGCGCCTGGTCGAGGTAGGCGAGCCAATACTCCATTTTAGTTCCTTCCCAGCGCCAGCCGCAGGCCCGGTGTGACACCCGATCCACGTCCGACGAGGTAGATAAAGAGAATCCCGAACACGACGATATTCGTCAGGTTGGCCGGCATGAAGAGCGTACTCATTTGCTGGACTACACCGAGGGCGATCCCGATGAGCACGATGCGGAGAGCAGGAGCACGGGTGCCGGCGAGGAACGCGACCACGAACGACGAGAAAAGCGGGTCGTACCCCATACCCGGCGTAGCCGAGGACCGGGCGGCCGCGAAGCACGCCGCGAGAGCGGCGAGGGCCGAGGCGAACGCGAAGATGCAGATGTACACGGATTCCGGCCTCACACCGACTGCCCGAGCCATCGTGGGGTTCTCGCGCACCGCCCTCACCACGCGACCAGCGCGACTCCACCGCAGAAATACCACTGCACCCGCGAGGATTACGGCGAACATCGCCGTCTCCAGGACGTCGATGGTCGAGGTGCGAAGTCCGAACGGCAGTGCTATCGACACGTTGTCGATCAGGTTGAAGGGCAGTGCGGGCGCCGTTTTCGCAAAGAAGAACTGCACGGCGCTTTCTCCTGCGATGGTGAGTCCGAGCGAACTCACGAAGATCGGCAGGAGGCCGGCGTCGTGTCCAGCGCGCGCGAGAGGCCGGTAGACGACGACCTCGACGAGCACACCGAAGGCGGCGCAGATCACCACGGCGATGAGAACCCCGACGACTGTTGGTACTCCGATGGACTGGAGCTGAGCTGCGAGCACAGCGCCCAGGGTGAACGTGAGTGCGAATGCGAAGTGGAAGCGTCCAGTCACGCTGAGGATGAGCGAGATGCCGAGGCCAAGGGCGGCGAGCGGAGCTCCAGTGGCTAGTCCTGAGACCAGCAACTGGAGAATGAGTGTGAGCGTCAACTCAGGAGTCCTATTCTTGCAGAGAAGGTTGTTCGGGCGCGATGCTCATAGCGTCGCGGTCATGCCGCCGTCGATCGCGATCAGAGCGCCGTTGACGTAAGTCGACCGATCGGAGACGAGAAATAGGATGAGATCGGCGATCTCCTCAGGCTCTCCGTATCGCCCTTGGGGAATCGCCTCGATCTGGCGGGACCGCATCATCTCAGGATCAGCGTTGTTCTGTTCGGCGCGCGTCTGGAGAGGCGTCCGCGTGGGGCCGGGGCCGATCGCGTTGATGCGGACGCCCGATCGCGCGACCTCGGCAACGGCGGCGCGAGTCAGGCCTACGACGGCGTGCTTGGAAGCGGTGTATGCGGAGAGCTCGCCCGCACCGCCGAACGATGCAACCGAAGCGAGATTGACGATGGAGCCCTCCCCCGCGACGATCATCGCGGGGAGGAGGGACTTCATCGGGACGAATGAGCCACGCAGGTTGACCCGGAGCACACGGTCCCAGTCGTCGATTGTCGTGTCGACGAGGCGCGACATGGGTCCCTCGATACCCGCGGCGTTGACCAGGAAGAGGGGATCCCTGCCTTCGGCTGAGGTCATGACCGCAGCGTGGAACGATGCCTCGTCTGAGACGTCGCAGATTGCCGTGCGGACGCGCCTAGCGTGCTCCCCAGCCAATCCTGCGGTCTCGTCTAGCCCCGAACCATCGAGATCGAGAGCGATCACGGTCGCCCCGGCCGCGGCGAGCGTGAGGGTGGTCTGGCGGCCGATCCCGGAGCCGCCTCCAGTGACCACGCCGATGTGGCCGTCGAGCTCGTTGCCGGGCATTGTGTTCCTGCCTAGATAGCGCTCGTAGTGCGGCTGGTTCATTTGGTGAGAAGGTTGAAGTCGGCTGCGCCGATGCCAAACTGGGCGAGAGGCGTGAGCTGGTCCTTCTGGTACTGCAGCAGTGTGATCTGACGGGATGACACGGAGTGGGTCGTCGGGTCTATGGAGAACGTGCCGTAGTTCTTTCCATCCGCGTGGCCGTAGACCGAGGGGAAGGTGAGGTTGGACTCGAAGGCCGCTTTCAAGTCATCCGGGTTGTTGACGTCACCGCCCTTGGCGGTCACGCGCTGAACGACCTGCCACAAGACGAAGAGGTCCTCGTAGTAGTTCGCGGCGTAGAAGTCGGGGGCACCCGCATTGGGGTAAGCCTCTTCCCAGGTCTTGACGAAGTACTTTCCCCACGCGCTTGGTGCGGTCTTCGCATCGAAGAAGTCGTTGGCGAACATGTAGTTGTTGACCGCGTCCTTGCCTGCGATGTTCGCGAGATCAGGGAGGAATTCGGAACCGATCACAGGGAGGTTGGAACCCGCCGCACGAAGCTGCTTGAGCGTGTAGCCAACGTCTGTGCCGAATTGGCTCTGCACAATCAGGTCAGGATTCGCCGCGAGCATCTTGCTGATGGCAGCAGTGTCGTCGGTTGCGCCGTTAGCCGCGACCTCGACGTCCACGAGCTGGATGCCGTATTTCGACAGCTCGGTACGGAGGATGTTCTCAGCTGAGGAGGCGAAGCCGGCCCCGGCGTCCTGGATTATCGCCGCTACGCGCTTCACCTTAGGCAACGCCTGAGAGATGTATCGGGCGACGCCCGGATAGCTGTCATGCGGAGTGTTGGCCCGCGTGCCATAGAACCACGGCTTGCTCTTTCCGGATGTTGACGTGCCGCCTCCGCCGTCAAGCGAGAGAATCTTGTACTGGTCAATACCTTGGAATGCCGACCCGAAGACACCGATAAACGAGTAGAGGGCTAGATGCGTGCCCTGCTGTCCCAGCTCGCGGGTGGTTTGCACGCCAGCTTGAGTATCACCTGACTTGTTGTCCTTCAGCACGATGTTGAACTTGGGGCCACCAGCGGCCTCGATCTGGGCGGCGGCAAGCTTGGCGGCGTCGCTCATGACCTTGCCGTAGTACGAGCCCTGACCGGAGAGGGCGACGTCGAGTCCGACCGGGATGGTCAGGCCTTTACCGAGCGCCTTCGGGTCGGCTCCGCTGAGCTCGGCGACGTTTCCAGTGATCTTGGAGGTCGAGGTGGGGGTACTGCTCGCTCCACCTCCACAGCCGGAAAGCGCTAACGCCGTAGAAAGTGCAAGTAAGCCAGCCGTGACCTTGGCGGCTCGGCGAGCGGTGAAAGACCTCATTGTCTGCTCCGTTTGTTGAAATGTGGACCCGGGTGGGTCTCTTGGATAACACTATATTTCTGTAGCTTTGATGCACACAAGTGCTTTTACTGCATTATTTACCTTAGGCGCCACTCGGGCGCACCAGGAAGGACGCGCGCTCAGGACAAGGATCGACACCGCGCGAACCGGCTATGATGCCGCCGTCTCGTGGGCCGCTTCCGGGCCGCTGTGCGATGCACCAGCACGTGCGCCCGGCTCGCCCATGCTGAGCCACACCCGGAAGACGCCGGAATTTCTGGTAGCTGTTGCTGGATCATCCTGTCGGATTGTTGTTTTTGCTCACCGGAGCCACCGCCTTGGAGCGCGGGTCCTGTTTGATATTCCGAAAGGCTGGCCAGGGGTACCATCTGCTCGTGGGCGTTCATCTGTTGTGGGGTTGGCACAGGCCAACTCGGGCGTGTGCCGGGGCTCCGGACACCGCTAGAGTCTCATGCGCCCCGCGGTTTCGAAGGCCGGCGGACCGATGCGCTTAAGGTAGCCAGCGGGGATCGGGCGGCAGCGCCCCGGCGGTGTCCTCTGGGCGGGCGCCGTGGAGCAGATCGATCTGTAGCCGGGTCAGACGCATGAAGGCGATCCGCCAGCCCTCGGGCGTGTGCCGGTATTCCTCGTCGTAGTAGCCGTAGCCGCGTATGCCGGAGAGGTCGGGTGATGAGTTGCCCCGGAAGGAGATGGTGCCGGGCTGCCAGGTGAGGTAGTCGTACATGGACCAGCGCCCGCGGATCACGGAGTCCGATTGGGCTTGGAGCCGGGGCATGAACCCCTGATGAACGCTCCGGGCGCCGGCGAGAAGTGCGGCCGCTCCTTGCACGAAGGCGTCGGGCCCCACGCCTTCGAAGGCGAAGCCCTCGAACCGGGCGTCCTCGGTGAAAAGGGTGCGCAACTGATCCCACTGCTGGGTGTCGACGTAGAAGAAGTAGCGCGCCTTGAGGTCGTACGCTGCGTCCCGCGCTGCAGCGTCTAGGGACGGGCCCACGCTCCGGACGGGGTCCGGGCGATCGTGGGCGGTCTCGAGACGGGGTTCGTTCATGGGCTGGTCCTTCGGTTTCGTGTGTGGTGATGGGGGCCGGCTTGGAGTCTCAGTTGGTTTCGCCGGTGCGTGCGGCGGGGGAATCATGGGTGCTGGTCTTTGCGGAGCCGAGGAATTGACCGCAGAGATATCCTGCGGTGATGATCGGCCCCAGGGTGCCTCCGGATCCTGCATAGCCCTGACCTGTCGGGGAAGCGGCCGCGTTGCCGACCGCGAAGAGCCCCTCAATGACCTGGCCGCGGACCGTCAGAACACGTCCCTGAAGGTCTACACGCGGCCCTCCTTTGGTATCAAGCAGTCCGGGAGCCATGATTGTGGCGTAGAGGGGACCGGAGGTGTCCAACCGGCGCATCAGCGGATTATGTCCTTGGCCGGCTCCGAACCGGTCGCTGGCATAGCGTTCGAAGCGCGATTCGCCACGGTGAAAGTCCTCATCGACGCCGGCGTCAGCGAATTCGCCGAAACGCTCTAGAGTCCGTGCGAACTGTTCGACGAAGTCCGAATCCAATCGTGCATAGCCCACGTGGACCCCGAGTTCGTGCAGACGCTGATCAACGGCCTGGGCCAGTTCTTCGAGGCTTTCGCCCTTTAGTACCCAGTATGCTTCGTCGGGACTGACCGGTATGGGGTTGCCCAGCCGGTCGATGGCCCAGTTGTCCGCCACTGTCTTATCCCAGATGGTGATGAGCGGAAAGTTCGAGTAGCGGATCTTGGTCGGGTCCCAAGCCGACATGACCCGGGCCGCCTCGTTATAGGGAGCCTTCTCATTGAATACCCTTTTGCCCTCCCGGTTAACGGACAGAACTCCATCGCCAAGGATGTAAAAGGAACAGAAAACCTCTTCCGGGTCTTTGATCAGGCGTTCGACCGCGATTGGCCCGCACCATCCCTGGTTCATGTTCGCCAGTTGCGCACCCAGTTCGGCGGCGATGGTGATGAAGTCACCGGTGTTAGTGGGAGCCGCGCAGCCTCCGATGTAGGGACCGTCGAGGTACTGGAGCCGCAGTTCGGCGTTGTGGGTGAAGCCGCCTGTACCGTAGACCACACCGAGTCGGGCGTGAACATGCAGAACCTGCCCATCCTCTGTCTGAACGACTGCACCCACCACGCGCCCCGAATCCACGATCGAGTCGACCAGACGGTGCCCGGTGCGAAGTTCCCCGCCGAACCGTTCTACGGCGGCAATAAAGTCATCGACCAGCAGTTGCCCACCCTCGGGGCCGCCCATGGAGTCCGCGTGGTACATGCCGCGACCCTGCGGGGCTTTGTTTTCGGGCAATTTCTCCAGATAGTCGTAGAGACCGTTCACGGCCTGGCCAAGGTTCAAAGCACCAAGACTTTCCAGCTCACGGTGAGCCGTGGCGGCATTGTCGTAGAAGGCGGACAGCCCCTCGTATTCCCAAGCGGGGAGGCCCAGAGTGGGCGAGTCCGGGTTAAACAGGGTTGGGCGACCGATGCGGGCAAGGTAGTGAAGAGCCGCCGTGCGGTCGTCCTCGGTACCCGCGGCATGCATGTACTTGTTGTTCGGCATCCAGACCCCGCCGGCGGACTTGCGGGTGGTCCCTCCGAAACGGGCCGCCCGCTCCAGGACCAGGACGGAGCGTCCCAGAGCGGCGGCCACCACCGCGGTCGAAAGCGCAGCAGCGCCACTGCCGGCGATTACGACGTCGACATCGACGTCGTAATCCAGGACTTGGTTGGTGACATCCAGCATGAGGGGTCCTTCGATCTTAGGATTCGGGAACTATTTCCGATGGGTGAGCTTATAGTGCACATAAGCGTGCATATGATGAAAATATAACCGAAAAGTGGTGCGTCCCACAAGAGGCGTCCGGGAACAATGGACGTCCGACGGCTCAGCCAACTACGCCGAGATCATCAATCCTCGATCCCACTACGCCAGTCCCCAGGACCAGGACCGGATCGATGATCTGCCTGTGAATTTCGTCGAGGGTGGAAGTCTGATTTGGTGTGTGTGGGAACTTCCCTGGGCGGGCAAGTACGTTCGATCAGCGAAGGCGGTGCTCGCGAGTCAACAGCAGCTGCAGTCCAGGCAGTGAGGGCCGCAGTCCTCGTGCGTCCTGCGCCAACGTCTTGGCGGCCCGGCGCGCGGCGGTTTCCCCGTCGAATAGAAGGGCGAAAAGGGCGCGCGGTTTAGGGTGCATTGCCTGAAGCCCTGGGCGAACGAGCAAGGGCGCGGAGGTGTCGCGTGCAAGGTTTCGAACCTGAAAGACGCCCTCGAGACCCTTGGCTAGGCCCCGGGCTGCGGCCGAGAGGCGTTCCGGATTGACCTCCGCGTAGCCCCATAGTTTCCAAGCGGGGTCGGCGGGCTGATTCTCCCCCCGAGCCTGGAAAGACGTGGAACCGGCAAGGAAGTGCAGTTCGTCCTTCAGCAGGGCGGCGAATGCTACCGGTGCCGAGGAGGCCAGGTTCGCTGCATCTGGCGATTCGTACCACGTCTCGACGATTCCAGCGATGGGGAACGCGGCATTGGCTTCCATTGTCAGAACTTCGACCACGTGGTTCTGGGCATAGCGTGCCAGTCCCGGCATCCGCTGGACGATTTCGGCATGATCGGTGCTCCAGTGGCGGTAGAACGCCTCCGGTTTGAGCGCGGGGAGGCGCTGGAGGAAGGTGATCCGGTGAAGCATTGACAGTCCTTTGTGTTGAGGTATGTCGTTCATTGGCTCCGAGCCCCGTTTTCCCGTCCGGAGGAACAGATAGGTCCGGAATGAGGGTCCCGCTGTATCCGCGCCGGTTGATCAGATGGGCACAGCCAATGCCCGATGAGCCCTCCCGGCGGGGCTAGTTTCAGTCCCCGAAGATCTCTCCCAAGGGGATTTCCTCAGATTTCAGCCTGAGGTGCGGGCTTGCCGGAGGGTGCCATTTACGGAACGTGAGCATTATATGCGCGGATTTGATCAATATTTGCACCAGGCGCAACGGCGATCAAGTATATAGGTCGCGAAATATTTGCGGAACAACGATTGACATAGTGGCGGACATCACACACTATTTACATTATGTGCAAAAGAAGCACGAAGATGTGCGATAAATGCACAGTCCTTTTAGGAGAAACTATGAATGTTTCGGCGCCCGATGCCGCTCGGTCTACTGTTAATCAGAAGAGGGAATTAAGACGCGTCCTTCTCTCCAGCTATTTGGGCAGCGCCATCGAGTATTACGATTTCCTGCTCTATGTCGCTGCCGCAAGTCTCGTCTTTGGCGACCTGTTCTTTAGTAACATGCCACCCGTCGTGGCCACGCTCGCCTCGCTGTCTACGCTCGCGGTGGGATACCTCAGCCGACCACTCGGGGCCGTCATCTTCGGCCACTATGGCGACAAGATCGGTCGCAAATCAATCCTGGTCATTACGCTGTTGATCATGGGTGTCTCCACGGCGCTGATCGGCCTGCTTCCGACCAGCAACCAGGTGGGAGCGCTGGCTCCCATCCTGCTGGTCCTGTTGCGCTTTATCCAGGGCATCTCCGTCGGAGGTGAATGGGGCGGGGCTGCCCTGATGGCCTTCGAGCACGCACCCGAGGACCGCCGGGGCTTCGCCTCCAGTTTCGCCCAGGCCGGCGGTCCAACCGGAACGATGCTGGCAGCCGCCGTTCTGGGCCTATTCGCCCTGCTGCCCAAAGACCAGTTCATGACATGGGGCTGGCGTATTCCGTTCCTGCTCAGTGCCGTCCTCGTCGCCATCGGGCTGTGGGTCCGTCTGCGTATTTCCGAATCACCGCTGTTTGTCGAAGAGCAAAGGAAGCAGGTTGCCAGCGGAGCGAAAGCAGCGATTCCGCTGATGCAGGTCCTTCGGCAGCCACGTGCCCTGATCCTTGTCTTCATCGCCCTTCTGTCTCCCTTCCTCTTCAACAGCTTGCTGAACTCCTTCGGCTTGACGTTCGCCAAATCGAACGGTCTCGAGCTCTCCTCGGTGCTGGCCATTCAAGCCGCCGGCGGTTTTGCCTGCGTTGTATTTCAGATCGTGTCTGGCGCCCTATCGGACAGGTTCGGTCGGACGGCGGTGATGACTTTCGGTATGGTGGCTGGCGTACTGTTCACGTACCCCTTCCTCCTGCTGACAAGCAGCGGCGAGTTCGGCAAGGTACTGCTCGCCTTCGTGGTGATGAATGCAGTCGCCATCAGCCCGATGTATGGCCCGATGGCCGCGTACCTTAGTGAGCAGTTCCGCACCGGATCCCGATACACGGGTGCTTCCCTCGGCTACCAGGCAGCCTCAACCGTCGGCGGTGGCTTCGGTCCGATGTTGCTGGCGACGCTGATTGCCGCCGCGAACGGGATGGGCTGGGGATACATCCTCGCCTTCACGGTGGCCATCGGCGTCCTAAGCGCCCTGGCCATGTGGGTGCTCGGCCGAAGCCGGTCGGCGGCGGCCGCCGCAACGCTGGAATCCATTGGAGTGGGCAGCAGTTAAGATTGAGTCCAGCGGGAATGCGCCACTCAGCCTGGCTGAGGGGCGCATTCCTCTATGTGGGGCATCTGTTGTATATAGTGCACTTCGGGGAACTGTTCGCTAGCATGTTGCCATGACAGAAACAACGGCGGATTCACGAACCGCGGGGGGGCGCACCTTGGCGCGCGGCCTGAAGGTACTTAAGACGGTCGTTGCGGCACCCGACGGCATGTCGGTCCAAGAAGTGGCGGACATGCTAGAAGTCCACCGGAGCATGGCCTACCGCGTGCTGAATACGATTAGCGACCAAAACCTGCTGGTCAGGGGCCACGATGGGCGGTACCGGGCGTCCGCGGCGCTGCTTGACCTTGCCGCCGGAGCCCAAATGGCTCTCCGCACCGCCGCCCGGCCGTTCCTGCAGCAGTTGGCGGACGATATTCAATGCACACTCTCCCTCTTCATTAAAGAGGGAGAGGAAGCTGTTGCTCTGTCAGTGGTCGAGCCGTCGCAGGCGACTTGGACCATGAGCTACAGCTTCGGCAGCCGGCTTCCCTTGACAAAAGGGGCCGCGCCGTACGCGATCCGGTCGCTATTGCCGGAGCGCCCTGACGAGCCTGAAGCGGTGAAGAAAGCACGATCCGAAGGCTATGCGTCTACCTTCAGCGAAGTAGAGCCCAATCTATACGCGGTGGCCGTCCCCCTCAGGGGGCTCGGTCCCAACCTAGTCGCCTGCATCTGCCTAATCACCAACCGGCCCGAGCCCGCCCGGGAAAGCGTCGAAGCAATCAGGGAAGCGGCAGAACTCATTGCCCTCTCTTTCCGGGGGGCACCGGGCTGAAAAAGGACCCACATCGGGGCGGTGCAGGTCTTCATTTTGTGCGCCTGAGTAGAGAGTTTGAGAACCTTCTGCAAGCCCTACGGAGGCTGGCTTCTCGCTGGGCACGGGGCACCTACCGTCGCGACCGCCCCCTGCACAACCTCGGATGCTGAACATACGAGGCCTGTGGTGGGGTCAATTGAGACGGCTCAAAATTCCTAGATGAGCCTAGCGTTGATGAGCTCGTCACCTGACACCGAGGCGGGACGGGAGTGAGACAGCTGGCGGAAGGGCTTAGCGTGCATCACACCACCGTCCTCGCTCGTCTCAAGGGGCGAGGTCGGTTGGCCGCCTTCCGAATCGGTCAAGGCGCGAGATAACCGCGGTCGCGACCACGCCTGTCGACACGGATTTGAGGAGTTGGCCAACGCGGCGCTGTCGTGACCATGCCAAGCGTTTCTGGCCCTGAGGTGACGGCTATAAATAGCTCCCGCCAGGTGAGCTCTTCTTGGTGCGACAGCGCGGTTTACCGGATGAACGTGAACGGCGGATCCGGGCGGACTCCATGGCTGTAGTCGTGGACGTCAACAGCGAACTGGACGTCCCGCGGGGCCGTGAAAGATCGCTTGGCGAATGATTGCTGAGCGAAGCAGTCGCGAACTCGCGGGCGAGCAGCACCAGATCCGCGCGAGCGGTGTCCGCGAAGTCCTCCGGTCGGGCGCGTCGCCCGGTGCGCCTGGACCTGGTGAAGCCGGGCATTGGCCGCGGAGTCCTCGCCCTGTCGGCCAGCGCCCCGTCCAGCTCGACCGGTGGTTTCGGTCGTTGGGACTGGGTTGTTGCAAATGGCCGGTTTCTGGCCGCGGATCGAATCTGGACGCCGAAAGCTCTCGATTGCCAGGCGTGAGTCTGGCCACGTGTTCGCATGTGTGCTCCGTTCGCCCACGGTAGACGGGTCATGGTGACGGGCAAGATTCGTCGGACTTAGCAGCCCCAGGTCAAAGGCTGGGCTGGGGCGGGAGCGCCCGGGAGACGAGCTCATTGGCATCGGACGCGGAGAAGCCGAACATGCGCAGGATCTGTCGGGTCATAGCGTCGGAACGCTCGCCGGCATCGAGGCCGGGGTCCTTCTCGAGGAGCTGGAGCAGTCCCAGTAGGGCTCCGCCGGCCGCCATCAAAGCCAGTTCGGGATCGGGTACGTCGAACCGGCCGGCGGCCTGGGCAGCCACGATGTCGTGGCGCGCGCGAGGTGCGAGGCCGTCGTCGCGGGTGAGAATGCGCATGCCCTCGTGGAGGATCACCCGCACCATCTCGGGCAGTTGGCGCTGCAGCCGCCCGGTCATCCGGAAGCTGACAGCGAACACCTCGGCCGGGTCCTCGTACCCGGACACGAGATCGTCGAGTAGTACGGCGTAGCTCTGCAGCGTCGCGTCGACAGCCGCCGCGAACAGCGCCTCCTTCGACTCGAAGTGGTTGTAGAAACTGCCGAAGCCGACATCGGCCGCATCGGTGATCTCCTGAATGCTCACGCTCGTGCGACCCCCGGCGAGGAACTTTTGCGCCGCGCCCAGCAGAGCATTGCGGGTGTGTTCCTTGCGGCGGTCGACCCTGGTGGGCACTTCAGCAGCACTCGTCATCGCTCACTCCGCTCGACAGCCCGGCACGTTCGTGGAATCCCGATTCTAACTGAGAGTTTCATCAAGTTGGGCTTCCATCGAGTCTTTGGCGTCACATCTTGACGAAATCATCAGAAACTCTTGACAGAGGATTTCATCGCTACTGATGATTACCTCAAGTTATATCTACGACGGAGGAACCCGTGAACGCATCGACAGCCAGCCCCCGGACCGAGCAAACCGTGCGCGTCGGACACCGCGACATCTTCGTGACCGAGGCCGGGACCGGCACATCCGTCGTACTTCTGCATGGCGGCGGCGCCGGCGCGACCGGCGCGTCCAACTACTCGCGCAACATCGACGCGCTTGCTGGGCGATTCCACGTGATCGTCCCCGATATGCCCGGCTACGGGCAGTCGTCCAAGCAACTCGATCACCGTGACCCGTTCGGTGACCTGGCCTTCGCGATGCGCGGACTGCTCGACGAGCTCGGCATCGCCAAGGCGCACTTCATCGGCAATTCGTACGGCGGTGCCGCGGCGCTGCGGCTGGCTATGGAACGCCCCGACAAGGTTGACAGACTGATCCTGATGGGCCCCGGCGGCGTCGGCACTACCCGCAGGTTGCCGACCAAGGGGCTCAGCAGCCTGCTTAGCTACTATGGCGGCGAAGGCCCGACCCGCGAGAAGCTCGAGACCTTCGTCCGCGACTACCTTGTGTACGACGGCGCCTCGGTGCCGGCCGAAATGATCGAGCTGCGCTACCGGGCCAGCATCCAGCCCGAGGTCGTCGCCAATCCTCCACTTCGTCGGCCGTCCGGCCGAACTTCGCTTCGCACGATGCTGCGGATGGATTTCACCCGCGACAACCGCCTTGCCAAGGTCAAGGCGCCGACCTTGGTGGTGTGGGGCAAGGACGACAAGGTCAACCGTCCGTCCGGCGGCCGCGCCCTGAGCGGCATCATGCCCAATTGCAACCTCTACCTGGTCGCCAATACCGGCCACTGGGTGCAGTGGGAGCGCCCCGCCCTCTTCAACTCCCTGGCCATCGACTTCCTTAGTGCCGAGGCCTGAGCCCGATGAGCGTGTTCCTCAAGCCCAACACCGACGGATCGGTCTTTGGGTCGGTCCAGTTGGGCTACCTGGTGGTGGAGTCGCAGCGGTTCGCTGACTGGCACCGCTTCGGGGCCGACGCGATCGGGCTGCACGTCGATCCGCTCAGCGACGATGTACTGCGGTTCCGGATCGACGACCGGGAGTGCCGCTTCCTCATCCAGCGCGGTCCTGCAGAGGACCTCACCGCGATCGGGTGGCACATCACCGACCACGAGACCTTCGACCGGATTGTCAAGCGAGTGACCGAGCGCGGCGTACCAATAGCCGAGGGCACCCCCGAGGAGGCGGCCCTGCGCGGCGTCGAGCGGCTTTGGCGCTTCGCCGGCCCTAAGGGAATCCTCCAGGAGATCTTCACCACCGTCCACAAGAACGCCAAGCCTTTGCACATGATCAGCTCTGGCTTTGTCACCGGCGGTGGCGGCATGGGGCACGTCGCGATCACCTCGCGCGACCCGATTGGCATCCACCGTTACTATAACGCCGTCTTCGACTCCCGGCTCTCAGACTTCATCGACGAGAACATCAGCGGGCTCACCCTGAAGATCCGGTTCCTGCGGGTCAACGAGCGGCACCACTCAGTGGCCGTCGCCAACGTGCGGGGATTCAAGCTCGACCCGATCCGAACCAGGGCGCAGCACATCAACATCCAGGCCTCGACTCTCGAGGACATGGTCGGCGCCTACCAGCGTGTGCGCGAGCACGGTTTCTCGATGGCCTGGTCGATCGGGCAGCACACCAACGACCGGGAGCTGTCATTCTACTGCGTGACACCGTCGGGCTTCGAGCTCGAGGTCGGATGGAACCCCATCGTGATCACCCCCGAGCTCGAGGCGGCCTGGCAGGTCGCCACCCATCAGGGCATTAGCATCTGGGGCCATAAGCCCGTCGACCCCGGCATCTTTCACAAGCTCGGCCAGCTCCGCCAGGCCGCCCTCAACGCACGCGTGCCCGAGATCACCGTCCCCGCATTGTCTGGAGCAGCCTCATGAACACCTACGACGTAGCTATCTCCGGTCTCGGACCCACTGGCCTGACCCTCGCCCACCTGCTCGGCCGCCGCGGTCTGAGTGTGCTGGTCCTCGAGCGCGAGCCGGAATTCTACGGCAACGCCCGCGCCGTGTACACCGACGACGAGGCGCTTCGGGTCTTCCAGACCGCCGGAGTTGCCGATGACATCCACACGGACATGAACGTCGACTCCGCCGTTCAGTGGCTCAAGGCCAACGGTGATGTGCTGATCCGGTTTCGGCAGCGGCAGCGTCCGCTGTGGTGGCCGGTAGTGAACTTCCTCTACCAGCCCTACCTGGAGAGCAGGCTCGAGTCGCTGCTGGAGCGCTACCCGTCGGTGAAGGTGCTGCGCGGGCGTGAGGTCGTCGACTTCATCCAGGACGACATGGGGGTTAGCGTCGTCCACGCGGCCTCCACCGGCAGCGGCTATGGCAAGCGGGAGAACATCGTCGACGAATCGAGCCAGAGGACCGTGCGGGCGGCCTACCTCGTCGGCGCCGACGGCGGCCGCAGCATCGTGCGCGTCAATCAGGGCATCGAGATGGCTGGCAAGAGCTACCCTGAGCGGTGGCTGGTCATTGACCTCGCTGCCAAGGAAGGCATCGACGCGTTCCGGCACTTGCCCTATTTCGACTTCATCTGCGACCCCGATATGCCGACGGTCAGCTGTCCTCAACCGGGTGGCCGTCACCGCTTCGAGTTCGCGTTGAAGGACGAGGACGACAGGAACACCTTCGCGTCGGACGAAATGGTGCGCAAGCTGATGTCGGCCTATGTCAACCCCGACGAGGTCGAGGTCAAACGCCAGTTGGTCTACACGTTCAACGCCGTCGTGGCCGACAAGTGGCGCAACGGTCGGGTACTGCTGGCCGGCGACGCCGCGCACATGACACCGCAGTTCGTCGGGCAGGGCATGAATGCCGGCGTCCGCGACGCCGACAACCTGTCGTGGAAGCTCGCCGCGGTTATCCAGCACGGCGCCGATCCCAAACTTCTGGACACCTACGAGAGCGAGAGACGTCCGCACGCGACCTCGATGATCAAGTTCTCGGTGTTCAACAAGTGCCTGGTCTCGATCAAAAACCCCGTGTCGGCCAAGGCCCGCGATGCGGCCATGTGGACCTCGTTGCATACACCCGGTCTTCGCGGATGGGTGCGCAGCGCCGGCATGAAGCCCAAGCCGCGGCTGAAGAAGGACGGCTACGTCGGTCTGCCGCGCGGCCTGCGCGGCATCGAAGGCACCCTGGCCCCCCAGCCCGAGGTCCGGCGGTATGACGGCCGACCGGTCCGGCTCGACGACGCGCTCGGCACCGGATGGTCCGTGATCGGCGTCGGGGTGGACCCCCGTCAGACGCTCGGCACCGATGTCGCCATTTGGGAGACGGTCGGCACCACCTTCGCCACCATTTACGCCGCCGGCACTCGTCCCCAGGGCGAGATTGGCGACGGCCGCCGCAAGGCCGGCTTGGTCGATCTCGAGGACACAACTAACGAGCTTACCCGTTGGCTCCGGAAGGCCGGCGTCCGACGCTGCTCGCTCGTCGTGCTGCGGCCAGACAAGTACGTCTTTGGGGTCGCGCGGTCAGGCGATGCAACTGCCCTCACGCGAGCCTTGATTGCTCAACTGGGGCTGGCCGCACCTGCCGCGACTCCCGCGCTCGAGACGGAAATGAGCACACGATGACCACCACCATCACGCAAATTACACTGGCGGCCCGAATGCTCCGTGAGGCGAGGGAGATCGCCATGCCCTACGCTCCGGTGCGTGACCTGATCGGGAGCACCGACCTAGGCCTGGCCTACGCCGTCCAGGAGCAGCACACCCAAGGCAGGATCGCACACGGGGCACGGGTAATCGGCCGCAGGATCGGCCTCGCCTCGGTTGCGGTCCAGCAGCGGTTAGGCGGCGACACCCCCGACTTCGGGGTCCTGCTCGATGACATGAACGTGACCGGGCCGCTCGTATCTGCCGCGCGACTCTTGCAACCCAAGATCGAAGCAGAGATTGCCTTCACCCTTTGTGTGGCGCTCGAGATCGTCGACAGTCGGATCGCGGGGTGGGACATCACCAACGCCGACACAGTCGCTGACAACGCCAGTAGGGGCCTGTTCGCACTTGGCGACGAGTTGGTCGCCGTCGAGCCCAGCGAGGTCGAGACGTCGATGATGCTCAACCGCGACGTCGTCTCGATCGGCAACGGCGCCCCCTGCCTCGGCGACCTGTTGAACGTCCTACGGTGGCTCGCGCAGACCGCGCAAGAGTATGGCAACCCGCGGCGGGCGGGCCAAGTAACTCTGTCGGGCGCCCTGGGTCCGACGACCGTCGTTGCCGGCGGCAACCGGATCGAGGCCACCCTCACTGCCGGCGGCCGCGAGGTCGGTTGCGTCGACGTTCGTTTCACCGGAGGTACCCAGGAATGATCACGACGACGTCAGCCCTGTACTATGTGCGGCTGCGGGAGGACCTGCCCCGCGACGTCGCGCAGGCATACTGGGCTGGGCCGCACGCGGATATCGTGCGAAAGCTTCCCCACATCGCAGAGTACCGCCAGCACCACTTCTCCGCGACAGACCACGGCTACTGGCCCGCCACCCCCAAAGTCGGCACGGTGGCCCCCGTGTCGTGGCGACTCGACGGGTTCGCGGAAGTGCGGTTCATCAGCATCGCCTCGGGGGCACTGGTGCCCTTGTACATGCGCGAGGTGTTCTTCGACGAGCAGAACGTGTTTGAGCAGGTGCTCGGCCACTTGGCCGGACCGACTGGTGGCCGCTGGTCGACGACGGGCCAAGACTCGGAAATCGGCCACCGGACGACGGTGCTGCTTCGTCGCAGGGCGGGAGTGTCACGACGGGCTTTCCGGCGGTTCGTGCGCGAGCAACTCGCGCCGGCACTCGACGCCGCAGGCGCTCGCGAACTGCGTAGCTACACGTTCCTCCCCAACATGCCGCACCCCACGCCGGGCATCGCGCATGGGAACCCAAAGAACCGGCGCTACCACGGCGCAGTGCTGTTCGGCACCGGCAGCCGCTCCGAAGTCAACGAACTGCTTGACCACCCGGTGGTCACGGCCGCGATCGCGGACCAGAACAAGGCCTGCTCCGCCGTGCATGCCTACTCCGTCGAACGCACAGTCCCCGTGATCGGACCAACATCGTGAGGCGCACCAAGGTCGCCGTCCTCGGATCCGGCAACATCGGCACCGACCTGATGATCACGGTCCTGCGCTTGTCGGGGCCCTCGAGCTGGGCGCGATGGTGAGCATCGACCCCGACTCCGACGGGCTCGCCCGCGCTACCCGGTTCGGGGTTTCGGCCACCCACGAGCGCGTCGAGCGCGATTCCCGGCTTTGCCGAGATCGAGATCGTCTTCGACCCTGACCTCCGCGGGGACGGGTCACGCGAACGCGGCGGCGCTGGCGCCGTACGGGAAAAGACCGGGCGACCTGACGCCTGCGGCGGTCGGTCCGTTCGTGGTGCCGGTCGTGAAACTCGACAAACACGCGACAACATAGTGACGTGCGGTCGCCAGGCCACGATCCCATTGTGTGCGGCGATGGCGCGGGTCGTCGAGGTGCCGTACGTTGAAATCGTCGCGTCGATCGCGTCGAAGTCCACCGCACGCGGCTCCCGCGCCCACATCGACGAGTTTCGCTAGGCCACCTCGAACTCCATCGAGACGATGGGCGGAGCCGGGCACGGCAAAGCGATCATCGTCCACAACCCGGCCAAACCGCCGATGATGACGTGGGACACCGTGTTCGCACTCATCGGCGACCTCGACGAGACCCGCAGGCGCAGATGCGGGCTCGATCACGAAGACGGTGTGCCACCGTGGCGGCGTACGTCCTGGCTGAGCGCTGAAGCGGGACATCCGGTTCAAGCGGGTGACGGCCGACGCTCCGACGCACACGCTCGCTGGCGACGCGCCGGTCACCCATCAGGCGTAGGCGCTCCTCGAGTCTCCGAGCAACTGGCCAACTTGAAGGGGAGTGAGCGATGAGCCCGGAGGACTTCCTCCAGAACGTGACGCTGGGGGACGGCACACACGCACTGCGGCACGGGGTGACCTAAGAAAATGGGCGGGATCGTGTCGACCACCGGATCGAGGTCTCCCACGGCGACGGCCTGAGCGGCGGCAGTCTGATTCACGGACCCGGCAGCCACACCGACTGGGGGCGGCTCAAGGTTGCTGCGGCCAACCCGCACCGAGGCCGACGTCTCGTGCGACCCCATCCTCACCGCCCGCGAGCTCGTTATGGAGGTCTCAGGCTTCTTGATGATGAGTCACCTCGCCGAGCCCGCCGCCGTCGCCCCGCAGCCAAAGCTGATGGAGTCCTCGGCGCGCGCTGTGTCTACGTCGTCGACTCGGGCGGACGCCTGACCATGGACGGAATTCCTGCGTGAATGCGGGCCCTCCTCGACGTGCTCGATCCGCTACTGAGCTTGCGTGCAAGCTCACAGGAACCGTCCTTGGCGGTGCCGACCGCATGATGGTCGTCGAGGAGCGCGTCAGCCGCGTCGACGCCTTGCTCGCCGGGCTCGGCACCGGTGCCGGCGATGAATGCGGCGGCGCCGTGGCAGCGGCGAGGTCTCGTCGGCATGATTCGAATGACAGTCGACCCTGTCGGTCGGTGCCGTCGCCGTCTGCTTGGATCTGACCGCTGGTCGGATCGATGTCACCGTCTGTGACGGCATCTAGCTGGCAACTGGCCGGACCGTTGTGCGTTTATCGCACACACGTGAGTACTATAAGATTAATACGTGACTGGTGTCATGGGAAATGGTCAATTTTGCCCAGTCAGATCACTAGGATGGTGTTGTGGCTACAGATCAGGCGACGGCATCTCGGACTGCCGGATCGCAGACTCTTGCTCGCGGGTTGGCGGCTCTGAAGGCGGTTGTGACCGCGCGCGACGGGTTGTCGGTCAATGACGTAGCCGAAGTTTTAGGTGTACACCGCACTATTGCCTACCGCATCCTCAACACCCTCAGCGACGCCAAACTTATTCACCGCAGCGACGATAACCGTTACCGAGGCGCGGCCGGGCTACTTCAGCTCACCTCGGCTGCACACGAAGCCCTTCGGGCCGCGGCCCTTCCGGTACTGCACGATGTCGCCAATGAGCTGAGATCCACCATGTCCCTCCTTGTCAGGGAGGGTGCGGACGCGGTGGCTCTGGCGGTGGTGGAGCCGCGAGGGCCTTCTTACCATGTCTCGTTCGCCCAGGGAAGCCGGCATCCCCTCAACCGCGGCGCCGCCGGACTTGCGATTCGGGCAAGCCGGCCGCCGTCCCCGATGGAGCCCGAAGATGTTCGGTCTGCCAGGATCAACGGCTTTGCCATTACTTTCGGCGAAGTCGAACCGAACATGTACGGCCTCGCCGCGCCGATCAAGGGCCCTGAGTCGGACGTCGCCGCTTGCATAAACCTCATCACTACCCGCAAGGAAGTCGCGGAGGGTGCCGTCAACGCCATCATCGCAGCGGCAGAGCGTATCTCCGGCCTGCTTTCCGCCTAACTGTTTAGCGCTGCAGCGCGGTATTGGATGACCCAACATCGCGCACCCTTGACACTTCTCGCTCTGGCGTGTTGTGATTTGTGCCATCACTCGTGCAAATAACGATAAAATGAGTGCGATAAATGCACATAAGAAGGAGTTTCTAACTAATGAAAGATCGCCCTTACACCAGCGTCTGGTCCGATCTTGCTCAGGTTGAGTTCAGTCAGGGCTTCATCCAGGCGGGTTCGTACCGCACCCGCTACCTTCACGCCGGCGACTCCTCCAAGCCGACGCTGATCGCGATGCACGGCATAACCGGGCACGCCGAGGCTTATGTCCGGAACCTTAAGGCTCTCTCGGAGCACTTCGACGTCTGGGCGATCGACTTCATCGGCCATGGCTACAGTTCCAAGCCGGAGCACCCGTTGGAGATAAGGCACTACATCGAGCAACTGCTGGGGTTCATGGACGCCATCGGAGTTGAGAAAACTTACCTGACTGGGGAGTCCTTGGGCGGCTGGGTCACCGCCCAGTTTGCCATTGACTACCCGGAGAAGGTGGAGCGGATCCTGTTGAACACTATGGGCGGAACGATGGCCAACCCGGTGGTGATGGCGCGTCTGTTCACGTTGTCCATGGAAGCTGCCAAGGATCCGTCCTGGGAGCGGGTCAGGACACGGCTCGAGTGGCTCATGGCCGATCCTTCGATGGTCACGGACGACCTCATCCGTACCCGCCAAGCAATCTTCCAGCAGCCGGGCTGGCTCCAGGCCTGTGAGGACAACATGGCTCTGCAGGACCCGGAAACGCGGAAGCGGAACATGCTGACGGATCAGGCGCTGGCCCAGATCAAGGCACCGGCACTGGTGCTCTGGACTACCAAGGATCCTTCCGGTCCCGTGGACGAGGGCCGCCGCATCGCCGGGCTCATTCCCCACGGTGAACTCGCGGTGATGGAGAACTGCGGTCACTGGCCCCAGTACGAGGACCCGGAAACTTTCAACCGCATCTTCCTCGACTTCATGCTCGCCCGCTAGGCACGGCCGCGTCCCTTGCAAATTTCAGACTTACACAGAACAGAGAACCACGATGGAGTTTGACACCGACGTACTGGTGATCGGCGCGGGCCCAGTCGGCCTGATGCTGACCAACCTTTTGGGCACCTACGGTCAGAATGTGACCCTGGTTGAGGCGCTGCCCGAGCTCATCGACTACCCTCGCGGTGTCGGAATTGACGACGAGTCCCTGCGTTCGATCCAGACCGCCGGGCTCACAGACACCGTTCTGCCGCACACCACGCCTCAGCACATCATGCGGCTGGTCAACGGCAAGGGCAGAGTCCTCACCCACAACGCACCGACCACCGATGAATTTGGCTGGCCTCGCAAGAACGCCTTTATCCAGCCCCTGGTAGATCAGGCGATGTTGGAGGGTCTGTCCCGGCACGCTACGGTGAACGTGAGGTTCAACCACGAAGTTCTCTCGCTGCGGGAAACGGACAACGGCGTCCTGGCTACGATTAACGTCAAAGACGCCGACGGCAAGACAGGGCTGAAGCAGATCCACGCCAAGTACGTGGTCGGCTGCGAAGGCGGACGCTCCGCCACCCGGCTCTGGATGGGCGTGCTGTTCGACGGCAAGTCCCCCTCAACCCGCTGGCTTGTAGTAGACGTTAACAACGATCCGCTCGGCACTCCCAATGTCTTCCTTGGCGCGGACCCGAAACGCCCCTACGTCTCCATCGGACTGCCGCACGCCATCCGCCGCTGGGAATTCATGCTGTTTGACGGCGAGACGGACGACATGGTGACCGATCCCGAGTTCGTGAACAACCTCCTAGCCACCCACGTACCCGATCCGGCCAGCTTGGACTTCATCCGCCGCCGCGTCTACACACACCACGCCCGCATCGCCAGCTCCTTCCGCCGGGGCAAGGTCCTGATCGCCGGCGACGCGGCCCACCTCATGCCCGTCTGGATGGGCCAGGGTTGGAACTCCGGAGTCCGGGACGCCACCAATCTGGCCTGGAAGCTCGCCACTATCCTCCGCGGCCAGGCCGCCGATGACTTACTGGACACCTACGACGTCGAACGCCGGGACCACGCGAAGGCGATGGTCGACCTATCCCTCACCCTGGGCAACGTCATCAAAGTGACTAACCCCGCGATCGTGGCATCTAGGGACGCCATCGCGGCCGGCCTGAACCTGTTCCCTCAGGTGAAGTCCTACTTCGCCGACATGAAGTTCAAGCCCATGCCGCGCTACACTCGCGGCGTCGTGGTCGATCCCACCAGCCACAAGCCGGGCTCGGCCCTCGCCAAGCTCACTGGCAAACTGATTCCGACGCTCACCGCGAACACCCAGGTCTCACCGGTCGGCGTCCAATTCCCGCAACCGCGAGTCACCACCAAGACGCAGGCCAACGTCTTGCTGGACAACATCACCGGGAAATGGTGGACCGTCCTGGTCTGGGGGAACAACCCCAGGGACGTGTTCTCCGACACCGATCTCCTCAAGCTCGACGAACTCGGCGCCCAGCTGGTCTGCCTGGTTCCCGAAACCCAGCGGCTCTGGTGTGAGGATCGCTACCCGGCAGAGGTCATCATTGCCGGTGACACAACTGGCCGGCTGAAGAAATGGTTCGACGAGCGCCCCACACCGGTGGTGTTTGTCCGTCCGGACCGCTTCGTCGCAGGAGCCTGCCTGGCCCAAGACGCCCCGAAAACCCTCGCCGCCATCCTGGCGGCCATGTCGTTCAAGGAAGGAGTAAGCAATGACGCTCGCACTCGTCTGCATGTCGCATAGCCCCCTGCTGGAGGTTACCGACCCACCGGAGGAAATTCAGAAGGACGTGGATGCCGCCTTCGCCGTCGCCCGCGAGTTTGTGGAGGACTTCAACCCCGACCTCGTGGTCTCTTTTGCACCGGACCACTACAACGGCTTCTTCTACGAGCTCATGCCTCCGTTCTGCATCGGCTACGAGGCCGTGGGTGTCGGTGATTACGGCAGCGAGGAAGGCCCGCTGAACGTCCCCACCGACATTGCCAAGGACCTGGCACAAGCCGTCATCGACGCCGACCTTGACGCCGCGATCTCGCTCAAAATGGAGATTGACCACGGCGCGGTGCAGCCGCTGGAGGTGCTGTTCGGCTCCATCGCCGCGAAACCGGTGATCCCGATCTTCGTCAACTCCGTCGCACCGCCTTTCGCATCCATGCGTCGCGTGCGCCAGCTCGGTACCGCCGTCGGCAATTACTTGAAGACCCTGGACAAGAAGGTTCTCCTGATCGGCTCCGGCGGGCTCTCCCACGACCCGCCTGTACCCCAGATCGCCACCGCGACCCCGGAACAAAGGGCCATGCTGCTCAACGGCCGTCACCCCACGGCCGCAGCCCGCAATGCCCGGCAACAGCGCGTAATCGACACGGCCGCAGCCTTCGCCAAGGGAGAGGCCAACATCATGGACCTCAACCCCGAATGGGACCGAGAGTTCCTGTCCATCATCGTCTCCGGCGACCTGGAAAAACTGGACACCTGGACCGCAGCGGAGATGGCGGCAACGGCCGGCAACTCCGCCCATGAGGTCCGAAACTGGGTAGCAGCCTACAACGCGCTGCGCGCCGCCGGAGAGTACGCGGTCACCTCAAAATACTACCGCCCGATCCCCCAGTTCATCGCAGGCTTCGGCGTAACGACTGCGGTGGCGAAATAATGACCGCGCAGACACAGCCCTCCCGCACCGACGCCATGGACCAGTTTGCCGCCGAGCTGTTGGAAGCTGCCACTTCCTTGATCCCCGTAGCTCCGTTGCGGCACCGGTTCGAAGGCATGACCCTGGCTGATTCTTACTACGTCCAGACGGCCCAGCTTGAGCATCACGTCGCAGCGGGACGGGTACTGGCCGGCCGGAAGGTCGGACTGACGTCGCTGGCCATGCAGCAGCAGCTGGGCGTGGACTCACCGGACTTCGGCTACTTCTTCGAGGACATGGTCCACCATGACGGCGCCCGGATCCCGGTGTCCCAGTTCATTCAGCCCAAAGTGGAACCCGAGTTCGGTTTCGTCCTAAAGGAAACGCTCCAGGGCCCCGGGGTCACGTTGGAGCAGGCAGCTGCGGCCATTGGCGCCATTTACCCGGCCATCGAAATCATTGACTCCCGCATCTCGGACTGGGACATCAAACTCGTGGACACGGTGGCGGACAACGCATCATGCGGCGCAGTCGCCGTCGGGACCCTTCCTCTTGCCCTGAATCATGCTGACCCGGTGTCCCTGCTGGACATCGAATGTTCGCTGGTGATTGACGGCCAGATTCTTGGAAGAGGAACCGGCGCTGACGTCATGGGACATCCGATCGCCCCGCTTGCATGGTTAGCGAACGTTCTCGGGGAACAGGGTGTGGCGCTGGAAGCCGGACAGCTGATTCTCCCCGGTTCCTTCACCAAAGCTGAGCCGGTCGCAGCAGGAACAACAGCCACGGCAGACTTCGGTCCGGTGGGCCTGCTCACTATTCACTTCACAGACTAAGGAAACACCATGGCGAAGAAAACAGCCGCGATCGTCGGTTCGGGCAACATCGGCACCGACCTGATGTTCAAAATCATGCGACGCAGCAAGAGCGTTGAAGTCAAGTACATGATCGGTGTCGATCCGGCCTCCGACGGACTTGCCCGGGCCGCAAGGCTCGGCGTCACCACCTCCGCCGAAGGGGTCGACTGGCTCCTTGCCCAGGAG
This sequence comes from Arthrobacter sp. GAS37, assembly GCF_044908325.1. Lineage (NCBI taxonomy): Bacteria > Bacillati > Actinomycetota > Actinomycetes > Micrococcales > Micrococcaceae > Arthrobacter > Arthrobacter sp. GAS37. The sequence continues at coordinate 124,872 of NZ_JBIYDB010000007.1, forward strand.
GAACTCCCTGACTTCGTTTTCGAATGCACGTCCGCCAAAGCTCACGAAGCGAACTCCCCCAAGTACAAGGCCGCCGGGATCCATGCGATCGACCTGACGCCTGCCGCCGTCGGGCCCTATCTTTGCCCGGTGGTGAACCTTGATTCGCTGCAGGACGTCCTGAACCTCAACATGATCACCTGCGCTGGCCAGGCGACCACCCCGATCGTCGCCGCCATCTCTTCCGTGGTCCCTGTGGATTACGCAGAGATCGTCGCGTCCATCGCCTCCAAATCCGCTGGCCCGGGAACACGCGCCAATGTGGACGAGTTCACCGAGACCACGGCGAAGGCGCTGGAGGAGGTTGGAGGAGCCAAACGCGGCAAGGCGATCATTATTATCAACCCGGTCGAACCGCCCATGATTATGCGCAACACGATCTACGCCGCGATCCCCGCCGCAGCAGCTGAACCCGGGGAACTGCAGAACAGCATCGTGGCCGCGATCGATGCTGCCGTCGCCAAGATCCAGGACTACGTTCCCGGGTACGCGCTGCGGGTGGAGCCGCAGTTCGATTCCGCTCGCGAGGACTGGAACGGAAACGGCCGAGTTGGCGTCTGGGTCCAGGTCAAGGGGGCCGCGGACTACCTACCCGAATACGCGGGAAACTTAGATATCATCACCGCCGCAGCGACCCGGACAGCGGACCTGCTGTCCGAACGCATGGATGCCGCCATTTCTTCAACACCCGTAGGAGCATGATCATGACCTCGTCTCACGACCTCAGCGTGCGCCTGACCGACACCACCCTGCGCGACGGCTCACACGCCATGAGCCACAAGTTCACCGAAGAACACGTGCGCTCTGTGGTCCGCGCCCTCGACGATGCCAAAGTGGAAGTCATCGAAGTCACGCACGGCGACGGACTAGGCGGCTCCAGCTTCAACTACGGCTTCTCCCTGACTCCGGAGCTGGACCTCGTCCGGGCCGCCGTAGACGAGGCAAAGAACGCCAAGATTGCCGTACTAATGCTGCCCGGTCTGGGAACCATTCACGACCTGAACCAAGCCCACGACGCCGGGGCGTCTGTGGCCCGCATCGCCACGCACTGCACAGAGGCCGACGTCTCCATCCAGCACTTCCAGCACGCCCGCAAGCTCGGCATGGAAACCGTGGGATTCCTGATGCTTTCCCACCGGGCCACCCCGGAAAAGCTCGCAGAGCAGGCGCGGATCATGGCCGATGCCGGGTGCCAGTGCGTCTACGTCGTGGACTCCGCCGGGGCCCTGATTCTGGACGACGTCTCCGACCGCGTTTCGGCCCTCGTCACTGAACTCGGCGGCGAGGCGCAGGTTGGCTTCCACGGTCATCAGAACCTCAGCTTCGGCGTCGCCAACTCGGTCTACGCAGCACGCGCCGGAGCCAAGCAAATCGACGGCACCCTCCTCGCCCTCGGAGCGGGAGCGGGAAACTCCCCAACCGAAGTGCTAGCTGCCGCATTTGAACGACTTGGCATTAAGACGGGTGTCGACGTCCACGGCGTCATGGCGGCCGCAGAGGACATCGTCAAGCCAATCATTAGGCGCATGCCCATCATGGACCGTGCGTCAATCATGCAGGGCTACGCCGGCGTTTACTCCTCATTCCTGATCCACGCCGAACGTGCCGCTGAGCGCTACGGTGTGCCAGCCTGGCAGATCCTCGAAGAAATCGGCAAAGCCGGTTACGTCGGGGGACAGGAAGACATGATCGTCGACGTCGCCGTGCAACTCGCCTCTGGTGCACGGGTCGCCTGACCCAACACCGCACATGCCGACGGGTCTGCTCTGCACGCAACGAGAAAGCGCAGACCGATCAAGGCCCCCACTCAGAGCGCTGAGGCTGAAGACTCGCTGAATGCTAGCCAGGGCCTCAAGACTATGACTACTCATTTGAGCCGGTAGGAGATACCAGTGCCTGTAAGTCCCTTGCTCCCAAATGTCGACAGCCACATAGGGACTCCCGGAATGCCGGGGCGAGACACTATGCCCGCGGCCGCTTGGTCGACCGCTGAAGACTACCCCCAAAAGGACGAGCTGCAGGCAGCTCCTTGGCTTGGACTCCACTATGCGAACGAATTCAGTTAATGCGAGGACCGCGACACGAGCCAAACAACTGGGCAAGGATGGGAGTATCTCGGGCCACGCTGTGCCGTCGAATCCAGGAACTCGAGACCGGCAATAGGGCAAATTGCCAAATTGCGGCCGTGGGCGTCCGACCCGGAACGTCGCCGTCGTTGTGACAACTCAGCGAGACTGGTTGGTGTCGCAACCGGTCAATTTAGCACAGGCGGAAGTTCTCGCAGGTGTTTCGTCAATCCGACGTTCCGAGCCCGCGCGTCCGGTACGCCGTGCCTTTGTCCATGTTCCATCCGGCTAGCACCCCGTAGCCGATGAGTTGGTCGCTGAGTTTGGCCAGACGGTAGGCGGGGTCTGCTTCCAGGGCGAGCTGCAGGAACTGGTGGGCTTTGCTGCCGCGGCCTTCCCACCAGTTGATGTAGCCGATAGCGGTGAGGAGAGGCGCTGCGTGTTTGGTGGTGCTGTGGGTGTAGGCGTGGAGCAGTATTTGCTGGGCCCATTCGACGCGGGTCCATTGCGGCTTGCCGGGAGTTTGGGCCAGAAGGATTTGTTCCATCGGGCCGTCGACGCCGGGGATGTCCGCCATGAGCTGGTCGCGGATGGCTGCGAACTGGAAGTTCGCGATCAAAGCGATGGTCTGATCGTCCGTCGGGTACGTTTTGGCCTCGAGGATCCCAGCCCAGAGCGTTCGCGCCTTTTCGATCGCACTGTGGTCATGACACTGCCCGATTGATTTGACGCGATCCTCGACGGCATCAAACGTCGCCTCCTTCTTTGACGGCGGCAAAGTGATCCGGCCGGTTCGTGCGACCGAGCTTCCGCGGTAGACGAGTTCGGCGTTGATTTCGCTGGAGTCGACCATCGACAGGGGCAGCGCGCAGTTGAGGTTGGGATCGTCGTCGTAGGGTGAGACGGTCTCATCGCCGACAAGGAGACCGTCCCGGATGGTGATGTGTCGCTCGGCTAGTGCTCCCGTGAGGGCGGCGATGACTGAAGCATACGGTTTGTCCTGGCCGGCTCTCGGAGCGGTCGAGGTGTAGACGGCAAACAGGGCGCTGGTGGCATTCGTGTCGTTCGCCAGGTAGCCGGCGACCGTTTGCGCGTAGGCGAGCTCGCCGCCGTCGTGCTTGGGGAGGTCCACTCGGAGGGTCACGCCGATGTTGTTGGTGTCCAGACTAATGCACACGAGGCTTTCCTGCGGCCAGAAGCCCAGGGTGTGGCCGATGAAACTGAGGACATCGGCAGGCGTTTTGATGGTGAGCGTTTCCATGGTCTTTCTCCCTCAGGGGTGGCGTCGGCAGTGGGCGTTAGGTTTCGGCGTCGTTCTGATAGAGGATTTTCTGCTGGGCATGACGGACCGGAGTGCAACTTGGGGAACCGGGAACGATCCAAAAGTTCGCGAGGAAATAAGCGGAGCGCCGAGCGAAGTTTTGGATTGAGTCCGGCGCAAAGCGCCCTGGTTGCGCGGAGGACCCGCCCAGCGATGATCGAGCATCAGAATGACAAACAGCGAAGGTTCTTCTGCCTCTTCATGGCTGGGTCGGGGCAGCGCAGCATGACGCTCCAGCCTCGTGACACACGAAGGGACCTATCGTGTGAGCCGTGCGCCGGAGCGTCTCTCAAGGGCGAGTTCGGCGCGTTCAACGACGGAGCGGTCGTGCGGGTCGAGGCGCACGTCGGTCGCGCTGCCGGCCATTTCACAGTCGCGGATTTCGACCAGGCGGCGATGGAGCTGTGTTTCGGCGTGCCGGCTGAGGGCAATGAGCGCGCTGGCCCGTCGCTTCTCCAGGATCAGGTCGTGGTGGGTGAAAGCCACGCGGTTCCAGATCGGCCTGATTTCCAGGAGCAGGAGCCGGACATGGAGTAGGAAGTTGCCGTGTTTGAGGTGGCCTGCGAGCCGGGGGAGAAGCAGCCCCAGGCTCACAAGCAGAACCGCGAACGTTTCGCCCACCCAATAGAGGAATGTCAGGACGGCCGCAGATAGGCTGGCAGCGCCGTCGATTTTTGTCACGACTCCGTAGACCAGGCGGTCGATGAGGACCAGAGCAAAGAGGATGCATCCGATGGCGATGAGGACGAAGGCAGACCGGAATGTGCGCGCCCGCATGCTTGGCACATTGTCATGGCACACCTGTGCGATATCGAGGCAGATCCACATGATGAACGCGGACCCGCTCCACAGGAACACTGCCATCCCCGGTTGGTCGCCGTAGCTCAAGGGTAGGTTGGGATCCGTAACGGGGGTGTGGCTGGTGAGGAATCCTGTCGTCACAGCCGAGCATGCGATTACCGCAGCCCACCGGCCGAAGGCGAGTTGCCGACGTCGTACTTCAATGTCTTCAACTGCCGCCAGCAGGATGGCCGTGCGGAATTGCCAAAATCCCAGGAGCAGAGACAAAAGAGTGGCCAGACCGACGTGGTTCCGGCCGCCGAGCAATGGATCGACGCCGTAGTACACCGCCGGGATGTACAGGGTGCAGGCGATTGCAGCGAGAATGGTCGCGCGGAAGACGCTTCCGCGGTGTGGATCGAGCGCTGCGGGCAGCCGAAGGATGGTCAATACCCAGAGAGTGGCTGCCGGCACGTACTCCATCAGCCGAACACTTTGCGGAACGCCAACGGCTCTGGTGGTGTACCGGCGTCGCTGTTGATGATGCGTGTCGCGAGCTGATCGGCGAGGGCTTCTGCGGCGAGCTCCGCCTCGTCGGTGTAGCTGCTGCGGGCGAGGGCGCGGAGCACCTGTTCGCCGTCGAGGTCGGGGAGGAGGCTTTTGCCCATTTCGCTGCTTTGGCCATCAAGATCGTGGTCGAGGATCATGTGGCTGAATTCGTGGAGGATGATCTGTTGCCGGTGCCAGTCTGATTTGGTCGGTGCGTGGAGGACGATGTCTCGGTCCGCGCAGACAAGCCAGATCCCGCAGAGCTCTTCACCAGCTAATTCGGGAAGCTCTGCCACCGTGATGGTTCTGCCGCGTTTTCGCTCCAGTTTCTCGTGGATGAGCTGAAGCGTGGCGTCGTTGGGCAAGCTGAACGCGTGCTCTGCTTTCCGCGCTATTCTGCGGGCTTCACGATAGTTCATTGCCGGACGGGACAGGGGAGGACGGAACGTTGACAGGACCGATCTGGTCCAGGGAATACCCGCCGGGGTACAGGATCGAGCCAGCGTGACCGGGGGTGAAATGTGGTTTGGTTTTCAGCGGACGACGGCGGTGGATCGCGTTGCGTGCGGCGAGTCCGGTTTTGAGGGCGGTCCGGGAGATCCGTCCCGCTCGAGGGAGGCCCAGCGCGTCGGTGAGGCGGTCATCGTCGAGCATTGTGCTGATGAGCTGTTTCGCCAGGGGGCGCAGGGGCGCTGGTAGTCGGGCCTGGAAAACTTGGACCGTGTTATCCATGAGGAGCTGGCCTTCGGCCGACGGAGCGACGTGGGTGGCCTCGTAATGGTCGAAGAAATCCTCGGCTTCCGCGTAGGTGGCCGGCATGCCGGTCATCTTCATTCGGGTGCCCAGTTCCATGAAGAAGCGTGAAGCAGCCGCGAGCTCGGCTGTTGTGGGTTGGCGCCAGGCCTGTTTCTGGATCCAGCGGATCGGTACGACGAGCAGCGTAAGGAGGACGTAAAGGAAGTCGTCCTTGTCGCCGGGGACGTTGCGGTGCACGCGGTTGAGGAGTGCGACCATTTCCCGGCCGCGGGCACTGTCCAAGCCGCAGGCGATGAGCTCGTAGATGACGATGGCGGTGTCATAAGAGCGCTTCATGGGGCGCTGCTGGATTTCGGCGTTGACGTGGAGGGTCGCGGCGATGCTCGGGATCCCGAAATTGCGGTAGTAAGAGAGGAAGAACCCAAGTTCCATGTCCGCTGCGAGGTCGAAGAGAGCCGTCTGCCGAAACGTTGCCTCCCAGTCATTGGGGGAGGCGGCTTCTTGGTGTCGGAGGCTCGCGGCGAGGGTGGTGTTGATGTTCATGGTGTCCCCGTTCGCCGTGCCTTGAATCTGCGGTCGAAATTGGGGCTCCAGCTCCCCAGCTTGGCCGACCTATTCCATGGTAGAACTGTTGTTTTCGTGTGGCTAGTTAACATGTAGACGGGTCTACTTCTTTTTAATGGGTGTCGTATGCCAGTGCTCTGACCAAGCCTCTTTCTCCCTGGCGCATCATGAGGGTGTGGGCGGCTGTGAAGGCCGGGGCCGCGATCGGGGTGAGGAGCTTCATCCATCGCTGGGTGGGACGGACGCGCCATTCGATGTCTATGCGCGTTGTTTGGTCTTTCGCTTCGGGGCTGAGGGTGACGCGCCCGGTGCCCTCCAGATGGCCGCCAGCGTCGAACTCAATTTCTTGCGGCGTGACTACCGTTGTTGGGTGGATGCTGACTGTCAAGATGTAACCAAGGGACGCCTTGAAGTTAAGGAAGGCGGTTGTTGCCTTGAGGACGTCCTCCTGCGAGTTGCTTCTAGGCTGAGTGCGGACAAGCGGCGCCGCGAAGCTGCAGTGCGGCCACCACCGGGGCCAACTCATGTCGATGTCCGCGATGATCGCCCACACTTCTTCTGGCGTGGCAGCGAGGTGCCAGGTGGAACTGAGGTCGAAGATGCGAGGGGTCATAAGTCTATTTTGGCAGCGCCTCGTTGATGAACGGTCAATTGGTCACGGAATTGTCTTGATGGAGAAGTGCTTTGAGTCGACACCACTTCAACCCGCCGCACCGGCGTCCGACGGTGACTCGAACAACTGCGTGGACGACGACAGCGCTCTCTCTTGTGGCAGATGCTTACGGTATTGGCCGTAGCGCATCATTTTCCGCAATGATGTCGGCTTCCTCAAGAACCAAGGCGGAACCGATGAGACGATTCCGATCGAAGCTGCGCTCGCCGCTTGATGCTCACAATGGCCGCATGTGGAAACGGGAAAACGCCGACCCCTTTGGCTCTGAGGAATGGAGTTTGATTAGTCTCCCTACTGGATGTACCCAGCTGGCCTCGATGCTGACGCAGTACTCATTGTGGTTAGGACTTGACCCGAGCAGATTTAGACCTGTATCTAACAAGGCTGGTCGGTACGTTCGTGGAGGAAGATTGCTGAGGAGAGGCAACCGCGCTGCTAGGGCTTCCCGGAGACCGGCAACGACTCCACTTGAATGAAGACCAATTCGGTCGGCCTCCCGACGCCGGCTCCAGCGGGCGTGCCTTTGCGGTTTTTCGTCAGGTCGCCCAGGGCCTCAACTGTCTGTTTGCGCCGGCACTTGTGGGCTCTCCGTGGAGTGTCAGGTCATGAGACCTGAGCGGCGATTTCGTGTTCCTTGAACTCCTTGGCTGTTTGGACAAGACAGTTGGCAAGGCGTTTCGCGTCTTCCCGGGTGAACCGGGCACTTGGCAGAGCGACGCTGAAGGCGGCGTGCTCGCCGTCGATCACCCCCAGGGAGACGGCGAGGGCTGCAACCCCGTCTTCGCTTTCCTCGTAGTTCGCCCCCACGCCTCGCCGTCGGGTCTTTTCCAAATCCGCGTGGATTCGCGCGAGATCGATTTTCCTGTCGCGTCGCGCTGAGCTCGTCGCAGCGATCTTGTACCGGGCATCAACCTCTTGCGGAGTTAGGTCAGCGAGCATAGCCTTGCCTGCTGAAGTGACATGGGCCGGGAGTACGACGCCGGTCCTCAGACCGAAGCGCAATGCTTGTGTCGTTGCTTCAATGCCGTCGAGATGGTGAATTTCGGTGCCGACGAGCGTTGCAAGGTGGACCGTCTCACCAACGCGTTCGGAGAGTCGCTCCAGGTAAGGCCGGGCGCGGAGACGAAGCGGTGGCACCGGTTGCATCATCCCTGGACGGAGGAACTCCGGCCCGGGGGAGTAGCGCTTTTGTTCTCCCTGCCGCGCGAAGCCGTCTCCGACGAGAGTAGCGAGAAGGCGTTGCGCAGTTGACGGGTTAACGTCAAGTTCCTTTGCGGCCTCCGTGACGCTGAGGGAGCCGTTTTCGGCCATCAGCTTCAACAGGACCAAAGCGCGATGGACGGCTTCAACCCGGGAAGACTCTTCATTGCGTATCACGCAATTACTCTAGCAGCTATTGCGCCACACACAATCCCGGGGCTACGGTTGCATCACTTCCAGATACGGCATGGCGCACCGGGCCAAGAGTCCAGGACCGGCCGTCACATCTGGTACCTCCAAAAATCCGCTCACCCGACAAAGGAGTCTTGATGAGTCAGCCCACCACCCCCTACGTAAAACGTCCACCGCGGACCCGTATGCCAGCATCGCCCCAGGCCAAGCGGGCGGTCGTCAGCGGAACCTTCGGGTCAGCCCTCGAATGGTTCGACTTCGCCGTCTACGGGGCGATGTCAGCAACCGTTTTTCCCGTCGTGTTCTTCAACAAGCTGGACCCTGGCATCGGTTTGCTGGCCTCGTTCGCCGCCTTCGGCGTCGGCTTCTTCGCCCGTCCACTGGGAGGCATCGTCTTCGGTCATCTGGGGGACCGGTTCGGCCGCCGAAAGATCCTGCTGACCACCTTCATCCTGATGGGTGTGGCGTCAATGATCATCGGCTTATTGCCGCCCTACTCCGCCATCGGCTTCATCGCTCCGTTGGCACTGGTTTTCATGCGCTTCATTCAGGGAATCGCATTGGGTGGCGAGGCGACCGGCGCGCAGCTCATGACGATGGAGCATGCCCCAGCAGACCGACGCTCCTTCTATGGAGCACTCATGGCGATGGGCTCGCCCATCAGCCAGGTACTGGCCAATCTCTTGCTTGCGGTGCTCTCCGGTGTGCTGAGTGAAGAGGCCTTCCTCGCGTGGGGCTGGCGGGTGCCGTTCCTGCTCAGTATCTTCCTCGTCGCTGTGGGCATCTATATCCGTCTCAAGGTTGAAGAGACTCCGGTGTTCAAGGAGGGAGCAAAGGAGTCTGCGACAGAACCGACCAACCCCGCGATTGTAATGAAGACCCAGGGCGTGACCATTCTCCGGCTGATCCTCGCTTTCGCCCCGATCGTCATCACGTTCTACATCGTTTCGGTCTTCGGCATCAGCTACCTGACCAGCCACGGATTCACCCAAAGCCAGACGTTCACCATCATCATGATCTCCAATTTCCTCTCGGTGATCGCGATCTGGTGGGGTGGCCGGCTCTCCGACGTCTACGGTCGTCGAAAGATCCTCATGATCGGCTCCGCCGGCACCCTTCTGGCAGCGTTCATTTTCTTCCCGGTGGTGAATCTACGCAGCTTCCCGCTGGCGCTCGCAGTGGTGGCCTTTGCCCTGGTCTCTGCGCAGTTCGGCAACGCCGGGCAGGGAGCGCTCTTCGCCGAAGCCTTCCCGACCCACATGCGCTACACAGGATCTGCACTGGCCTTGACTGGATCAAACCTGATCTTCGCAGCACCTGCCCCCTTCCTTGCCTCGTGGTTGATGACCATCAGTTCCGGGAACACCGTCTCGATCACGATCTTCTGGGTGGTCACCATCGTTGCCGCGCTGATCAACATGCTCCTGATGGGTGACGGCAAGACCCTCGAAGGGAAGTCACATCGGTTCGGTCGCTATGCACCGGTAGCCGAACCCGGTGATCCGGACGTTGAGGCCCCGAGCAACGCGATGGTGAAGTGACCGATGATCGTCGAACAGCGAATCGAATCCGCTGACCGGAAACTCTCGGAACGCAGCACCCTCACCCGGACGGCAATCGTCACGGGCGGGGCAGGCGGCATCGGTAGGACGATCTGCCGCCGCCTCGCGGCAGAGGGCTACGCCGTCGTCGTCGCCGATATCACTCAGGACGCCGCTGATCAGGCGGCGGCCAACCTTCCCGGGATCGACGGCGCGGATCACCGCGGTTTCGCCGGTGACCTGACCGATAGCGCGGTCAACCGCGAACTCGCAGTGTTCGCTGCCGAGACTGCGCCCATCGCTGTCCTGATCAACGCCGTCGGCATTTCCCCAAAGCGCAACGGCAGGAAGATCCCGTTTTTCGAGCTCGGCGATGAGGAATGGAACCACGTGATGGCTGTCAACGTCAGCGCACCGTTCTTTCTGATCCGGGAGGCATTCCGATACATGCCCACAGACGGCAGCGCAAGCATCGTGAACCTGCTCTCGATTACGGCCAAGCTGGGCACCGGCGGCCCGGCCGATGCCGGCTTCGGTCCATTCCTGCCCAGCAGCGCGGTCTATGGGGCGTCCAAGGCCGCACTGCAAAATCTGACCGCCAGCCTCTCGCATGAACTGGCGGACCGGCGGATCCGCGTCAACGGAATCGCACCCGGCTTCGTCCAGACGCCGATGATGGGCGAGGTTCCCATGGACGAGAGGCTCCTTGGCCAGGTGCCGATGAAGCGCTTCGCGAGACCTGAGGAGATCGCCGACGCCGTCGCCTTCCTTATCAGCGACCAAGCCAGCTACATCACCGGCATCAGCCTCGACATTAACGGCGGCTGGCTCACCTGCTGATCGCCACGCGGACACACCGCCCGGTCACTGCGATCACCGTTCAATCCTTCCGAAATACGTCTGAAAGCGAGCGTGCATTACTACCATGCCCGAACATACATACGATCTGATTGTCGTCGGCTCCGGCATCGCCGGGCAGACGGCCGCAACCTCAGCTGCCGAGGCAGGCCTGAAAGTGGTCTTGTTGGAGAAAACCGCAAACCTCGGGGGATCATCGGCCATGAGCGGCGGCTGGTTCGCGTTCACTGGGACCGAAGAACAGGAAGCGCAGGGCATCGAGGACTCTCCGGAACTGTTCCTGGACGACATGCTCAAGGTTGGGAAGTACCTCAACGACCGGTCCCTGCTACAGGCCTACCTCACCCACCAGCAGGAGACCTACCGGTGGCTCAAACAACACGGCGTGGAATTCCGCGAAGTGGAGATCAGCTCCGGGCAATCGGCACGTCGCAGCCACAACTCGGTCATCAAGAAGGTCCTCGCCTCACTCCATCAGGACTTCACCGCCGCCGGAGGAAAGACCCTCCTCAATCATCGGGCAGTGCGGCTGGTCCAGGACAATTCCGGACGCGTCACCGGAGTGATCACACAGTCAGAACAGTCAGCGGAACCGTTCACCGCAACCGGCGGTGTCATCCTGGCCACCGGCGGATTCAGCCGGGGAACCGAGCTCCTGAAGACATTTGCCCCCGAGCAACTGGCCGCCATCCCCTACGGGGGAAAGGGCAATACCGGAGACGGGTTGCGGATGGCGTGGAAGCTCGGGGCCGGTATGGCCGACATGTCTTTCGTCAGCGGCACCTACGGCTCCCACCCCGACACCGGGGAGGACTTCCACGAACTGCTGACGGCCTATTACATGGGGGCTGTCATCGTCAACAAACACGGCCGGCGCTTCGTCGACGAATCGCAGGACTACAAGACCCTCGGCCGAGTGGTCCTGGACCAGCCCGAAGGTCTCGGGTTCGAAATCTTCGACGCGAAAGTACGGGCGAAGTCCCACCGGGGCATTCCGTTGAAGGACATCGATACCCTCGAGGACATAGGACACGTGCACAAAGCGGACACCCTCGAGCAACTAGCCGAAATTGCCGGCATCGACGCCGGTGCCCTCGCCGACACGATCCGACAATATAACGCCGTTGTTGCCGGTGGGCAACCGGACGAGGTCGGGCGGAGCAGCCTGTGCAACGGAGTCGGTGAGCTGCTGCCAATCGACCAAGCGCCCTTCTACGCTTACCCGGCCAAGTCCTTGATGACCACCACATACTGCGGCCTAACCATCACGGACCGAGGCCAGGTCCTCGATGTCGACGGCGACATCATCGACGGGCTCTATGCCATCGGAGAAGTGACGGGCGGATTCCACGGAGCGGCGTACATGACGGGCACGTCCCTGGGCAAAGGCGCCGTCTTTGGGCGCATCGCGGCCGAGCACGCGGCCTCAAAGCTTGGCGTCGGCGCCGCATGAGATCGGAACAGAGGACTATTTCCATGGCACATCACGAACGTGTTGACGAGACACGCGAGGTGGACGTCGTCGTCGTCGGGTCCGGGGTCAGCGGCTCATCCGCCGCCAGGACCGCGGCCCGTACCGGGGCGAAAGTGGCGATGCTGGAGAAATCGGAGAGCTTCGGCGGGTCCGCGGCCCTATCGGCAGGAATGTTTTGGACCGCGCCAACGGTCGAGACCTATCGAGCCCGCATTCCCCTAGGAAACCTGGAGCTCGGGACCCGCGTGGTCGGAGACTACCGGGATGCGCTCGCCGAGCTGCGTGCCTCGGGCGTGAGAGTGGCCGATGAGCCCAAGCACGACATCATGACCTTTGGCATCGGCTACTCGACCGATATTCACGCAATTCTTGCTTGGTGTCGGGAAGAGATTCTTGCGGCCGGAGGCCAGGTCCGCACCAATACGCCGGTGATCGAGTTGCTTTACGACGGCGGCGGGGTCACCGGAGTGGTTGCCCGTGAGGACGGGGATCGCTTGGTGCGGTACGAAGCTCAAGCGGTCATTCTGGCTACCGGGGGCTTCCAAGGCGCCCGCGACGAGTTGACCCGCCACATTGGTCCAAACGCCGATCGCCTGGTGCTGCGATCCAACCCGGGCAGCGTCGGCGACGGGCTGCGTCTGGCCCGTTCTGCCGGCGCCGGGGGCACGACGGCGATGAGCACCTTCTACGGGCACCTCCTTCCGTACCCCGTTGACCGGTTTCGGTCGGAGGACTACCTGCCGTACTCGCAGTACTACTCCGGATCCACCGTCCTGGTGAACCTCCTTGGAGAACGGTTTACGGATGAGACGGAAGGCGACGAACTGCTCAATCAAGCTGTCACTTTCCAGCCACAAGCGCGGGGTGTGCTGATTTTCGACGAGCACGTGCGCAGCACCGAGGCGACCGAGGAGCCGTTCCCGGGGCTCGGAGCCACCGACCGGTTTGCCACAGCTGTGGAAGCCGGCGGCACGTACGCGGTAGCCGATACAGTGCCCGCCCTGCTGGACCAGGTCGCCGCGTGGGGAATCGACCGTTACAACCTGGGCCGCACCCTGGACGCCTACACCGACGCGGTGGCCTCGGGGGGCGGAGTCGCCCGCGGAATCCCCGTCTCCGGCACCGCCCGCGCCCCGCAGCAAGGACCGTTCTACGCCCTGATGGTTCAGCCATCCATCACCTTCACCTTCGGGGGAGTGCGCACCAACACCGAGGGCGAGGCCCTTGACCACGACGGTCGGCCCATCCCCGGCCTCTACGCCGCCGGAGCCGACATCGGAGGGTTGTCCAACTACGGCTACGCCGGAGGCTTGGCACCGGGATACATCACAGGACGATGGGCCGGGCGATCAGCATCACAACGGGCGGCTTCGGCCCCTCAGCTGAACCGCGCACCGTCGCTGATCAACGAAGCACACCCAACGACACACGGAGCAACAGCATGAACACGACCGCAGATGTCCTCGTCATCGGCGGCGGAGGCTCAGGGATGAGCGCCGCCATTTCCGCAGCGACCAGCGGCGCCACTGTCATCGTGCTCGAAAAATGCCCCAAGGTCGGCGGCAGCACCGCAATGTCAGTCGGATCATTCACCGCGGCCAACACCTCCTACCAGTACCGCGCCGGCGTCAACGACAGCATCGAGCTGTTCGTCGAGGACATGAAGGTCGCCAACGGCCAGTTCGAGGACCGCGAAAACAAGGAGCTGCGCCGCATCCTGGCCGAGAACGCCGGAACCACGGTGGAATGGCTCTCCAGTATCGGGGTGCAGTTCCTCGGCCCGACTCCGGAGCCGCCCTACGAGAAACCGCGGATGCACAACGTCCTGCCGAACTCCTCAGCCTACGCATCGGCACTGCTGCGGGAATGCAAGAAGCGCGGTGTTGAGGTGCGCACATCCATGCGCGTGGACAAGCTCCTGCGCAACGCAGCGGGCGAGATCATCGGAGCCCGGGCGAACGATACCGACTTCTTCGGCCGCCGCGGCGTGATCCTGGCCACGGGAGACTACTCCGCGTCCACCGAGATGAAAGCCGAGTTCGTTGGAGAAGCCGCCGCCAAGATTCCCCCCGTCAATCCAAACAACACCGGGGACGGGTTCAAACTGGGCACCGACGCAGGTGGAGTCATGATCCAGATGGACCGGCTCTACGAGGGCCTGCGGTTCGCGCCCTCAAAGCGGCCCGACCCCATCAAGATCCTGCCCTCGCACCCGCTGCTGTCCAAGGCCATGCGTCTCGTTGTCGAACGACTGCCAAAGAAGCTGCTCGCATACGTCATCCGTGGCGCCCTGACCAGCTGGGTGGGCCCGAACAACACGATGTATCAAGCTGGTGCCATCCTGATAGGGCATTCCGGGAAACGAATAGCCAACGAGGACTCCGACAACCTCATGGCGCGCGCCGCAGCCGCTGATGAAAAGAACACAGCCTTCATGATCTTCGACGAACGGGTCGCCAGAAAGTTTTCAGCGTGGCCCCATCCCGTCTCGACCTTCCCCGGCGTGGCCTACGCCTACGTCAACGATTACAAGCGATTCCGCCCGGACGTCTACCACCGGGCTGAAACCATCGAGGAACTCGCCGCGAGCATCGGCGTTGCCTCCTCCGTTCTGAACTCCACCGTCGATGAATGGAACGCCGATGTTGCAAACGGAAAGGACAGCAGGTTTGGCCGGCACCACCTTGGCGCCGGCGTCAGCGAAGGACCGTTCTATGCTCTGGGCCCGATGAACGCCTTCATCACCCTTGCCGACGGCGGCCTCACCGTCGACACCGAGCTGCGCGTGACACAGGCCGATGGCGAGGCAATACCGGGGCTGTGGGCCGCCGGTTCCACAGGTCAAGGAGGCCTCCAGCTCCTCAACCACGGCCTGCATATCGGATGGGCGATAGTCTCTGGCCGTCTCGCCGGACGAAGCGTAGCCCAGGCCCCGAACCGCCCCGACCTCGAAGCCATTGAGAACGCCGTAGTCTGACAAATCTTGTAAGGGCTAATAGAACACCGTGCTGCCGGGGCCCTTTGAAGTGTTCACCTACACCAGCCGAGGCGATCGGCCATCCGTGCGCGTCGGCGATGTCGATGCCGAGAGACACGCCATAGCGCCGGCCTCCCTAAACGCGACAGGTACTGAGCGGCCGACGAGGGCACGCGCCGGCCGCTGTCGTCCTCGCCATTTGCAAACGGCGAGTCCACAGTGGGTGGCCCGCACCTGGGGCGGGTGCCCCTGAGCGGCTTTCGATTTTGCTCGTTGCGGACGACAAGGCCGGCAACTGTTGCATCCGACCTTGCAGAGGTCGAGGGTGGCCCGCATCGAGCACGGCGACATCGACCACGCCCAGGCTGATACCTTGCGGAAATACGTCGAAGAAGTCGAGGTCCGGCATCGTGTCGTCATTGTACTCGGCAACGAACGGGCTTCGATTGCCTGAACAAGCAACCCGTTCCGGTACGTTTGAACAACTTGGCCGTGCCCGGGAACGGGTTCAAAAGTGGGAACAGAGGAGGTGTTGACAGAGTCAACACCTTCAGCCTGGGATCGGGCCATACATCGGCCGGACTGGCTCGGATTACCTATGTTTTCTCGAGTTCCCAGTGTTTACAGGGCCGGTTCGAGTCCCACCTCGGGCACAGTGTTGTCGCAGGTCAGGGGCCTATTTGGCCCCTGACTGTTGACAAAGCTTGACTTTTCGGAATGGTCGGGTGTAGTCCCGCCGAGTAGTAGTCGCGTCGGCAAACGGGACGTAGTCTCTTGATTGATGTGGCGGTCGGGCGGCTGCGATCTTCGCTGGTGCTATGCCATTGCTTGGCAGAGCACCAGTCGCCGCACTGCCGTTCCAGTCTTTCTGGTCCGAAGGCGTCTGGACGGCGGCTGCGTGTGCAGACGCTGTCAGTTGTTCGTCTGAGTCGGCCTGCTTGCTCCTCCGCTCTTTGCCATGCGGCCCCGGAAATCGCAGTACCCGATGTTCACGACGCTTCCACATCACCGGCGCATAAGCCGCCCTGCACATATTGGCGGTGGGGCGACTCGTGAACTACTGGGGGAGTGCCCAGTCCAAAATGACGCCTGTTGAGTCGTTTGAGTACTGTGCAGAGGTCATTGGTGTGGTGTTTGAGCCCTCGATGATGACCCAGGCCCGTAGCAGTCTCCGGCCTTAACTTGCTGTTCCGGCGGCCAGAACCCCGGAACAGCTCCCGGATGCTGCCATGTTGTGCTGGCCGGGGTGTAGGAGCGGTTGGCGGCGTCTCGAAGCGACCAGAAACGTTGATAGACGGTAGCGGGAGAGCTCGAAGTCTGAGTGGGAATACAGACCTGAATATCGATGGCCTCTTGGTTTACGTCTTGCGGCTCGACGCCTTTTCGGTGTTCAAATACCGTAACGGTGCCGCCGCCTGGAAGTTTGGCCGCGGTTCCTAGCGGCAGGGGCCCCGACCGTGTCGGTGTCGGTGTAGGTGATGGACTTGGAGCAGCAGTGACCGTCACCGTCTGAGTAACGGTGACGACGGGCTGTGCCGTCGCACTTCCACCGGCGCAGCCTGCTAGTAGGGTAGGCAGGGAGAGCCAGAGTGCGCTTACGCATGCGGTTCCCGATCTCGAAAATACTGTTTGTATCCCTTATTGTACCACTCCAACTGTTGTTTCCAGGCAGTGACACATTCGTTCTTGCCTCGAATCTCGAATCACCCCTGTTCAGGGCGGCGTTCCGGACCAGGAACCAGCTGGGGGTTCCGCCGCTTGTCTTCCGCAACCGCTCTTATCGCAGGCTGGATACATATGCCGCTGTTATCGGAGGTTAAGCAGCGCGGCGTGACCCTCCGTACAAACCGCCCCGGATAGCATGAGTCGATGAGTGCCACGCCTGACCTCTTGGTAGACGTGAGAACGCCTACCAAGGGGGAAACCGATTGGCGGATACAGCTCAAGTGACGAGCGTAAGCAATCCTCTAATGCTTCCGGCAGAGATTCTTCAGCGAATCACTGACACAGGCGGGAGCCGGGTTGTTCTAGTTGTCGGCGCAGGTGTTTCCATGGAGAGCCCGACCAACTTCAAGAGCGGCACCTACTACTCGCGCGAGGCTCATCGAAGGCTAGTAAATGATGGAGTGCTCGACTCTGGCGAGTGCCCAGAGCCAGAGGACCTCTCGGTCCTGGCCGAAACGGTGTACGAGAGGCACGGTTCGCAGAAAGAACTGACTAGCCGCTTGCCTAAAGACGCATGGCGTACCGCTGCGCCGAACTCGGGACACCTAATCGCAGCAGCCCTCCTTCTAGAGGGAGCGCTGCATCATGTGATCTCACTGAACTACGATCTCGCGTTTCAGAACGCGGTCACAGAGCTAGGCAACAGCACAAGCATTACCTTTGTTGAAGGGCCCGATGAGCACGCCAACATCGGCGCCCACTCTGTTGTGTATCTTCACCGGAGCGTGAACCAAGATGAAGAAACTTGGGTGTTGAGGAAGACTGCGCTCGACTCGGAATGGGAAAGTGACTGGGAGAGTGTGATTGCGGCAGCGAATCTGGGTGCGCCGCTCGTTATCTTTATTGGACTCGGTAGCCCTGCAAAAGTCTTGACCGAGAGTGTTGCGCGTCTGGCAGCGAAAGCAAAGTCTTCCTACTACCTTGTGGACCGCAATCTTGACACACAGTTTTCGGATGCGCTGAGCGCAAACCTGACGGGCACTGTCGAGCTATATTGGGGAGAATTCATGACTAAGCTCGCGAAACGCGTGGTGAGCGAACAGCTGCAGCACATCAGGGAGGCATGCGAGCAACTGCTTTGGGAACAACCGGACATTGCGCCCGCCCACACAAATGACATCACCGAGCCCCTGTCCAATGTGGATCTCGTGAGCTTAGGGAAAGCCCGCTCAGTATGGCTTTTAGAAGCATACCGGTACTCGGCTGAGGGTGATCCAACCCGGCAACAGCACGTTGCTCATCTCTTGCTAGGGCTTGACCGCATGACGGCCGCCCTGACGGCAACGAGTATCGAATTGGACAGCCATGGGCGCTTCACGTTCATCGATGCGCAAGATAGGCGTCTCGTTCTCGGTTTGGCCCATGGCAAAGGAATGAGTTCTTGGGCAGCGATAAGCACCAAGGTCCGAGAACGCAATGAGGGCTTGGCGCCGCAGCATCGCACCGGAACAGTCGTCGTCGCAGGCGCTAGGACAACGGGGGATTTCAAGGTCGATGACCTCGTGCGCGAGGACACGGCTGGTGACTTGATTCGTGGGGCCGACACTCTATTTCCGATATTCGTTGATGAGTTTCTTAGTGACCCAATGAGTGATCTTAAGTCGGCCGTCGAGAGGATAACGAAATGACGCAAACCGTGGTCAGCAACGATCTTTTACTCTCTGAACTTGCTCGCTTGTTTGCGGAGTCCGACATACGGCAGATTGACCGGTCGCTGTATGAATCGTGGCCCTCACATGCGATGGCCTTCGAAGATGAATACGCCGTCATCGCAGTCTGGCCCTTTGATTCGGTGGACGCGCTTGTTAATGGTTGGGGCGCTGCGCAGGACCATGTCGTTCGCCTGTTGGGCACTAGTGTCGTGAATACCGACCCGAAGTCTTGGGACGGCTATCTTGTGCTCGCAGCCGTCGATGGGGTTCCGGAAGGGCTAGCCGCTGAACTTAGCAATATTCGATCGGATACACGGCGAGTCCGCAAGCTAGTCGTGACAGCGGATGACTTACCAAGCCGCGTTTCCGATCCGCTGGAAGTGACACCACATATACGGAGGGCTTTGGCGCCGATTCTCGACCTCGACGTTAATTCGGGCCTTGGCCGATCGGACCCTCTGGACTCGCTCCCGACGCGCCTATCAGCGTCGTTAGTTGCCGCTGAACATCTGCTCGCGGTTGTAGCCGCCTATGAGGCTGGCGGATCACTCCTGGACGAACTCCACGATGAGCTTACTAAACTGCGCGAGACCGAGGCGGGATGATGCGAATCAAAGGAATTACTATCGCCGGCTTCGGTGGCGTATCGGACGAAATTTCTGTCGACCTTAACGCTGACGTTGTGATCGTAGTCGGCGCAAACGGCTACGGTAAAACAACCATCTGCAATGCCATATCTTGGGTTATGTCCGGCAAGAGTCCCAGCAGTCAAGGACCGCGGAACTTGTACAGCAAATCTGGGACAACGATGGTAGAGCTCGAAGCCGACTTCGACGGCGCCGATGTCACTATTGCTAGATCACTTGAAAACCCCGATGAGGTTGACGTCAAGAAGTTGCGGTGGCCTCTTCGTGTAAGTACGGGTGAAGAGGTGCTGCGCGGAGTGGATGCGGAGGTGTGGCTTCGTAAGCATCTTGCAGGGACCGAAACTAATGAAGACTTTAGTTCCCTGGCGGAGTCGTTCATGGATTCCATCTACCTCCAACAAGAATCTCTTCGGGAATTTCTCACCGGCAGGCAGGATACGGAGAGGTTCGACGCCGTGGCCAGTATGGTCGGAGCCGGACGTCTGCGGGAGTTCGCCGATCAACTCCAATCTCACAAGCGCGCATGGGTACGCGCACTCACCCAGTCAGATGCGGCACTGAATGCTGACCGCACGAAGGTAGAAGACCTTGAGGCGTCCCTAAAGGTCCTTGATGGTGAGATTTCGAAGGCGAATGCGCCTGAAGTGCAGGCTCGATGGCACTCCTGGCTCAGCGATATAGAGTCCTTGGAACTTGATGAACTGCCATCTATTCACCAATTGGAACTTACTGAGCAGGCCCTCAGCACAATTCGAGGTGCTCTAATCAGGGCTCGGAGCGATGTCGAACAGCTGGAGTCGGTCATGCTTGCGGCGCAAGCCGAATTGCGTGTCCCCATCCCTGCTGAGCCGAACGAGTCTGCCCTGATGACTGTCTCCAGCCAGATTGCGGAGGTTTCAAGTACGAAAATCGCGGCGGACAGTGAAGTGCAGTCGCTGCGGAACGCATTAACACGGTCGGAGGCATCGTTGCGGCGGGCGGAGTCGCTCCGAGAGGATTTGGCAACAATGGCAACGATTTTGTTGCGGCATGTATCCGATGATTGTTCGGCCTGTGGTCAAGGAGTAGACCCGCAAGATTATCGGGCCCGCCTCGAAAGGCTCGCAGCGGAGTCACAAGATGCGGAACAGCGAGGAGCAGTCGAGCTTCAACGCCAACAGTTGGAGAGCGCTGAAGAGCGTTCGCGTGACGCTTCAACGGGACTCGCCGCTCTCACAGATCAGCAACGGACGTTGAAACAGCAGCAGGCTTCGGCAGTTGCCGCAAGAGAACGCCGTGAGACCCGATTGCGCGAGGTGTTGGGAAGACTGCCCAATGACGACACTGAACCGTCCGTCGACCATGACACCGGTCTTGACTCGATCGCGCGCGAGATAGAACTTCTTTCGACAAGACGTGACCAGATCTCACGCATCAATGAGACGGGTAGGCAGTTCGAGGCCGCTGCTTCGTTGGAAGCTTCAAGGGCGCGGCATGGCCGTATCTCCGCTGAGCTTGCAACGCTGAGCACGGAATTGGCGAAGAAAGAACAGGACCTCGTTGCTCGGAAACAGACAAACGAAGTGGCGACAACGCTGCTAGAAGCAGTAAAAAAAGATGCGGAGAGCTTTGTCGCCGAACGCCTCACTCAACTGCGGCCACTACTCAGCCAGTTCTATGCGGCCATAGACCCACACCCCACCTTCCGTTCCGTGGAGATTGCTACCCGACAGTTTGGTGGTAAACATCGTCTGACCCCCCGGCTGCGGGATGTAGATGTGCAGGTTGACGTTGCTGATCCGGGTGAGACATTGTCGACGTCTCAGGCAAACGCTCTGGCCGTCTCTCTGTTTCTAGCTTTCAACCTCGGGTTTGCACCAACTCATATGAACGCATTGGTGCTCGATGATCCTCTTCAGAACTTGGACGATGTTCACCTCTTGGGGCTCGTGGATCTACTTAGGAAAATACTTCCGTTCCGTCAGATGATCATCACCACGCATGATCATGCCTTCGCCGCACTTTTAGCCCGGAAACTGCGTCCTGTCAAAGAGGGCGCTCGAACGACTTACGTGCGTTTTACCAAATGGGATCGCAGTGGCCCAGGTGTCGAGCAATGGGACGTCCCCGCAGAGGCAAGCCCACTAAAGCTAGTTTCGGCACACACGTCAAACAGTGTCTCTTCCTAATTCACCACGTGTATCGAGACACTTTTCATCCTTGATGTCTGGAATTGAGTAGCAAACGCGCGTTTGACCGTTATACGGGGTGGGTGACGGCGCGGTACTTCACAGATTCAGCTTCATCGGACACCCCAGGGTTCTGACCGTTGATGCGTTCAGGAGCCATTGGATGTGTGTTGTCTCTGGATTGGATCCCCGAGGTGGAAGTGATCCCTATGGTGATGCTCGATGGGCGCAACACCCCCGTCGTGCCGTCCAGCATCTCTTACTACGGGGTGCACTTGCTTACGCCCGGAGCGCCATGGAACGGTCGGCGAAACGATCGTTGGTCGCTCGGCCTCTGGCAGGAGAAGCCGACCGTGCGTTCTTCTCTTCTCAGCAAGCTGAAGACGGGTCAGTCCCGTCCGCTCCTTTCGGATATAGCTCTTGAGTTGTAGAACCTGTGGGTTGTATTATGGCTTCGGTGTGGATTATTGACTTGGAGCTGGTGGAGTCGTGGCTGTTAGGGCTCGATCAGCACTCGTACGAGCAGGTGATCGCTGCGTTGGAGCTTCTAGCTGAGCGTGGTCCGCAGCTTGGCAGGCCGCTTGTCGACACGGTGATTCGTTCGCGGCACAGGAACATGAAGGAACTGCGGCCCGGATCCAGCGGGCGGTCGGAGTTGCGGATCTTGTTCGCCTTCGACCCTGAGCGGCATGCGATCCTGCTTGTCGCAGGTGACAAGGCCGGCAACTGGAGCAAGTGGTACAAAACGAACATCCCGATTGCGGATGACCTGTTCGATGATCATCTGAGAATTCTGAAAGGAGGATCGTAATGGCAAAGACTATCGACGAGATATTGGCCAAGCGGTCTGTTGACCGGCTTGCTGTGGACGCACACAAGAAGCACCTGCTCGACGAGGTCCGGGCGTACCGGCTTCGGGAACTCCGCGAGGCATCCGACTTGACGCAGGTCGAGCTGGCTGAGCGTCTTCACGTCAGCCAGAACAGGGTGTCCCGGATCGAGCACGGCGACATCGACCGCGCCCAGGTCGACACGCTGCGGAAATACGTTGAAGCGGTCGGTGGCCGGCTTCGTGTCGAGGTTGAACTCGGCGACGAACGGATCCAGATCGCCTGACCCGACAGCCCGTTCCGGTTCGTCTGAACACCTTGGTCGTGTTCGTGACACGGTAAGAGGCGGGTGTTCGACGCTGCCAGGAACGCCCGAACCGTCGTGGCCACCTGCTGACGAGGCGTTGAAGCGCGATCGCCGCGGAAAGCTCTATGCCTGAAGGTTGTAAATCATATTGTTGAGCGGCCGATGGGGGAAGATCTGCGGGTGTTGACAGTGTCAACACTTTTGTCTGAGTATTTGAAGGCTTGGAAGCCACTCGATATTGCCTTTCGGGGCCAGTGATATTGCCGGTGGGGGCCAGTGGCCGTGGTTGTGGGGGCCACGGGCCCCAACCGACGTTTCTTACTGCTTCATGGTGGTGTGTTGGCGCATGTTGTGGTTGCCGGTATCGACCCAGATGGTGTTGTGCACGATGCGGTCCATGATCGCATCGGCGTGGACCCCGGAGCCGAGCCGCTGGTGCCAGTCTTTCTTGGCGTACTGGGTGCAGAACACGGTCGATGCTGTGTCGTACCGGCGCTCCAGGAGCTCCAGCAGCATGCTGCGCATGCCCTCGTCGGGGTGGTCGAGAAGCCATTCGTCGATCACGAGCAGAGTGAAGGCCGCGTACTTGTTCAGGAATTTGGTTTGTCCCTGTGGCTTGTCCTTCGCCAGCGCCCAGGCTTCCTCAAGGTCGGGCATGCGGACGTAGTGGGCCCGGATCCGGTGCTGGCAGGCCTGCTTCGCCAGCGCGCACCCCAGGTAGGACTTCCCGGATCCGGTGAATCCCTGGAACACGACGTTCTGCTGCCGTTCGATGAACGAACACGTGCCGAGCTGGGCGATCACGTTCCGGTCCAGACCACGCTCGTCCACGAGGTCCAGCTGGCGCAGATCCGCGCCCGGGTAGCGTAGCCCGGCCCGCCGGATCAGTCCCTCAACCTTGGCGTGGTTGAACCCGGAGTGGGCCTCGTCCACGACCAGCCGGAGCCGTTCCTCGAAGGCCATGCCGAGCACGAGCGTCTCGTCCTGGGCCTCGAGCGCCTCCAGCATCGGGGCGGCACCCATCTCACGGAGCTTGCGTTTGGTTTCGATATCGATCCCGCTCACTTGGCACCACCTGCGTAGTACTCGGCGCCGCGGACGTATCCGCCGTGTTCGGCCGGTTCATCCCGTGATGGCCTGAGCCCGGCGGCCTTGTCCTGCTCCGTGGCCAGGATCGGCTGCAGATGCGCATACCGCGGGGACCGCACCCGGCCTGCCAATGCAAGCCGGCAGGCTGCCTCGACCCGTTCGGCCGAGTAACGCCGGGAGAGCCGCAACACGGCCAGTGCCGCGTCCAGGCCCTGCTCGTCGACCGGGACGGATTCGAAGATCCGGTTGACCACGGCCACCGCTGCCGGGCCGATCCGTCCGGCCCACTCCCGCACCCGGGGCGGGTCCCATTGCCGGTACTTCTCGCCGGCGGGCAGGTCGGCGTCGTTGGTGCGGTACTCGTTGGCCGCGCCCTCGGGCAGCAGCAGGTGGCTGGTCAGCCGTTCGGTGCCCCGGTAGGCCTGAATCACCCGATCGGTGATCCGCAGGTCCACCGTGGTGCCGATATTGGCAAAGGGCACCGAGTAGTAGTTCCTCTCCCAGACCACGTGCCCGTTTCGGCCCACCCGGCGCCCGTAGACCCACCTGCTGATCTCGTAGGCCGCCGCCGGCAACCCGGTCAGCAGCGGCTGCTCCTCGGCCGCGAACACGCTGGCCCTGGACCCGGACCGTTTCTGGAACGGCTCCGCATTGTAGGCTGCCACCCTCTCGATGATGGCGGCCCGGAGCTCGGCGATATCGTCCCAAACCACACCGGCCGCATCGGCAGCCTCCAGCACGGCCGTGATGCTCTTCCGCGACATTCCCTGCGATGCCGCAATCGCCCGCCCGGACAGGCCTTCGGCGCGCAACTGCAACACGAGCTTCGCTCTGATCTTCCGTACCATTGATGTTTACTCCTTCCGCCGTGCGCCCTATACACACGACGGAAGGAGCCTAAACTTGGTGGCCCCCAGACACGCCACTACCGGCACCCAAGACCGCTACCGCACGCTCTGCCCACCGGCCCCCAAACACACAACAGATGGACCCCAACAGCGCGAATATTCATTTGTCGTCGGACTGGGCCGTACATCGGCCGGACTGGCCCGGATTGGCTATGTTTTCTGGACTTCCCTGTGTTTCCGGGGCTTAGAAGCCGGTTCGAGTCCCACCTCGGGCACTGTGTTGTCGCAGGTCAGGGGCCTATTTGGCCCCCGACTGTTGACAAAACTTGACTTTTTGCGGTGATTGGGTGTAGGAGGCCGCATCGCAATTCGCGCCGTTTGTCTGATATAGATCTCGGCCTACGCCATCGTCGTTCGACGTTTCTAGCGACAAGGTGGCCATAATTGTTGCCGGCTATCATCCGCTTCACTGGTCCAGTCATCGTCAGAAGGTTTCGGAGTCCCTTGTGCGAAAGCTTCCGGCCCACTGGGAGGCTTCTGTTCC
Organism: Arthrobacter sp. GAS37; assembly: GCF_044908325.1. Classification (NCBI taxonomy): domain Bacteria; kingdom Bacillati; phylum Actinomycetota; class Actinomycetes; order Micrococcales; family Micrococcaceae; genus Arthrobacter; species Arthrobacter sp. GAS37. Next base: position 149,672 of record NZ_JBIYDB010000007.1, read on the forward strand.
CCGATGAGGCAAGGAATTAGCGGACATCCCCAGTCAAGTAGTGCAAAGCGCTTCTTTGAGTGGAGCAGGCAATGACTTCTGAGTCCTGTCAAAGCGAAACATCATGGGCTTCACTAATCAGACTCGACCTCATGGGGTGCTGGGACCCGAGGAAGCTGAGAAAAATCGGCAGGCCTATCTCGGAGGACAGGGATTTCTATGAGTCAAGGATCGGGTGGTGGACTCGAATGGGGGTCAATATCATCGTGGATCGCGCTGCTATCAATCGTCTTGAACGTCGTTCAATTTGTAGAGATGAGGCGGGTCGCCCGAAGGGCTCAGGCAGACTCGGTAAGCGCGTGGGTAGATCGACCAAGCAGGACGCTGTTTCTGAGGAACGGGTCCGAGAGCCCGATACGAGATATTGAAGTCTTGATCGTGACAACCGCGGTAGATTTCCCGATTCCGCGCACGAGTGAGAGCGAGATGAAAACGATATCTCAGATCAAGCTTGGGACGGTGGCACCCAAGAATACCTACATACACAAATCCTTGAAGCTGCCTTGGGAGTCAACGACAACTGACCCTGTTACCGCAGTGATTTTCACAGACGCACGGGGCAAGACATGGCGCCAGAGTGTGGACGGAAAGACGTCTCTACTTCCGGGCCGCATGCGGGTACGAATTCAGCTCCTTTGGCAAAAGTATCGGCCGTTTGCCAAGAAGACGCACCACGCGATGTTCGTAGCGACGCCTGGTCCCGATTTTGACTACGAAGCCCATCAATGGCCCCCTTACCAAGAGCGTATGGAGGATGCTGACGACCTACCGCAGGTCTCGATGCAAGATTTTGCCGATGAGCGGGTCTATTTGCCTGAGGACGGGAGAACGATCACGCTGCCGCTTGCGCCTGAAGGAGTCACCTTCGACGTCAGCTCGAGGAGCGTGCATGGCCTGCCAGGGATGCCACTTTTCAAACTCGGCTACGACGTTGAGGGTCGAATCGTGGAGCTGGTGATTCTAAATGTGCAGGATCAGTTTTCCACGGCGACCCTAAGGAAGCTCAGCGCAAAGTGGCTCGAGCATACGTTGGACGGTCAACGGCATGGGCTACTTGTACTGGACGATCGCGTCATTCAAACGGACCCTCGGGCTCATGGAGTGTTTGCCCTCGAAAGCACGACTGGAGCAGGCATCATCGGCCATGCCAGATACGTGCCAGATGGAGAACTGGTGGGAATAACCTTCAACAACATAGACAAAGTTTTCCACCCTGCCTTCCTGACTGGAATTGACCGGGGATGACCTACGCAACGGATGTTCACCCGACGCCGGTCAAGAACGCCAGGTTGAAGCTTTCTAGTCAGGCGTCCGGCGTCACGTTCAACTGCTTCCTGATTTGGCTGGATTCCAGTCAGTGAAGCCCGACCGCATGGTGTCCGCTTCGTCGAGGAGCACGCTGGCCTCCCCACGCCAAGAACGCACTCAGACGACCGAACTGATCAAGCGGGTGCCTGTTGTATCCGATTGAAGCGACGCGCATAGATCACGTCAGATGGCGTTACGTCTCCGGTCGGGAAGTTCCTCCGTGCTGAACTGGCCGACGTTGATACTGTTGCTTGAGCAATAGTGCACCTGAGTTCGTTGGAACTCTCACCGACCCTATGGGAGAGAATTAGATGAGTTCTAGTGGCCGCGGTCCCCGTGACTATAGTTCTGGCACTGTTAAGGGCCTCTTCGCGCTCTCTGGAACCACCTGTTACTTTCCTGATTGCCCAAAGCCTGTTGTCGTATTTATTGACGATGAAGCGTTTACCGAGGCAAAGATCGCTCACATCTATGGAGCTAACGAGGGTTCAGCTCGATATGACCCAGCGATGACGGATGATCAACGGAGGGCCTTTGCCAACTTGATGCTCCTGTGCGGACCCCATCATGAGCTAGTCGACACTCGCCATCCTGATGACTACCCGGCCGAAACGCTACTGAAGTGGAAGGCGGAGCGTGAAGCGGCTATGGGGATCGACCGCAACACGCTAGCTGGAGTGACCGAAGAGAGCCTTATCGACGCGATCTTGAAGACCATCGCAACCGCACCACCTCAGCGCACGGCTACCGTAGAGTTGGGCCTCGGTCTGGCGAGTCCTAGTGGCTGCCTCTCATTTCCGGTCGAGATTGCAAAGGATTTTCTGTTCCTGGACATGTACAAGGATCTAGGTACGCCTGTACTCATATTGACCGTGCGAAACACAGGGGCCTTGAAGGCATACGTGAACAACCATTCCGTTCATTTCAACCCGTACGGGGCGGCACTGTTTGATCCAACCCACTTCCTGTTTAACCCACGTATGCCGAAACAACTCGACGCGGGCGAGTCCTCGCAGTGGTTCTACGACTTGTCCTTAATCGCGACGATGGTAGCCGTGTGTCGCAAGAAGAACGGCGTAGTCGAAAACCTCGTCGCGAAGATCGGTTTAGGATCGGGTGAAGAATTTATGTCGAGCCCACTTCCCGCCGTCTGTCTCCCAGATTATGAAACGGTACCGTCAACAGACTGATCATCCCGCTCTTCTTCGTAGTCTTTGACCCTGAGTGCCTCAAGGCCAGCCTGTCTGGACCGGTAGACCATGCCGTAGTCGGTCGTGACGATCCGGACGCGGTTGGCGTAAGGCATGATGGACCGCGCACGATCGATGATCTCCAGGTCAGCGTCGACGAGTGGCGGTCGGTCAAGCGGCTGCTCGAGGACAACAAGATGGATAGTTGAAGTCGGAGGCTGGCTTGACATGCTGCCTTGTTGGAGCGTCTTACGCTCTCCAGGGAGCGCCGCATTCGCCTCGAGATACTTCAGCGCCAGTCCTGCCCGGCGACGAATCGGTTTGCCGCCGCTTGGCGCATTCGCTCGATTGCGTTTGTGCCGGTCAAGCTCATCGACGACCTTCATCGGGACAGTCACCACAAGCGGGACGCTCGGACGCTCGTCGAGGGAGTCGAGCCAGTCAGCGTCCTTGATTGGGTCATCGAAGTGTTTTAACCACACGTTGGTATCGAGCACGATGGCTACCGCCTCTCCGTCGTCCCAACGCCGCATATCGCTAGCGATCCGCTTCTTAGCGTCTTCGAGATCGACACCTCGTTGTCTCATCTCTCCATCGACGAGTTCGGCCAGGGTGCCTCCATCGACCGTGCTGGAGTCGAGGGAGAGAAGCGACCAGTACCTTCTCGTAGTGACGAGACGGTCTACTTCGTCTGGGTGTAGTTGATATGAGAGTAGATTTCCCTGTTGCGAGGCCCAGGCGAGGTAGCGGTTGTATCGATCGATGCCTGAGATGCCGCTCGACACGTTTGTCAGCAAGTTCCCTGCGTCGGAAATCATCTTTAGGGCGTTTTTCGGGTTGGCGCCTGGAACGAGTCTGATCATGGGGCCAAGATTACCCCCCCATGGGTTCGCCATCATCAGAGCTACGGCTCGCTCGGATCGGCAGGCTGGAGAGATGGTGCAAAGGCCGCTTCCGCCTCACCAATCAGCGAAACCCAGGAAGAAATAACTTGGCGGCCCTCGTACATCACAGTCAGGCCGTGGCGGAGAGTGCGTAACGGAGGCCGAAGGTCGCGAGACATTTTCTGGATGGGCTCGATGGAGTCAATCATTCCCTTAAGGGCTCCCAGGCCCTCGTCCGAAGCCTTTGCCATGAGTCGGATCGATTCGAAAAACTTAAGCATTTCCGACGCCTCGGTGATGCCCTCTCGGACTTCCGGGGGCAGACGCTCGATCATGATCGTCACGCCCTGATCAACGTCGTTCATTTGCGAGGCAAACTGTTCCCCAAACGAACTTATGCGGTTCGCGGGCGCTTCTAGCTCGCCTGCAATTTTTCGCAAAACAGACAAGCGCCCCGCAAATCCTTGTCCTCGCTGGTCGGATATACCCAGATCGGCTGTTCCCTTTTGCATCAAGGAGCCAATGGCTTCTATTTGTTTCCCGATTTCTGAGACAGTCTCGACCCATAGCGGCATCGTCTCCTCGGCCAGGACCATACGATCGAAGAGCCCGAGTTCCTCGTCATCTGAACCTTCTACTAGAGCAGCGGCTGCCGCGGCCGCTGCGGAAACGTCCACCTTCGCAACGGCTTCGTTTGCATCGGAGAGTCGCTTGGCTAAGCGACCGACGGCCATCCGGTACTCCGGAGAAGCCGGATCCGCAAACCGAAGATTGGCCCAAACCTCCCATTGGAACGGCTTTACCAAGGCCATTGCCTCATCGTTCAACTTCTCTTCGTGGAGCGCCGGAACGTCGGCGTACAAGATTGGCATGACAAGCTGAGCGATGCCTAGTTCATTGGCGCGGCGTGCGAAGAAGTTAAGTTCACGGCGACACTCGGCACTCTGGAAGTACCTCGGAGTCAGGACAGGAATAAAGAACGCCACTGAGGAAAGTGACTCATCAATCTTTCCCCGCCAGTCATCGCCCCAATTCAGCTGATCCTGATCCAAAAACAGTTCGATGGACTCGCCAGTAATGAGCTCGTACTCGGCGACGATATCCCTAGCCAGCCGGGCAATCCGTCCGCTATCCGCTTCATCATCTCTGTGGACATAGGACCAGAACCCCTGTGCATTCGCCATTCTCGAAGTATATGGGTTCCAATTAGCGATTTGTTCCTTAACGGACCCGGTGATGCAGCACGGCTTGACGAAGGTCGCATACTCTTGCGAGTCATCAGAGATGCTCTAAGCCACACCCTCCCGATTTGATAGCGACTGAACTTGGAACGATGGACGAGGTCACCGGCTCCCTGTTCTGGGATTAGATCGCTTGCACATGCACTGTTGCTGCTCGGAGTAGTGGAGTAGATCAGTTCGTTAGGACGATGTAGCCGAATGAATCAGCCATTTACGGGGTTGCCGGAATCCAATGTCGCCAGGTTTCGAATTGAGAATGATCAATACGTCGGTCCTTGCTGTCAGGGTCTTAGTTCAAACCTACGATCTGTGTGAGCTGAATCTCTTCGACGGAAAATAGGAACCTCGTCCTGCCGGTTTTGGGACCAAGCAGGGGGTCACCCGACGTTTTCAGATGAAAACGGACGGCAGGGGATGGCGACCGCTGGAGGCACATCACTCGGACGAGCAGGGTATGTAGGTCCAACCCGTCTGTTGACCTGCATGCGCAGCAGTCTGCGGGGGCCCAAAATGCACTGCGCCACCTCGTCATAGCTGCGTCCTAACCATTCGGGCGGGACTCGCGGTTGAGGGTTCCTGCGGGATAAGCTGCACGACGGTGTGGCCGTCGGCGCTCACGTTAACGAGCCGAATATCTTGTGTTCTTGTCGCCACCTTGGCGATCGGCTCCAGAGTTGCTGCATCGACCGCCCAGACGGAGAAGTTGCCGCTGAGAGAGATGAGCAGAGTGCCTCCGTCTTGGGAGACCTGCAGGCCAACGGCCATGGGTCCGAAGAGGTGTGCGGTCAGCAGCTTCAAGTCCGGCGAGTATCTCCTAATCGTGCCGTCTCCACCCACCACCACGATGTTGTGATCGGGTAGCACACTCGCTTTGGTGATTCCGGCCACTCCGGTGGACGCCTGAGCCAGTATCCCACCAGACGAGTCCGCGACGAGGACGCGGCCGTAGTCTGTGCCGAGGACCCGACGAGTTCCGTCTACGGTGACGGAAGAGACCAGCTCTCCATCCGGCAGGCCGGCCCCGCTAAGCTGTCGCGGGCTGCTGGCGAGGTCCGCATCGAGTTCGTCCACATAGCCCGGGCCAGATATCACCACAGTCCGGCTATCTGGTGAGAGGGAGACTGCATGGGCGGGCCCGGGAAGGGCGACGGACCTTGAAATTCCGTGGGAGGAAATGGCGAAGACTTTATCTCCCGCAGCCACATACGCGGTGTCTGCCGTCGCCGCCGTTTCCGGGTTTGGTGGGGCACCCAAGCTGCCTATTGGTGCGATATCGGTCGTGGTCTTGAGCTTGACCGTACCATCGGTGTCGATAATGACGATCCCTTTCGCGAGTGGCACCGCCACAGCGGCGTGGTCTGCGGCCTCAGCCCATCGCTCCTTCGACACAGTGAGAAAATCTACGCGTCCGTCAGGGTGAACAACGACGGTGTGGCCACTGTCCGGTGAGTTTGCTATGACAACCCGTGATTGCCTGTCCCGGGAATCGATCTCATCGGTGGGATATGCCGCGCTGGCTGGGAGTGCGATGGCATGGTCTAAGAGAGTGGGGGCAGCCCACGCCTGGCCTTTCATGGTGCACCCGATGCCCGCCGTCGGCGTGCTGACCGTTCTCGGGCTTGTTGCCTCGCCGTCTGCGGAGAAGGCCACATGGACGTCAGCACCTAAGGCCTTCTTGAAGCCGGCGACAACGTGGATAGTGTCCCCACACTGCAGGATGGCGTTAGTCTTTGATAGATCAGGGACATCGCCAACTGACGAACTGCCCTCGAGTGGGATCGATGAAAGCACGGTTCGGTGTAGCGGCGCGCCCACCGGCCGTCCGGCTTCAGGTAGGGCGCGAATCTCGACTTCGCCGGAATCGGTGAGCGTGAATAGGCGCGTAGACGAATCTGCTACCAGAAACGCAATGGTCGCGTTAATCCCTGTCGCCGTAGCCGTTTTCGCACCAGTGGGGCAGGATTCGGACCGGAATAGCTCACCTTCCTTGTCGAGCCACCATATTGCACCGTCGGGAGCGAGGCTTATGGAGATCACGTTCTGCTGAGGCGTTACTGTTGCGCGACGTTCCTTCACATTGATGCAGATGAGATTATTGGACGTGTCAAGTGTGTAACCTGTCTGTCCATCTGGACTCATCGCAAGTCGACTCTTTGGTCGTCCGTCGAAAGGTATCTTGGCCACGCCATCGGCTATTGCTTCTACGACATAGAGTGAGTCGCCTTGAACGACAAGGGCTGTCTGACCATCGTTGGCGACGGCCGCGGCCGAGGGGACACCTGCGGTAATGACGGCGGTTGACCGGTAGGCGCTGGCTTGAACAGCCTTGAGCGCGCCATGTGTGGCTTCGTTGTCGCTTAGGTTCACGCCGCGCTGTGCGAGGTCGAGCGACGCCGCTGTCGTGTCAGCGTGCAGAGCTTGCTGAGCCAATTGCAGGGACGTGACGTAGCTGGCCCGCTCGCTCGCGGCGGCATTGCTGAGCGAGGCTTGTTGCCAGGCCAGAACCGACACCACACTCAATGTCAGCAGTATTGCAAGAAATGAGAGCGCGGCGCCCCGTAGCTGGCGGCGTCGCCTTCGACCAGCCCGGAGAAGCTGCGTAATCCGCTCCTGAAGTATGTCGTTCGTAGACATCCCGAGCTGCGATAGCGGAGCGGTGGATAGGAACTCAGCATCCCTGATCTGTGGCCGATTGATGCGTGAACGACCGGTTCCGATTTTTCCGATCGAGTTCAACTCGCTGACCAGCCGAGCGTGTATTGCGGCCGTCTCGTCACCGGCACTGAGCAGTGTGATGAGACACTGAGGATCCTCCTCGGGGCCACGCGCAATTGTCTTAATAGGTTTACCAGCATGGGGCATTCCCAGCGCTGCAATACGCTTTCCGAGGCTGCGAGCGTACTCGTGCTCTCTTCTGCAGTATTCGGACGCGTGCCAGGCGCGAGTCTCCAGGACAAGAAATGTGGAGGCCTCGTCGATTGCGTCGGTGATGGTCGGCCAGTGCTGCTGGCCGCTGGGAATTCCAGGGAGTTCAAGCCCTGCGGCTTCCCTCGCTGCAGTATCCATCCAGACGCTGAATCCCTGAGACCGAAGCGAGTCCGCTACAAGTGTCGCTCGGTCCCGGTCTGCTGAGGCGTAGGACAGCATGAAGTCCGCCACTAGTCGGCTCCGATTGTGGTGGTCAGGTTTGAAAGCGACCTGTTCTCAGTTTCATTTTCAGGCCGCGGCGCACTGTGATCGAGCCAGGCTGATAATTCCTTCTCGGAGGTAAGAGGCACTTTCAAAACGCCTCCGTCAGCTCGGATCTCCCATGCGGTATTGCCACCTAGTGCAACGTCCCGGATGTGCGAATCCCGGTCGTCAATCGGCGAGAGATTCAAAATGGTGCTTCCGTCTTTGGCGCTGACTATGATCCCGCCGGATGAGCCCAACACGGCGACTCGTGATTCGTCTTCGGAGACTCGCATGGCGTACGCGCCCAGCGTGGTGCTGAGATGGCCGATTACCCGCAGCTGGCCGTCGGCCTGTTCTGCCAAGGTACCGTTCGAGCTGACAATGAAGACATCGCCAGTCGGTCCGGCGGTGGCTGCCACCGCTGGGGACCCGAGCTCTGAAAGTGAGGTCGGGGAGGCCTTCTCACGGTAGACCGTACCGCCGCTGGTGACTGCGATGGCGGTGCCGCCGACCAATCCAACCCAGATCGGGGTACTGGATGGAGAGAACTGGGTGCTTTCCTGCGAACCATCAGCGCCTTTTGAGACCATGCCCTGCGGGCTGGCGAAGGCGGCCCGGGCTCCGTCGTCGCTGGCAGTTCCAATGATGAAACCGGTGAGCAGATTCCCGACGCTGGAACGCCATACGACCTTGCCGGCCGGTACATCGACGACATAGAAATCGCCGCGCCCAGCGAGCTGATTGAAGACGAGAGCCCTCTGATCTGTAACGGGAACACTTCCGAACATGGAACCGGGGAAGACTGCCCTCAGTTTTGTCAGGTTTGAAGAGTCGAGCACGTCAACAGCCCCAGTATCTGGATCCGAAACCGTGATGGTGCTGCCATCCTTGGATAAGGCGACCTGGGGTCGGTAAAACACCCTGGTTAACGGCTCCGACGTGGCAAATGTGCTGAGAATCTGGCCTCCTGCGGGTTCGGGGTAGGCGATGGCCGGTGGGGCTTCCCAGAGACGTAGATATTGATCGGCGCCGCATGTCGCCGTGCGGCCTCCTGGCAGGGCGCCAATCCCAGTGATCGGCCCCCGGTGGGCGAGATACTGTTCGGATATGGTTCCGGAGCTTACCCCGACCTGCGTGGTCTGAAGCATGTTGAATCCGACAAGCCAGTTACTTCCGCTACTGACAACCATTTCCCCATGCCCTGAGACATGTGTGGCGACCAGCCCGTTGTTCGTACGCTGGAAGCCCTTTGCGCCCGCCTCAAGGGCGACGTAAACCGTCGATCCGTCATCACTGGTGGCGATACCCACCTTTCTATCTGGCACCTCTACGGTTGCGGGAGCTAGAGCTTCGCCGGTGCGCAGGTCTACCGAGAGGACCCGGTTTCCATCCAGTAGCGTCGCAATTGGGGCTTTCGCGGCCAGTGAACATACGACGGCATCGGGCGATTTGAGGGTTACGTGCGTGGGATCTGTCGACCCTGTTTGGATGTCAAGGACGGAGAGGTCGCCCTGATTGACCACCAGAGCACTTGATGTGCCCGCCCAGCCGCAGAAGGTTCCCGTGAGCGCCCGTACAGTATGGCCGCTGTCGACATCGACGAACCGCTTCCCGATCAGGATGACCTTGCCGCCTGGCGCGATCGCGGCCGGAGAGATGCTATCCGCCGGGTCCGCAGCGAAATGATGGGTCCGGCGACCGTCGGCGCCGTCCCGCACATCGGTGCTTCCGTCCACGTAGCGCAGCACGATCGCCCCGGTGGTTGCATCCGAGGCCATCGAGCGTGGTAATCCGGGCAGTTCTATGCTCCGATGGGCCGGAACTGTCTGAACGACTTGTCGTGCCGCGGACACTGCTTCTGTGGTTAGGCTCTCATGAAGGGCCTGAGCTGTCAGGATCCAGGGTAGATCTGGGTCGGACCCGAGGAGAGTTGTGGCAAGTCCGGAGAGACGCACGCTCTGCGCTGCTCTGGCGCGCGTCTGAGCCAGAGCAGCTGAAGCGTCCGCATCTTGGCGTTGGACAAGAGCAATGATGGAACCGGTAACAAGGATGCCGGCGACGGCGGCGGAAATCGAGCGAAACAGCAGGCTTCGCCGGCGACGGGCTTCAAGGCTCGCCCTGACGAATTCGTGGACGTGCGCAGATGCGGTAGCCGATGAGGCGCCGATAGTCTTCATGGCATCGTCGACGGTTGGGCCGCGTAACAGCCTAGTGCTGGTTCTGCCGGCGCCGATCCACTGATCCGCAACGCCTTCAAGGCGGACCAGCGCTGCGAGGGTCGATCCCCCAACCTCGGAAAGCAGAGCTATCCGTTCAACCACTTTCGACATGGGAAGATCGCCAAGGATCAACTGCGAAAGCTTGCCGAGAATCGCTGAGGCCGCTGAGCCTTCTACGACAGGTACCAACTGCTCGCGCCAAGGATCAAGCTCGCTCTCCAAGGCTTCCTGGTCGACCGAGGCTTCAGCTGCTATCGCAACGACAAGCAGGCTGATCGGAATGGTTGGCAAGTCGTCTGTGGGCCCGGTGACGGTTTTGCCGCGTGCTATGAGTTCGCTCGCCAGTTGCTCGATGTCGGCACACGTTTCTCCGACGCGATAGATCCAAATCGGTTCCCCCTGAGTCATTGCCATAGCGTACTTGGAGAGGCTCACTTAGACACGTAATAAAGCAAACTGAACTCAAGCAGCTTTGCATTCTAGATGAAGGGACTCAACGAACTCAGCCCCCGATTCTGGCGAGAAGTCGCTACGGCGGTGCTTTCTGCAACCGGTGCGTAAAGCGCGAATCGTGGGTGATGATTTCGTGCGGAGCAAGTAGTATTCGATTCTAGTCAACTTGCTAAGGCGCGCCCATCTCGGATGGGTTTCGGATTTGGAGCACAGATCGAATCGTGGCCACTTTCTAGCGTCTCGCCTCCATGGCATTGGTCCGCTGGAGTATGACGGGTGAAGGGGTCGTATGCGAAGTGACGTGCAGGTGAGTGACTTGCGGAATATCCATATACCTTTATGGCAACGTTGGATAAGTCCGCACGTTTATCTTTGCCCTGCACTGACGGCCACGGCCCTTGTACTCTGGATCGGTATGACGGCGCTGAACCGGTGGCCTTGGGCTGCGCTTCCGTCGGCGCCATGGTTTCTGCCTGGCCCCGGTAATCCTCTCTATTCCCTCACGCTGGTCGCACTGGTGGCCGCATCGCTTGCACTATTCTGGGCGCCCAGGGCACGTCAGCAACGCGCTTGGCGTGCCGGGCCACCCGGGCTGGGTGGGGCGCCAGCCGGTATGCTTAGCGTCATTTTCGTGTTCGCCGTCGTGGGCATTGTCCTCGGGTTCTTGTCGTTCTTGCCGTGTAGCGGTGGTGTCCCATTCCTAACGCCGCTCACTCACACCGTGCTGCTGTTCGTCGGTGCATTTGAGGGCGTTGTCATCGGACCCCAGGCAACCACGCCGTGCACCGGCGCGCTTCCCCTGGCCTTGGACCTGGCGCGCTTTGCTACGATTGGAGCCACCTTTACCAGCGCCGCCACAGTAGTCGTGCTGCTATCGCGCCACGTACTTTCGCGCTTCGCAGTCAAATGGGCTCGCGACGTCGATTTGGTCGTGGGGTTGACTCCGATGTCGGAGCCCTTAGTGCAGGCACTTCTCGATGAAGCTAACCCCCAGACGGATTGCGATCCCCGGTGGGCCGGGAGAGGCCGTCGGCCGCGGACACGTGTCGTCGTCTTGTACGACGATGCACTCAATCCGCTCGTGGCTGATGTGGCAGCGTCGGGGGCGATTGCGATCGTGGGCAACGCCACAGACCCGGCTATTCTTCGACCAATTCTCACTCACCGCCGGTTATGGCGACCGGGGGAGAGAGTCCCCAGCCTCCGTCGACTCTTCGCAGTAACAGAGCGACAACACGTGAATCTCCGCATCATCGACGCAGCAACGCGGGCACTCGACGGAACGGAGCTTCAAGACTCGGCACGAGTCATCCCGCGGCTAACCGCCCGGCTGGACGATGCCCGCGAGGCGCTCGACTTCCGACTCGCCCACCCCTCCGCGGACCACGGGTTCATCGACGCGATCTCCACGGACGAACTCGTAGCGAGAGAACTTGTGGACGATCTCGCTTCAACGGGGTGCCAGACGTTGCTGATCCAAGGTGATAGCGGGCTGGTAACTGCACTACTTGATGCCATCGCTTGGCGTGCCTGGTCCATGGTAGATCTGGCCCGCGCGGAGCGAACGGGCGTCACGGTCACAAGCGTTCCGACTCACGATCTGCCGCTTCGCATTGTCCTCGTAGGGAAACGTGCCCGCCATGTGCTCGAGGAATGGAGGCGCTCCGGGCCTCCGACGTCGGCGGCCCTGGGAACCGACGTGGTTGAGGTCCGCGAGGAATACTGGCAAGACTCAGTCGGCGCCGTGCTGCAAGGCGAACCAGCTGGATCAACCGCGCTGGTAATTTGCGAGGCTACCCACGAGACAGCGGGCGCCGCTGCACGCCTAGCCCGGATGTACCCCCAAGCTAGAGTATTCGCTCTGGACCCAGAAGCTAGGGGAATTGAGTCGCTCGAGCGTGTAGGGGAAACGCGGAGGGCGCTCGTCACCCGCTTTGGGCCGATGCTGCACAGGACGATATTGACGAGCGCAGGTGAATCCCGTATGGCGGCTCCAGAGGACGGATGGACTCGCCTGGCCCGTCATCTGCACGGGGCGTACATCAAGGAGAACGGCTCGGACGGTCGTCCGGCTCGACAACCGTGGGGAGACACAGGTGAACCTGCGGGCCAGAGAGCCCCCGAATTCGTTCGTGAAGACAACCTCAGACAGCTTCGACACCTCCTAGCGACTTGGTGGTGTCCGAAGTCAGGCCGGAGTTGGTCGCCATACGGGCCTATTGAGGGAGGAGTACCTGACGATGAAGAACTGACGATGCTTGCACGCAGTGAGCATGAGCGCTGGGTGAAACTCCGGATTGAGAACGGCTGGTCAGGCGACATAGGTGATCCGCCAGAAGACGAGTCCGAGGACGCCAAAATCGCCAGACTCACCCAGGAAGATGAGAAAAGGGTGAATCGCAACATCAGGATGTGGGAGACCGGAATTCCTATTGATGCCAAGGGGACTCCAATCCGAGACCGTGCCATCCCGGAAGACAGCAAGGCGTTGGGCGGCAAGCGCGGTCTGCATAGCTGGAACAAGGAGAAGGTCGTGCGACGATCGCTTGAGGTTCTTCGCGCCTTCGGCATCGTGCCTGTGCGTTCGGAGGTGAGATACCAGCGTGTCGGTGAGGTGGCGGCGAGACAGCTGACGGAGGCCCACACCTGGCAATCGAGCCAAGGCGACCGGTTGTCTGGCGAAGTGGGCGATTGGATTGTCAGCTCGCCAGAGGGTGGAGAACGCACAGTTGCAGCAGTCGAGTTCGAGAAGTTGTATGAGGCAATTAGTGAGGGCACCTTTTGTCGACGTGGACTTGTGACAGCACGGCAAACAATGGCGAGGGAGTACGTCAAAAGCCTTGAAGGGGAAGCGACAGCAGAGCCAGGGGACTGGATCGTTACCGATGATCGCTGCAACAGTTGGCCGGTGCCGGACCACGTATTTCGGCTCAGCTATGCGAGGGTAGAAAGGCCGTTGGGCGATCCACAGACTGCTGGCTCCGAATCGGCAGAGCGAGTTCGGCCCACTCAGAGTGGGGACGGAATGCCAGAGGGGAAAACCTACCCTAGCCACAACCGAAGTGCTGAGTGTCCTTGAAGGGCATTGCTGCGTCATACATCTGCACCAATAGGTGATGACCGCCAGTTCAGTGTCGGATACGGGCCAGGGGGCTTCACAGAACTCAGAAGATATGGGAGAGCATGGGCGTCAATGGCCCGCATACTTGGTACAGCGACCCCCTTCGTGTGCCTGAGCTCCATCCAGACAGAAAACCTCGACCTGACCTCGACCAGGCCTTTTCGCTGTGACGTGTTACCACCACGCCGAGAAAGCCATCCTAGCCGGCGCACGTGACTTTGTCGCGCAATTGCGCCCGGGATGGTTGAAACACGTCCCGCGCTCGGGAGGCATGCGGGCACCTCCCTGTCGTGCTGCACCGACTGGCCCTAAGGTTGTTGTCCTCCCCGTCGAAGAGCGTAGCGAGGCAGATTATCCGGTGCCGACTGGCTCGACGGGTGCCGCGGAACGCGGTTTTAAGGGGGCGCCTTGTACACCGGTCTCATCGCGAGTTGGGATGTTCAGCCTAGTTCTTCCTTCTTCCAAGCTTGCTCCTCTCCGAGCCGCCCCGTAACTTCTGCCACTATTTCCGAATCGACCCGAAATGCTGGTGGCGGCCCTTATAGTCAGTCCAGGCTTTGTTATCAGAACGGGGGGGAGAAATGGGGCGACGGCTGAGGTTCCTTTTTGGAATTTTGGTGCTTGTTCTGGTCGGCGGCATCGGAGTGTGGGCCTTCATCTTGAGGGATGGTGCAGGTGAAGCTGCAGCGACTCCAACAATGTCGAGCTCACCGGTCAACCAGTCGCCACCTACCGATCAGGAGCTGCTCGCTCTCCAGCGAGCTATATCGTCCGGTGATTCGAAGGCGATCCTTTCGATCCTCGGAGAGCCCAGCGGCGAGGCGGTGGATCCTGGGACTCTCGAGAAGTTGAAAGCGATGGACATCAAGCTCGATACCTCAACGCTTCACCAGTTGGACAACGGGCCAGGATGGGAGATGGTTGCAAGGGATACAACCGGACTGTCGTGGCGAGTTGGGTTCCTAAGGGACAGTAGCGGGCACCTCGTTGTTGTTTATGAGGAGCCTGTCCGATGAAGAAGTACATCGCTGGCTTTGCGGTCCTTATTCTTTTGCTGGCGGCAGGTTTAATTGCCGCGCCATCACAAGCCGCTACTACTGTCAGGACCTGTCCATCGCAGTCAGCGGACTCCATAAGCGAAATCCGAGGGATTCCGGTCGTGTACGTTCACGGATGGACGGCGACCGGTGCAGCCGCCGAGCGTGAAACTGTACCGCTGCTCGCCAAAGCCCTGGGCGACGGTTATCAGGTATTCACCTTTGATTATGGCTGGGCGAACACCACGTGGGGGGCAGAAGAGAAGATCAGCGGGTGTCTAGCCGAACTCATCGAGCACCTCTCGGATGCGAGCAAAGCAGGATTCGGCGCAGGTCAAGTGGCCGTGGTAGCTCACTCGATGGGTGGTTTGGTGAGCCGTGCAGCAACAACTTATCTCGCTGCAGACGGACGTTCGGACGCCTTGGTCGGCATCGTGACCCTGGGCACGCCACATCAAGGGACGCCTTTTTACGGCGGGCTGGCAACCCTTGATGAGACCATCTCCAGAGTTTCCCCACAATTCAGGGGAGGCATCGTTCCCGAATGGAATAAGGTCTCCACTCCTCCAAATGATTCTCCCGCCTCCAAATGCCTTGCCTTCCCTCACCCCGCGCCATGCGCCCCGGTCCCTTATGTTCAGTCGGGGCAAAAAATCGCATCTGTGGCCGGTCAGGTCAACGTCGCGGTCACGTTTTTCGGCCTCAAATTGCGTGATGCCGCCGAAATTGATGTCGGGGACAGTATTGTTCCGACTGAGTCGGCCCTTGGATACCCGGGCTCCTTCCAAGGATCGAGCCCCATAGGTGCCTACTTGGGTGAAAAGAAGGTAGTCTGCCAGCTCACAGCTTCGGAGATCAATGCACATGCCCTCCAGCTTGGATTCTTTGACCTGGTCACGGATAACTCATATCTGGACGAGAGGAGCTCAGGCCAGGCCGGCATTGCGATGTCTTCATGGGCTACGGTCCTGAACTTCATCGGAGGTCCGTGTAACCATGGTGCCTTGCCGACCAGCAAGGAGGCACTCGCCGACGCAGCACAATTCATCCGCGACATGAATGTCGGCGACTTTGGTCTGGAGAGACAATTCGACGGAACGACACCGGACAATTACTTCGCGGGGCCCTCTGACCAGATTCACTTCAAGTTCAACTATCGCCCGGAATGGAACGTCACGGCTGCCTACTTGAACCATCAGGTCCAAGTAAAAGACGAGCGTGGCCAGGTACTGGCAGAGTTGTCCTTCCCACTTGATTTCGAGCCGGTACCGCCGACGACCATTCCGACACACCTTGTGCAGCCGCCGGTCAATGGCAGAGGCAACCTGCAAGCGTCGGCCAAAGTTTGTACGACCTGTAGCTTGCAGGTGCAGTCTTTCGCGCTGGACTCTCGGGAGATAAAGTCGGCGGGTCAGGACGCCCAACTGGGCTGGGAAAAGCCTGTATTGGCGATAACCCAGCTCGCAGACACTTCTACGCCTCCTGCGTCAGTGGGCGCGAACTTCGGAGGACTCCATAAGATTGAGACGCCACTTGGCCATTCCATCGTTGCGCAATGGAGTTCTTTTCGGTATTTCAACACCATGGATGAGGCCCAGGCGTGGCTGAAGTCCCCCGACCATGAGTCGGTCGCCCGGATGCTGCTGTCACTGAAGTTCGACTAACTCGGCGACATCCTGACGTCCGGACGTGCGGCAGGCGTCGTCTCAGCCCGGGTCAGGCGCCTCAGAAACTCTAGTTATGAGGGGATGCGGTCATGGCCCCGATTTCCCACCGATTCAGGGTCGTAGCTGTCTCATCGAGGTGTCTTGAAACTCCTTAGGACAAGCTGAAGCCTGGTTAGGCGAGTCTGCTCTCCGTGGTTATACCTCTTGAGTTGTAAAACCTGTGGGTTGTATCATGGCTTTGGTGGGGAAAGTCGACTTAGGTCTGGTGGAGTCGTGGCTGTTGGGGCTCGAATAGGACTCGTACGAGCAGGTGATCGCCGCGTTGGAGCTTCTTGCTGAGCGTGGTCCCCAGCTTGGCAGGCCGCTCGTCGACACGGTGGTCCGTTCACGGCATCAGAACATGAAGGAACTGCGCCCGGGGTCGAGCGGCCGGTCGGAACTGCGGATCCTGTTTGCCTTCGACCCTGAGCGGCATGCGATTTTGCTCGTTGCGGGCGACAATGCAGGTAACTGGAGCAAGTGGTACAAAACAAATATCCCGATTGCAGATGAGCTGTTCGATGATCATCTGAGGATTCTGAAAGGAGGATCGTAATGGCAAAGACTATCGAGGAAATCTTGGCCAAGCGGCCTGTTGACCGGGTTGCTGTGGACGCCCACAAGAAGCTCCTGCTCGATGAAGTCCGGGCCTACCGGCTTCGCGAGCTCCGGGAGGCATCCGACCTGACGCAGGTCGAGCTGGCTGCGCGTCTGCACGTCAGCCAGAACAGGGTGTCCCGCATCGAGCACGGCGACATTGACCGCGCCCAGGTCGATACATTGCGGAAATACGTTGAAGCTGTCGGCGGCCGACTTCGTGTCGAGGTTGAACTCGGCGACGAGCGGATCCAGATCGTCTGACCCGACAACCTGGACAAGTACTCATGCACCCCTTGGTTTCGCAGGGAACGGATTCACAACGGGCAAAAAGGAAGTGTTGACAGTGTCAACACTTTTTCCGTCGGACTGGGTCGTACATCGGTCGGACTGGCTCGTACCGCCTATGTTTTCGGGAGTTCCCAGTGATGTTCCTATGGTTGTCAATTCGTTTTTTGAGTGCCCTGCTCCTCGAGCCATTTCCTGTAGCTTGTTGCGAGGTCGTCGTTGCGCATGAGGCCTCGTTCGATGCGGGAGATAACGGAGGGCCATTGGCTGAGTTCGCCGGCGACCGCATTGACGGTCAACCCGAGGCTTTTGCGTTTCTGGCGTAGGTCGGTGATGCCCGGTGCCGGTACCGGGTTGAATATCTGTCGGTATATTTCACGGGATACGTAGCGTTTGAGACAACGCATTATCTCTCGCTTGCTTTTTCCTTCCGTGGTGCGTTTACTGACATAGTTTTTCGTGCGTGGACACGAAGCCATGCGGGTCAGCACCACTTGATGCAGGGCACGGTTTGCGTTGCGGTCACCACCTCGGCTGAGCCGGTGGCGGGTCGTTTTTCCTGACGATGCCGGGACGGGTGCAACCCCGACGAGTGCCGCGAACTGGGCTTCGTTTCCGATCCGTCCCCGGTTGTCTCCCACGGTGACGAGGAGCTGGCTGGCAACGTCCTGTCCTACGCCTGCGAGGTCGCAGAGCAAGGGCGCATAGGAATCGAGGATTTCTTGCAGGGCAGCATCGGCGGCGGTGATTTCCTCGGCCAACGCCTGGTAACGGGTGGCCAGGGTTTTCAAGGTCAGGGCCGTCATGTATTCCGGGTCGGCCATATGGCCTGACTGCCTGCTCCGGTGGAGGGCGGTGATCATGGCAGGAGTGGCCATCCCCCTGTATTTCGCCCGGAGAGCGTCCGGTGCCGACACGAGGAGACCCTTGATCTGATTGACTGCTGCCGTGCGGGCCTTCATCGCCGAAGAGCGCGCGGTACGTAGGATCCGCAGGCATTCGACGGGTCCGTCTTTGGCTTTCGGGGTCGATAGGCCTCGTTGAGCCAGTACTGACTGGGCTGCCTGGTAGGCATCCAGGGGATCGGATTTGCCTTTCAGGCGACGCTGAGCCCGGTTCGGCCGGTTGACCTCCAGGACAGTGAGCCCTTCGCTGCGGAGCACCTTGGACAGCCCGGCACCTTATGAGCCGGTTCCTTCGACCCCCACCGCGGCAGCCGTTCCATGACTGGCAATGAAGTCCAGGATTTTGCGGTATCCGGAGCCCACGGCGAGGAACTCCTGATCGGCCAGAGGTTTGCCGTACTCGCTGATGATGGCGACGTGGTGAGTATCGGCATGCGTGTCGACGCCGACGAAGACATTTAGCGGTTCTTTTGCCAAAATGGAAACTGCCCCTCAGGTACCAGTGATTAGTTGACGGGCACGTGGGCCAGGTGGGCAGACAAAACGGTAATGGGACTGGTCGAATCAGGCTCCTATGAAGTCATGTCCGCCTGGCTCAACGTGCTTATAGCGGAACTTGAACCGGCGGACAGATCACAGGGAAGACAGCACCCGCAGGCACGTCAGTTTTCAAGTGAGTCACACCGGTTCAAGACCAATTTCAGTATTACCGTTTTCAAGGCCCGGAATGCGGTTCGAGTCACACCTCGGGCACAGCATTCCCCCTCGTCAGAGGGGGTTTTTGCTTTAACGTGTGTACATTGATTCTGATCGAGTCCCTCTGACGCTGGTTGCGGCTGGTGCCTGGCTGCCGCGGTGGCCTGTTCAGGTGTGTGGGTGGCGGGTTCAGTGTCCTGGCTGGTGGACCCTCTGCCTGCTCTGGGGTGGGGTTTTGCGGTTCCTCGTTTCGGTTCTGTCCGGTCGGTTGTGGATGGCCAACACCAGTTCAGGATTCCGGATCCAGCATGACGAAACCGACTTTGGCGCGGACGTTTCTTGGAAAGCTGCTTCTGGTCGTAATGGGGAGCTGTGCCTGACCGCTCGTCCTGCCAAAAGGGGGCGTGGACAGTGTCAACACTTACGTCTGCTTTATGGAAGTGCCCATGGCGGTCCGCCCTTGAGTCTTCGACGTACATGCCGTCAACGCACGTGCGTGCTCCGGGCTACACGAGGGATCGCGCCCGTGTCTGGAGCCATGACGCGATGCGGTCAAGGCCGGTGGTCATTGCAGGTGTCGCTGGCCGGTTCAGGAATCCGTGCCGTGTTCCTGGTAGGTGTTCGTTTTCGACGGGCACGTGGTGGGCTGCCAGTTCTGATGCGAACGCGTCGCCGGACGCACGTAGTGTGTCGTATTCGGCGTTGAGGATCAGGGTGTCCGGGAATTGTGAAAGGTTTGCTCCGCCCGGGAACGCGCGGGGGTCGTTCATGTATTGAGGGGATCCGGCGTAGTTTCGGTTCATGCGTTCTACCGTTGCCGGGGTTTTGTGTAGCCGTTGGCTTCGGCGGCGTACTGGATCTTGGCGAACTGCCACGCGAACATGCTGGACGCGCCGAGGTAGCGGGCCTTGCCGGCCTTGACCACGTCGTGGAGTGCCTCCATGGTTTCTCCGACCGGTGTTTCCGGGTCGTAGCGGTGGATCTGGTAGAGGTCGATGTAATCGGTGCCGAGCCGGGTGAGGGAAGCGTCCACCTGTTCCATGATGGCTTTGCGGGAGAGCCCGGATCCGCCGGGGCCGTCGTGCATGTGCTGGTGGACTTTGCTGGCCAGGACGATGTCGTCACGGCGGGTGAGTTCCTTGATCGCGCGGCCGACGATCTTCTCGGAACCGCCGAAGCTGTAGATGTTTGCGGTGTCCCAGAAGGTGATGCCCAGGTCAAGGGCCTGCCGGAAGAACGGCGCGGCAGCATCGTAGTCGATCGCCCATTTCTCCCGGGAGCCGTCCCCGTACCCCATGGTTCCCATGGAGATGCGGCTGACCTTCAGGCCTGATGAGCCCACACGTGTGTATTCCATTGTGCTTTTCTCCTCTGTGATTGATTCGGTGACTCGCACCCGGGTGGTCAGATCTGGTGGGTTGTCGGAGTGTGGCGGGGTAGGTAGCGGCGCAGGGGCGAGCGCAGGGCCACGGACACGGCGGCGAAGACCGCTCCGGTAACCGGGATCCAGGCCACGCCGAGGGCCTCGACGGTGAGTCCGCCCAGGGCGATGCCGAGCTGGATCGCGACGACCGAGAGGCTTGTGACGGTATCGGGGGCCTCGTGGCCGACGATGAAGACGACTTGTTGGTCGAAGACTGCCGCGGCGGCGTATCCGGCTCCCCAGATACTGAGGAGCACGAGGGCGGTGGCCAGGTTCATGGGCAGCACCCCCAGGCCGAGGAGGCCTGCGACGATCAGCGTCGGTGCGCTCAGCAGACCTGCGAACAGGGCACGACGGGGCACGCGTCCGGCCAGGGCTACTCCTGCCAGCCCGGCGATTCCCAGGATGGCGAGCCCGGCGCCGACCATGTCCCCCAGGCCTGCGTGTTCCAGGAACGGGGCGATGTAGGTCAGGACGGCGAAGTGGGCCAGGATCAGGAACGCCGTGCGCCAGCCCAGTGCCTGGCCGAGCAGGGTTCCCAGCGGCGTGCCCGCCGCCCGTGCCGGGTTGGTGATCCTCCCGACAATGGGGACCATGATGGCCCACAGCAGCCCGTGCGCAACCCCTGCCAGGACCCGCCCGGTGATCGCGATCGGCACGGTCGCGCTGAGGGCAACGAGGATGTTCGCGGCGGCGAAGACGGACAGGATCGCCGCGAACAATACCCGGCGCGGGACCCGGATCGTGAACCGAGTCAGGGGCAGGACGGTAACAACGATCGCGGCCGCGTACACCGAGGTCAGGGACCCGGCCCCGGCGATCCCCGTGCCAAGGTCAGAGGCGATACGGGTCAGCAGCCCGGAAGGCAACAGTTCGGTGGTGATGCTGGTGAAGCCACACAGGCTGAGCACGACGAGGGGTAGCAGGGACGAACGGGTGCCCGTAGGCGGGGTGGCTGTGGTCGTCACGATGGGTGGATCCAATCCATCGCGGGGGTTAGGCTTGGTCGGTGGGCATAATCCACAGCTCGGCGATTGAGGCGTAGCGGGGCCGGGTGACCATGTAGGCGACGCCGTCGGCGATGTCCGCAGAGGCGAGGACTTCGGTCTGTTCGTAGAACGGCGTTGTCATCCCGCTCTGGACCTCGGGGGTGTTGTGCGACGCCAGCTCGGTGTCGACGCCGCCCGGTTCCAGGACACCGACTCGGACGTGGCGCCGGGTGACCTCCTGGCGGAGGGATTCAGTGAAGCCGTTGACGCCGAACTTGGTCAGGTTGTAGACGCCGTAGCCATTCCAGGCCACGCGGCCGGCGATCGAGCTGATGTTCACGATGTCGGCGACCTGGCGCGGGCTGTTTTCGGCTGCTTTGAGCAGGTGCGGCAGGGCGGCGTGAGTGGTGTGAAGCAGGCCCTGGACGTTGACGGAGATCATGCGGTCCCAGTCTTCGGGGTCCGCGCCGAGGACCGGGCCCAGGAGCATCAGGCCTGCGTTGTTGACCAGGATGTCCAGTTGTCCGAACCGTTCGATGGTCTTCTCTACGGCGGCTTGGGCCTGGGCGCGGTCGGTGATGTCGGCTTCGATGACGAGCGCCGTGCCGCCGTCGTTCTCGATGTCGGCGGCGAGGGTTTCGAGGCGGTCCCGGCGTCGAGCAACGATCGCGACGGACGCGCCGAGTGCGGCGAGTTCCCGTGCGGTCGCGGCGCCGATGCCGCTGCTGGCCCCCGTGATCAGGGCGGCGGTTCCGCTCAGTTTTGCTGTCATGGGGTGTTTTCCTCCAAATAGTGGGGCCGGTTTTGGGCATCCGGTAGCCACTGGCGCTCAGCGGATCTGTAGTGGCAGTGATTCGGGCAGGGCTGGTCCCGGCCGGCCGGTCCCGCGCCCCCGGAGGTAAAGGGGAGCGAGGCCGGCGGGTGGGGGCTGGTGTTAGGCGTCGTTGTGGGCGAGGTTGCTGGAGAGTTCGCGGTGGGCGTCGGCCTGGTCCTGGAGCGCCGTGGCGCGTTGTTCGAAGGTTTCCACGGCGTCGGCGCCGGCGGCGAAGCGCAGCGGTGGTTGCTCCAGTTCGGCCAGTTGGATCAGGGCGTCGGCGAGTTTGGCGGGGTCCCCGCCCTGCAGGCCGTTCATGCTCTTCCACGCCGTGACGGTCTGTTCGGTGCGTTCGGCGTAGTCGGCGATGGTGGATTCGGCGTAGCTTGTGGATTCGGGGGTGAGCAGTTCGGTGCGGAAGAATCCGGGTTCGACGAGCATGGTGCGGATCCCGAAGGGGGCGATTTCGGGTGCGAGGGACTCGGCCCAGCCCTCGACGCCGAACTTGGACGCGGCGTAGGCGCTCAGGAACTCCCCTCCGGCGATGCCGGCGGTCGAGGAGATCGTGACGACCAGGCCCGAGCGCTGGGTGCGCAGGACCGGCAGGGCAGCCCGGGTGACGTTCATGGGCCCGAACATGGTGGTTTCGATCTGTGCCCGGAAGTCCTCGGGGGTGATTTCTTCGAAGAATCCGGCGTAGAAGTTGCCGGCGTTGTTGACGAGCACGTCGATCCGGCCGAAGCGGTCGACGGCGGCCTGCACGGCCGCTTCCGCCGCGGCGGGGTCGGTGACGTCGAGTTTCACGGCCAGCAGGTCCTTGTTCTCGCCGATGGCCTGGGTGACTTTTTCCGGGTTGCGGCCGGTGGCGACGACCGCGTGGCCGGCGGCAAGGGCCGCCTTCGCGATGTCGGTGCCCATGCCACGGCCCGCTCCGGTGATGAACCAGACTTTTTTCCCGGTCATGTCTTCCTGCTGTTCTGTGCTGGTCTGTTCCGGGCTGGTTTTCTGTTCAGTCATGGTTCTGTCTTTCCTTGGATATGTGTTCCTGGCTGCGCGGGGGAGCGCGGGCCGGGGGTGGTGGTTCCACCGGCCGGGCCGGCGGTGGTTGTTTCGGGAGGCGTTCCCGCCCAGCTGGCGAGGAACGCCAGCGTGTTCTCGGACGCGGAGCCGGGCTCCGCGGTGAAGGTGAACAGGGTCTGCCCCTCGTCGCCGGGAAGGTCCAGCGTCTCGAACTGCAGGGACAAGTCCCCGGCGAGCGGGTGATGGAAACGTTTCGTGCCCGTGGTGTGGATCCGCACGTCGTGCCCGGCCCACAGGGCCGCGAACAGCGCGCTGCGCGTCGTCAGCTCCCCGACCAGCTCGTTCAACGCCCGGTCATCGGGGTTCCGCCCCGCTTCCAGGCGCAGCATCGCGACCGTGGTCGCCGCGATAGCGCGCCAGTCGGGGTAGAAGTCACCCGCGCCCGGATCGAGGAACAGATAGCGGGCCTGGTTCGGCAGCCGGGCGGGGGTCCCCGGTCCCGACTTTTCGGCGGGGTGGAGTTGTGCAGCTGAGTTGAACTGTGCGGCGGAGCTGAACACCGGCCCGTACAGCGCGCGGCCCAGCAGGTTTGCGGCCAGCACGTCCGAACGTCCGTTCTGGACGATGGCGACCGCTGCGGTCATCCCGTCCAGCAGGCGCAGGACTCCGGGACGGACTCTCTGCTGCGGTGGCCGGCGTGCCGCCCGCGGCGACGGCGCGTTGGCTGTCCTTGCCAGATCCATCAGGTGCGCCCGCTCAGCCTCGTCCAACTGAAGGGCCGAGGACACGGCCTCGAGCACAGCGTCAGAGACGCCGCGGATACTGCCGCGTTCCAGTCGGGTGTAGTAATCCGTGCTCACCCCCGCGAGATGCGCCACTTCCTCACGGCGCAGCCCCGGCACCCGGCGCAGTTCCCTGTATGTGGGGATGCCGGCCTGTTCCGGGCTGACCTTCGCTCGACGCGAGATCAGGAATTCACGGATTTCGTCTCTTCTGTCCACATCCACCACGCTACGCAGCTGCGGCGGCCGGTGGCAGTGTCCATCAGACACCCCCATTTGAGGAGGTGCAGCTGTGGACGCTCATAAACGATTTTGCCGCCCTCCCACCCCGGCGTGCCATGTTTCATGGACCGGGTCCACGGTCTACGTAAAGGACACAACGTTTGCGTTACTTTTTCGACCTCTGGCGACGCAGGCAAAGACTGGGATGCTGTATCCGACGAGGCATCAGGCACGCTATGTGAGCACTGTCGATGAGATTCGGTGGGCGCTTTGTGTCCTAGTACTACAGTCGCGTTTATAGGGTGTGTCCGCGGGCCTTGTAATGACTATGTCGTGCGCGGTGTTGGTGTTTTCGCCGCCAGGTTGAGTGTTCCAAGACGTGTTCGGGGGCAGTGGTCCGGTGCCAGACGAGGCGGACGAGCAGGCGCCTGATTTCGGGCAGTGAGAGCCGGATCAGTTCGCCGTTTCCGGCGGCAGGGCCCCTTTTTTGGAGCGGATCACGGTCAGGAAGGCGTGGGCGAACATGGAGAGGGTGATGTGGCGGTACCAGCCGGTGTATTGGCGGACCTGGTAGTGGTCCAGTCCGGTTTCTCCCTTGGAAGTTTGGAAGGTTTCCTCGATCGCCCAGCGGGCGCCGGCGATCCGCACCAGCTCGGCCAGCGAGACCCGGGTCGGGCCATGGCAGATGTAGTACGCCAGATCGCCGGGGTCTTTCAGGGAGCGGCGGGCCAGCAGCCAGTGTTCCCCTGTTTCAGCGGGTCCGTTGATCCGGGTTCGTGCCCAGGAATACCGGCGGTCGCCCTTGGTCCCGGCCCCGGCGGTCCGGGTCCGCCAGGCATTGGCACGCAGCGAAGCGATGAGTCTATCGGCGCGCCATTGCTCGCCGATGCCGGCGGTGGGGGTGATGATGTTTTGGTTCATGGGAACGGCCAGCACATAATGCAAACCTCTGGCTTCCAGACGGCGGCGCAGCCCCGAATGCTGTCCGTAGACAGCGTCCCCGGCGGCCCAGCGGGCCCGGATCCCGGCATCCAGGGCCCGGTCGATCATGTCCGCGGCCAGTACCGGTTTCGTGGAGAATTCCCTGGTCGTGGGGATCCCCGCCCGGGCGCATCTTTCCCGGTCATCGGCCCAGGTTCTGGGCAGGTAGAGTTC